>NZ_JBEUMS010000015.1:0-210058 GCF_040543805.1 Arcicella rosea
ATTTGAAGACAGAATTTCACAAGTTGATTTATTGAGTTAGGGGGCTAGCCCCCTAACTCAATAAATCAAATGACACAGTTTAATGAACACTCCCCATCCTATCAGTCATGCCATTAGTGGCTTACTTCAACCCATATTTCAAATCCAAACTATCTCTTAAAGGTAAATCTGTTACGTTGTGTTTTGTCCAATAGTCAGTCATGATTGTTTTCTTTAAAGTAGCTTTGCTCATTAAAGATTTTCCTTTGCTAATGTTTGTCTCTGTCCAACCCATAATTTTATACGGAAATGCTTCTTGAAAAATAATTTCTACAGAACGCTTCTTTTCAGGATAATCAAGACTAAATACTTTCAGTTTTTTCTCGCTAAAATCTGTTCCTGTATAATCTTTTAAGCTTGCATTAGCTTGAAGTACTGCGGGCAATTGATGTCTCAATCGACAATAAGTAAAACTTGGAATAATTTTAATTTCACCCGTTGGTAAACTTTCAGGATTAAGACGAATTTTATTCCAAATTTCATCTTCTAAAAGCACTCTTTCTAATGCTATATCTTCTTGTACTTCTTTCTCAAAATAGCTTTTCCCTTCTATTTGATAAGCTCTGTCTCGATTATTCAATTGTAAATAAGCCATTCCGCACCATTCTTGTACAGAAGTAGCTACTTTTAAAGCATGAGGAAAAGCTTTAGTATCAACTGGCGAAAACACAGAAGTCATCACAGAATAATCATAAATTCCAGTCAGGAACTTTTCGATAAAATTTACTTTTAATACATTGGTAGCGGCTTCTTTATTATCAGATTCTAGTTTTACTTGTTTATCCGTTCTGAAATCTTCGGTAACAAAAACTAACACAGCTTCTCCCGGGCAAATTTGTCCGTAACGGTCTTTTTCTAAAGTATAACTACTGATTTCGGCTTTGCCTTTGTACCAATAATTGGCAAAAGTTTTGTCTGAAGCCGTCGGCATTGCCAAGGAAGGAAGTACAGTTTTGGCTGGTTCTTGTTGATAAACGGTTGCACCTTTTGCAAAAGCAAAAACGACCGCTAGCGTGACACAAATGGCTAAAAAATTATTTCTGATGAAGTGATTCATACAATAGAAATTTCAAAGATTGAAATGAGATTCAATTTACACATTTTAGATAAATTCCGTATCTTAGAAAAAGAATAAACGTGGTATCGTTTTAGGTACTTACTAATCTAAATTATCAACATTCATCAAACATTCAAACCATGAAAAAACATTTATCAAGTTTCCTTACTTGTTGTTTATTAATCTTTTCTCTAACATCCATCGCACAAATTGAAAAAGCACCTCCACGAGCTGAAGGCGAAGGACAATTCAACCGCATGATTATCAGAGGAGTAAATCTAGTCAACGGAACAGGTTCGCCGATGCAAGGACCTTGTGATATAGTTGTCGAGAAAAATAAAATTGTAGAAATAAAAGTAGTAGGTTATCCAGGCGTTCCGATTGACCCCAAAAGTCGCCCAAAACTCAACCCAGGCGATAAAGAATTAGATTGCACAGGCATGTATATGTTGCCCGGTTTTGTAGATATGCACGGACATATTGGTGGAAAATCGCAAGGAACACCCGCAGAATATGTCTATAAATTATGGCTTGGACATGGTATCACCACCATTCGTGACCCATCGGCAGGAAATGGATTGGATTGGGTTTTAGAACAAAAAGCAAAATCATTAAAAAATGAAATTACTGCACCAAGAATCTTAGCTTATACAGCATTTGGAATGGGTGCAAAAGAAACTATTTCAACCGCAGAACAAGCAAAAGCTTGGGTAGAAGAAAATGCTAAAAAGGGAGCTGATGGTATTAAATTTTTTGGTGCAAGACCAGAAGTAATCGAAACAGCTATTAAAAGAAATAAAGAATTGGGTTTACGTTCAGCTTATCATCATGCACAAGTAGATGTGGCTCGTTGGAATGTGTTGAATTCTGCTAGAGCGGGACTTACTTCAATGGAACATTGGTATGGTTTGCCAGAAGCACTTTTTGAAAACCAAACGATTCAGGATTATCCAGCCGATTATAATTATAGCAACGAGCAAAATCGTTTTGAAGAAGCAGGGAAATTGTGGAAACAAGCTGCCAAACCGGGTTCAAAACGTTGGAATGAAGTAATGGATGAATTGTTGAAATTGGATTTCACCATCGACCCAACTTTTAATATTTATGAAGCCAATCGTGAGTTAATGTTAGCTCGTCGCTCAGAATGGCATGAAGAATACACCATGCCACAATTATGGCGTTTTTATCAGCCTTCGAGAGTTTCTCATGGTTCGTATTGGCAAGAATGGGGAACTGAGCAAGAAGTGCAATGGAAAGAAAATTATAAACTTTGGATGGCATTTATCAATGAATATAAAAATAGAGGAGGCAGAGTAACGGCGGGTTCAGATTCAGGCTTTATTTTTCAGTTATATGGTTTTGCTTACATCCGTGAATTAGAATTATTGCGTGAAGCAGGTTTTCATCCTTTAGAAGTAATTCGTGCGGCCAGCTTAAAAGGTGCTGAAGCTTTAGGAATGGCAGATAAAATTGGCAGTATTGAAGTAGGGAAATTAGCAGATATGGTGATTTTAGAAGAAAATCCGTTAAAAAATCTAAAAAATCTTTACGGAACGGGCGCAATCAGATTAACAGAAAACAACGAAGTAATACGTGTCGGCGGTGTAAAATACACGATAAAAGATGGTGTAATTTATGATGCAAAAAAATTATTAGAAGACGTCCGTAAAATTGTAGCTGATGCGAAGAAAAAAGAAAACTTCGAGATTTTCCAACCTGGATTAGAGAAAAAAACAGGTTCAAAAGTACAAGGGACGAAAGAGTAAGAGGTTGTTTAAAATAAGGTCAGACTCATCATAAGATAGTTATTACAAGCATTAAAACTTATGCTTGTATCCTTCAGCTTCCTCAATTTATTTTCCAATTAGCTGGCGAATTAATTCGCCAGCTAATTGGAAAATCACAAAAGTTTAAACAGTTTCCATAAAAAAGCACTTGATTAGCTAATCAAGTGCTTTTTTATGGAAAGGACTGTAAACAATTACTTCGGAAACTTCATTTTATAATCTACCTTGATATTTCCTTTAGTAATATTAGCAAGCTTGTTTTTCAACATTCTCTTTTTCACAGGACTTAAATGGTCGGTGAAAAGAATTCCATCTATATGGTCGTACTCGTGTTGAATAATGCGTGCTGCCAAACCCTCGTACTCTTCAATATGTTCCTTGAAATCAACATCTACGTACTTGATTTTTACATATTCAGGACGATAAACATCTTCACGGATATTTGGAATCGACAAACAGCCTTCTTCAAAAGCCCATTCGTCGCCATCTTCTTCCAAAATTTCAGCATTAATAAATACTTTTTTGAAATCTACTAAAGAAGGGTCTTTGTCTCGTTCGTCTAAATCTTCACCTTCATTAAACGGGCGACCGTCCACCACAAACATTCTGATAGCCATGCCAATTTGCGGAGCAGCCAAACCTACACCAGAAGCATTGTACATGGTTTCAAACATATCTTCTGATAATTTCTTAACATCAATTGAGCCTTTTTCTATATCAACGGCAACTTTTCTTAGAACGGAATCACCGTAGGCAACTATAGGATAAATCATTTTCTGTATTTTCTGAATTCGGCAAAACATCGCCGATTGGTTATGTATGTGATTGACTTTCGCAAATCTTTCCACAAAGTTACAGAAAAGGTTTATTTTTTCTTTCTTCGTTGTAAGGCTTCCTTGTTCGGAATGGTATGTTTTTCTAAAATTTGCTTTTTTGAGGCTTTTACTTCATCTGTTTTGCGGTGTCCCCATATTCGTTCTTTGGCGATTTTGGTGTTTTCTTCAAAATTGATAAGTGGCAAAGGATAATCCACATTGAGATGAAAACCGTAAAAATCTTGTTCCAAGTTCGTCATTTTCCAAGGTTCGTGGATGTATGCCAAAGGACAATTCTTTAATTCTGGAAGCCATTGTTTGATAAAAATACCTTCGGGGTCATGTTCTTGAGATTGTTTGATAGGATTATACATCCGAACCGTATTAATGCCTGTAACACCCGCTTGCATCTGGATTTGTGGATAATGAATGCCCGGCTCGAAGTCTAAAAACAATCTTGCCAAATGTAACGCTCCTTCTTTCCAATGCTGAAAAAGTTGATGAGTAAGTACCGAAACCAACATAGCACGCATCCTAAAATTAAGATAACCTGTTTCAATTAAACAACGCATACAAGCATCTACCAATGGAAAACCAGTTCTGCCTTCAGCCCAAGCCTTAAAAAAATCATCATTTTCAGCAATCAGTAACGAATCGTAGCCACGATTGAGATTTTCAAACTCCATTCGTTCTTCCATTTCAAACTTTTGGATAAAATGACAATGCCAACGTAATCTTGAACCAAAATTATCCAACTGCCACTTGAGTGTTGGATTTGCCTTTGAAGCCTTTGTTTGAGCTTGATAAATTTGTCGAATACTGATACAGCCCCAAGCAATATAAGGCGAAAGCCGACTACAGCCTTTGCGAGAAGCCAAAGGTTTTGAGAGCGATTTTGCATAATTTTTTACTCTTTCGTTCAGAAAAGAATTAAGGTAGCGATAAGCAAAACTTTCTCCTCCAGGTTGTTGTGCTTTATTGAAAGTATAGTCTTTGAAAAGTATTGCAGGATTGTTAATTGCTTGAATGGGCAAATCTTCTGGTAATTTCAAATTTGATTCTATGTTATTGAAATCAGCTTCTGCCAATGGCTTACTCATATATTGATGCCATTCTTTTACCCAGTTTTCACGATTGTGTTTGCCTCTCACTACGCCATTGTTCTGAAATTCCAGCCAAGTAATTTGCTCTTGTTTACAGAAAGCACTTACGGCTTTGTCTCGGTCATAAGTAATTTTAAGCCCTGTTTCTTGGTGTGAAAAGATTTTATGAATCGTTTCTTTTTTGTGCAAAGTTTCCAAGTAAGGAAGTATTTCTCCATGAATAATTTTAATAGAAAGTTGCGGATGAATACTTTGTAATTGTTTGTTCAAATCCCGTAAAGCTTCCCAAACAATTTGCCAATGTCTGGCTGAATAATGGGCATCTTGCATCACAGAAGGTTCAAAACAATAAAGCATCAAAAGCGGTTTTTTACCCGCCAATGCTTCTTTCAATGCTTCGTTATCTCTCAAACGAAGGTCACGTTTAAACCACAAGATATTGATCACTTATTTTGATAGGACATTTGAGTACTTTATAAATCTTGAAAGGAGTATATTTGTTTTGAGAATGAGTTTTAATTTATAAAATCATTAAATAAAAGCTTTAAACTAATCTCCAATGCCCATCTATCTCAACATTCACACACATCAAACTTCCACAGAAAAAGATATTTTGAGTATTATTAATGCTCAAACCGCTTCGGGTTGGATGGATATAGCTGTGGGGAAATTTTCGGTAGGTTTACATCCTTGGTATATAAAGCCTGAAAATATTGATGAGGATTTTGTCCAATTAGAAGAATTAGCTCGCCAACCAAATGTTTTAGCCATTGGCGAATGTGGCTTGGATAGATTGATAGATTTGGATATGAGTTTTCAAGAAGAAGTATTTATTAGACAAATTCGTTTGGCAGAAACTTTACAAAAACCAGTGATTATCCATTGTGTAAAGGCATTTTCAGAATTGATTATGTTGAAAAAAAAGTTAAAACCAAGCATTCCAATGATTGTGCACGGTTTTAATAACAATGCTCAGATTTGTCGGCAATTGGTAAATCATCAGTTTTATCTTTCCTTAGGAAGCGCTTTATTGAATTCCGAATCCAATGCGAGTAAAAACATTTTAACTATCCCAATTCAGCAGTTATTTTTAGAAACAGACGACAAAAATTGCTTTATTTCGACTATATTTGCCCATGCTTCAACCTATTTAACAGAGCCTGTTGAAGTTTTACAAGAACAAATATTACAAAATTTCAAAAGAGTAGTAAGTGCCGATTCGAGCGTGGTATGAAAAAAACATCAAGAGTAAAAAAACCGGTTGAGAAAGTGATTAAAACAGGTATTCCTCACACACCACCATCCATCCACTACCAACCAATTAGTATGCAAAGAAACTTTTATAAAGCCCATCCATGGCATGGCATCCAAATTGGAGATGAAATGCCCAAAATCGTAACAGCTTTCATCGAGATTGTATCGACTGATACTGTAAAATACGAAATCGACAAAGAGACTGGTTATTTGAAAATCGACCGTCCTCAAAAATTCTCTAACATCGTTCCTGCTCTTTACGGTTTTCTTCCTCAAACTTATTGTGGAGAAATCACGGCTCAGTTTGCTCGTGAGCAATCTGGAAAAGAAATCGAAAAAGGTGACGGTGACCCATTGGATATTTTGGTTCTCTCTGAACGTACTATTACTCATGGTGATATTATCTGTCAGGCGATTCCAATCGGTGGAATTAGAATGATTGATAAAGGAGAAGCAGATGATAAAATCATCGCAGTATTGAAAGGCGATTCAATGTACGGTGGCTGGACAGACATTTCGCAATGTCCAAAACCTATCATCGACCGTTTGGTCCACTACTTCTTGACTTACAAAAATATTCCTGGAGAAGAAAAAGTAGCTGTTGATATTGATGAGGTTTACGGTGCAGAAGTAGCTCACCAAATTATCTTAAAATCAAGAGAAGACTACCGTAACTTGGTAGGATAATATTTGATTTGAAAATTTGAGGATTTGAAGATTTGAAAATTATAAGTACGAAGGAAGATTAAAGAAATCTCACATTTATACTTTACAACATTTTCAAATTTTCAAATCTCCAAATTTTCAAATATATAATTTTCAAATCCTCAAATTTTCAAATTAAGCAACCACTTCCCCGTACAAATCAAACTCCTCTGCACGATTTACTTTTACATTTGCAAAATCACCCAAACGTACATATTGTGTAGCAGGAACTAATACTTCGTTATCTACTTCTGGTGAATCAAATTGTGTTCTTCCAATAAAGTATCCTCCTTCTTTTCTGTCGAATAATACTTTGTAAGTATTTCCGATTCTGTTCTGGTTCAATTCCATTGAAATATCTTGTTGTAAAGCCATGATTTCGTCGGCACGTTCTTGTTTTACTTCTGCAGGAACATCATCTTCAAATGAATGTGAATGCGTATCGTCTTCATGCGAATAAGTAAAAACACCCAAACGGTCGAAACGCATTTTTTCAACAAACTGATACGTTTCTTCAAAATCTGCTTCGGTTTCTCCAGGATGACCCGAAATTAAAGTTGTTCTTAAAGCAATTTCAGGTACTTTATCACGAATGGCATTGATTAAATCTTCGGTTTTTTCACGAGTAATTCCACGACGCATTCTTTTCAATACTTCTGTAGAACCACTTTGTAAAGGCATATCCAAGTACTTACAAATGTTTGGATATTTCGCCATTGTGTCTAAAACATCCATCGGAAACCCTGCTGGATAAGCGTATTGCAAACGAATCCAATCAAGTCCTTCAATGTCAGCAAATTGCTCTAACAATTCTGAAAGATTACGTTTTTTATAAATGTCTAATCCGTAATACGTTAAATCTTGGGCAATCAAAATCAATTCTTTTGTACCACGTTTTACCAAGGATTTTGCTTCAACTACTAAATCTTCAATAGAACGAGAAACGTGTCCGCCACGCATCAAAGGAATTGCACAGAAAGAACATGGACGATCGCAACCTTCCGCAATTTTCAAATAAGCATAATGCGTTGGCGTGGTCAATAAACGTTCGCCAATTAATTCGTGTTTGTAGTCTGCTTTTAGCGTTTTTAGCAAACGAGGCAATTCGTTTGTGCCAAAAAAAGCATCAACTGCTGGAATTTCTGCCTCTAATTCATCTTTATATCGGTGCGACAAACAACCCGTAACATACAATTTATCAATAATACCCGATTCTTTGGCATCAACATACCTCAAAATTGTATCAATAGATTCTTGCTTGGCATTATCAATAAATCCACAAGTATTTACAATCACAACGTTTGCATCATCCTTTTTAGATTCGTGTGTAACATTCATGCCATTGCCTTTCAATTGCGTGTAAATTACTTCCGAATCCACCAAGTTTTTACTACAACCCAGCGTTACGATGTTTACTTTATTCTTACGTAATGTTTTAGTTTTCATTTCAAGAAGCCCAAAATTTGATGGGAAATTTTATGTGCTTTAGCACATGTTATCTGTTATTGATAATTCTAAATTTTGAACAAGTTAGAATTAGCCTGCAATTTACAACAAAATTTTTCAGCATTAAGCTTTGAAGAGAGTGCTTCTATTTTTTCTTTTGAATTGGAAGTGATTCGAGAAGTATTTTTGCTATTTCAGAAATTACCAAAGAAATGAAAATACCTTGTTTCATTTTTAGTAGTAAATTTGTCATTCCAAAAAATATAAGGGCTTTTGATTGGCATAATCAATCCAAAATCCACCATCCCAATTCCCAAATAAAAATCATGGATTTCAATTTCAAACAATATCACATGCGTTCAATCAATGCTGCTTCGGCAGAAGAACGTGCAGCCATCAATCAAGAATTAAAAGATTTTTACGCTTCATTGAATGAAGAAGATAAAAAAACATTCAATACGCAATTACAAACCTTTATTGCCAGAGAAATGGGTCGTTTGAAAACGGATTATGAAGCGATTAAGCAGGGAACACAGAATTAGCTGTGAGCAGTCAGCTATGAGCTATGAGCTATGAGCTATGAGCGTTTAGCTTTGAGTTTTATTATAATCTATGGGTCTGTCTTAAAAAAGCTCATTGCTCAAAGCTTACAGCTAGAAATCATAACTAACAGATACACCCGATACATTGGCTCTTGAAGATGGTGTTGCAAAACCTCTTAAAGAATCAGATGAACCAAAATTGATTCTTTCGTAACGGAGTTTGATGGTTAGTTTTTTGATTTTTGCACCAATTTCAACAGCAGGAGATAACTGTCGTTTTAAGTCTAATTCAGCATTGGGCAAATTAAGATTTTTTTCGTCTAATTTCAATTTAGAAACAATCGGGTAGCTTCCTGAAATTCTTAAAGTAAGTTTTACTTTAGACTTCGTTGAATAATTCAACTTTGCACCAAAAGATGGAGATAAGAATTTGTACTTTTCTTCTACTAATAAAGGGCTACCTTCTGTTCCATAATCGGTAGTCCGTTGCCAAATTTTCCCTTCTAAACCCAAAAATGGTTCAATACTTATGTTTGAACTATCCCTTAATTTAAAAGGAATTCCAACATCTGCATTGATAAAACCTCCACTATAAGTAGTTTTGGGAGCAGTTGATACAAAACCTGTATGACTACCAAATTTATCATAACTTGAATAGAAAGCAGCTGGATTTGATGGCGTTAAAACACTTGCTCCGATTGTTTTGAAGAGTGCTGAACCAAGTGTAATATTTACTTTTTTACTGGGTTGAAGTTTAAAATCAATACCAAACTGACCAACCGTATTTTTCTCTAACCAGTCAATATTTTTGATTGAACCTGTGGGAGAAATCGTAATAAATTTGAGACTATCAGATTGAGCCCTTACACCCAAAGATGTAGCGCATAAGATGATGGTTAAATGTATAAATCGTTTCATAGGACAAGGGCAAAAATGAAATCTCATTTTCATCAATTATATTCAAACGCAAAATTAATTTTTAAATTGTCAAAATCACGACAATTTAAAATAGTTTTCCCCTGAAAAATTCTTAAAAAAACTTAAATTATTTTGTTAAATAGCAATGAGCTTTGAGTTCAAAGCGACAGGTTTTGACATATTGATTTCAAAAATGAAAATAAGGTAAATCATCAGGTATAATTACTCCTTATCAACAACATTTTCAATTACTTTCTGAATATTTGTAGGTACGTTTGACAAAAAATCATAACCCGTCAAGCGTTCTAATTCATCTACTGATATTCTATATTTTTTCCAATCTTCCGCTCCTACTGAATTCAAATTGGGCATATTTACTGCAATTACTCTCGTTGTTGTGTTAACTCTCACAGCGTCATATTCCCCAACTGGCAATACTACAATTACTTTCCAAATAGAAGCTGGCACTACAATATTATTGTTTTTCCCAATTGTTTTGGTCGTGCCGTTAGAACCAGTTCCACCTTGCCCAAGCGTTCCCGCCAAAATGTATAATTCATTTCCTTGGTCGAGTAATGTTCTTGTATATTCTTCTAAATGCTTCCAAATCCCTCGGTTGTTGTCAGGAGCTTGTGGCACCATGTTGGTCATGAAAAAAGTCTCTTGGTTTTCTTCTGGATTGCCATCTCTATCATCCGAAGGACATAAATGCCCTCTGTCGAAACCCGCATCAGAGTAATCTCTTGGTGTAACTTGGTACCATCCTTCTGGTAAAGTATTATCGGGACGAAAGTTATTTTGACGAGCCGCATCACCTTTCCAAGCTTTACTCAAATGCCAAGAAACCCAATTTGCAATGTTTTTACTTTTATTATAAGAAAGCGAATAGGATGTTTTTATCATCAAAAAATTATTCGGCGAAGAAGTACTTGAAATCGCTTTTGAAGGATTTCCTAAAGCTAAATTATCATCCCGTGTAGGTTTTGAAATCAAAACTATCGGTTCTTGAACAGTAGCAGAAGTATTGGGCGATTTAACAGTGTTTGAATAAGTAGCAATGCTAATATCATCAATATTCAAGCGGTTTTCTGTACCATCGGTTTTTCTGATTTCTATTCTACTTGGCTTTTTAGTAATTACTTCAAACGTTGCTATTTTTAGTTTTTTATTCGTCGCTTTTATCGCTTTTCCCATTTTCATCCAAGTCTTTCCAGCGTTGGTTGAAACCCAAAGCTCAAAGCTACTTTCTTCATCCGTTTGATAAATTCCGTACTTCAGTTTTACTTGCTGAATTCCCGTCGGAATATCAAAATTCATCGTCAGTTTCCCTTTTTCTTTCATCCTGACTGACTTTTCTCCATTTTTGGAGTCGTTATCAGAACCTCCAATCATTGCATTATCAAATGTCCATTCTCCCGAAGAAGTACTCACGACATCAATTGCATAGCTGTTTTTAGAAGCTGTTTCAAACTTTTCAGGGAAGTTTTGTGCAACTTTTGTAACAGGTTCTTGAAAAGATTTTTCAAAAGCATACGATGCAGAAACTGACATCGTAAACAAAGACATCATTAAGCCAAGAAAAGTTGGAATGAAAGTTTTTCTGAACATTGTTTTTGGGAAAAAGATTTTATTAAACAGACTTTGGGTAATTGTGATTGAGTGAGTTGTGATTAAGTGATTGATTTTTAAATTATACATCCAATAAAAAACAATCACTCATTCACAACTCACTCAATTATATCACCGCTTGGCGTACTCTTACCAGTTTTTCTAACAATTCTTCCAATTTATCCAAAGGCAACATATTGGCTCCGTCAGATTTTGCGATGGCAGGATTTGGGTGCGTTTCGATAAAAATACCATCCGCTCCTACTGCAATGGCTGCTTTGGCAATGGTTTCAATCATTTTGGGTTGTCCGCCAGTTACGCCAGTTGTTTGGTTTGGTCTTTGTAAAGAGTGCGTACAATCCATCACTACAGGCACTCCATGCGCTTGCATTTCAGGGATGTTACGATAATCCACTACTAAATCGCCATAGCCAAAAGAATTACCACGGTCCGTTAAAAATACTTGTGCTGAAGGATTTTCATGAAGGATTTTTTCAACGGCAAATTTCATCGAAACACCAGCCATAAATTGCCCTTTTTTAATATTCACCGCTTTACCAGTGCGAGCAGCAGCAGCCAATAAATCTGTTTGACGACATAAAAAAGCAGGAATTTGTAATACATCAACGTACTTCGCAGCCATTTCCGCTTCTTGCGATTCGTGAATATCCGTAACTGTTGGTAAATCGTAATGATTACCAATTTCTTGTAAAATTTCTAAAGCAGTAATATCGCCAATACCTGTAAACGAATCTAATTTAGTACGATTTGCCTTGCGATACGAACCTTTAAAAATATAAGGAATGCCAAATTGGTCTGTAATTCCTTTAATTTTTTCAGCAATTTCAAAAGCCAAATCACGGCTTTCAATGGCACAACTTCCTGCCATCAAGAAGAAATTATTCGTTTCGGTATGTTTTAATTTTGGGATGTTCATTCTTGAGATGTTTTATATATAATTTACTTCTGGAGTCAATTTAATACCAAATTTATCCAGTACTGATTGCTGTACTTTTTCGGCTAGTTTCTTGATTTCGTTGCCATTTCCACCACCATAATTCACTAAAACCAAAGCCTGACGAGCATGAACGCCAATTTGTCCATCTCTAAAACCTTTCCAACCGGCTTGTTCTATTAACCAACCTGCCGGTACTTTTACAGTATTTTCATTGATTGGGTAACTTGGTAACGTTGGATATTCTATCAAAATTTGCTTGTATTGTTCAATCGGAATTTCAGGATTTTTGAAAAAACTGCCAGAATTTCCAATTTCGGCTGGGTCTGGTAATTTACTTCTACGAATTGAAATAACTGCATCGCTTACGGCTTTGATTGAAAGTGCTGTCACATTCATTTCCGCCAATGTTTTTTGAATATCACCATAAGCGGTTTTGAAAGTCGCTACTTTATTCAAATGAAAAGTAACCGAAGTAATCACATATTTTCCTTTCAAAGCATGTTTAAAAACGCTTTCACGGTAACCAAACTGACAATCTGTTAAACTGAACGTTTCTATTTCAAGCGTTTCCAGATTAAGGGCTTGTAATTCCTGAAAAACATCTTTGATTTCTACGCCATAAGCACCAATATTTTGCATGGGTGCGGCACCAACTGTACCCGGAATGAGTGAAAGATTTTCAATACCCGCATAATGATTCTCTACACAAAACATCACAAATTGATGCCAAATTTCACCCGCACCAGCTTTGACATGAACAGAATTTTCGTCTTCAAAAACCTTTTCAACTCCTTTTAAGGCAATTTTTATGACTAATCCTTCGTAATTCTTGGTAAGTAGTAAATTACTTCCGCCTCCTAAAAACAATTTATCAAGGTTCTTGAAATCAGGATTTTGGAGAATATCTTTCAGTTCTTCAACAGTATTTACTTCAACAAAATATTGTGCAGAAGCTTCCAGACCAAAAGTATTGAAGGGTTTTAAAGAAATATTTTGTTGAATATTCATGGGGTTTTTAGAAATCAAAAATCAGAATTAAGGATGCTCAATAGCGGAAACAAAGTTACAATGAAAAAGGATATTTCAAGTTTTTGTCAAAAATTGTATCTTTGATGAATACTTCTTTTCAAGCCACCAAAAGTCTATCTGAAAAACTCAATTTTATATGCAACGCTTTCTTTTTATTTGTCTATCCATATTTTTAGTAATTCTAAGTGCTTGTTCCCCCAAGGTTCTTTCTAGCAAAGGTTCTTCTACTTCTGCCAGTACAAAATCATCTCATAAAAAAATAGATAAAATTTATGAAGAAGATTTATCGCAATATCTGCCCAAATACAAACAATTAAACGAGGCAAGTGATACGCTGAATTATTCGAAAAAAAATACAAAAAAGGCTTATTTAACCGAAGAGCCTATGCACATCAACAAAAAACTGGATGCTATTTTAGATACGATTTCGCTTAAAAATAAAAGTATTCGCTACGCAAATGGTTTCAGAATCCAGATTTATGTTGGGAATGACAGGAAAGCCGCTGATGATGCCAAGATTTATACTTACCAAACTTATCCAGAAATTTACCCTTATCTTAGCTATCAACAACCAATTTATAAAGTAAAAATTGGTGATTTTCTGAACAGAATGGATGCTGAAAGATACTTTGTTACGATTAAAGAAAATTTCCCTTCGGCAATGATACTGCCCGACAGAGTAGAAATAAAAAGAGGAATACTAGTTAAATAAAGTAAGAACTTGGGTTTTAGCTTTTTGGTTTAGTATTTTTGTATTGAATAAAATCACATTTAATTTTTAATTGCCCCCAAAATTAAAATCCCTCTTGGGCAGGGGTTGGACTACATGAAAAAAGCTCTTATTACAGGTATCACCGGTCAAGACGGTGCATATTTAGCAGAATTACTCCTCTCTAAAGGCTATGAAGTACATGGTATCAAGCGAAGAAGTTCATTAATTAATACACAAAGGATTGATCATCTTTATGAAGATTTACATGAAGATGGTGTAAAATTTATACTTCATTATGGTGATTTGAGTGATTCAACCAATATTATCAGAATTATTCAAGAAGTTCAACCAGATGAGATTTATAATCTTGGAGCGATGTCACACGTGAAGGTTTCTTTTGATGAACCCGAATATACTGCTCAAGTTGATGGTATCGGTACATTGAGAATTCTTGAGGCGGTTCGTTTATTGGGTTTGAATAAAAAAACTAAAATATATCAAGCTTCTACTTCTGAACTGTATGGTTTGGTTCAAGAAGTTCCACAATCGGAAACTACTCCATTTTATCCACGTTCTCCTTACGCTGTTGCCAAATTATACGCTTACTGGATTACTGTTAATTACCGTGAAGCATACAATATGTTCGCTGTAAATGGGATTTTATTTAATCATGAATCGCCTTTACGTGGAGAAACTTTTGTGACCCGTAAAATTACTCGTGCTGTTTCTCAAATCGCTTTGGGGCAACAAGAACAATTATACTTAGGAAATTTGGATGCACAACGTGACTGGGGACACGCCAAAGACTACGTAGAAGCCATGTGGTTAATTTTACAACAAGAAGTACCTGAAGATTTTGTTATTGCAACTGGTGTAACAACTCGTGTTCGTGAATTTGTAAGAATGGCATTTGCTTATTTGGGCATAGAAATTGGATTTGAAGGAGAAGGAGTCAATGAAATTGGTAAAGTAATAGCTTGCCAGAATCCAGAATACCAAGTAGAAATTGGCAAAGTCGTAGTTTCTGTAGATGAAAGATATTTCCGTCCAACTGAAGTAGAGTTGCTCATTGGGGATCCAGCAAAATGCCAAGCAAAATTGGGTTGGTCGCCTAAATATGATTTAAAAGGATTGGTTGATGATATGATGCAGTCGGATGTTGCTTTGTTTAAAAATAAGCAATAAGACTAAATTCTATCCAAACAGCACAAAACCTCAATATTCCTGATAAATGTTAATTATATTTGAAGGATTTGAATGTAGAGAAATATTATTATCCCATATAATTTCAATCAAAAAAGAATACTTATCCAAATAACAATTATTTAACCATGGAAAAAATCAAAGTCGGCGTAGTCGGAACTGGGTTTATAGGGCCTGCTCATATTGAGGCATTAAGAAGACTTCCAAATGTAGAAGTAACAGCACTTTGTGAAGTAAATATTGAATTAGCGACTGCCAAGGCTGCACAATTAGGTATCGAGCGTCCATGTACGTTTGAACAGTTATTGGCAATGGAAGATATTGCTTGTGTGCATATTTGTACTCCAAACTTTTTACATTATTCACAATCAAAAGCAGCTTTATTGGCTGGTAAACACGTTGTTTGTGAAAAACCATTGGCTAAAGATTTACACGAAGCTGAAGAATTAGTAGCCTTAGCTGCTGAAACTGGTTTGGTAAATGCCGTTCACTTCAATTTACGTTATTATCCTTTGGTTCGCCAAATGAAAACAATGCGTGAAAAAGGTGATTTAGGTGAAGTGTATTCAGTAATTGGTTCTTATTTACAAGACTGGTTATTCTATGAAACTGATTATAACTGGCGTTTAGAACCAGATAAATCTGGAGATTCTCGTGCAATTGCTGATATTGGTTCACACTTGATGGACATTATCGAGTATATCACTGGCTTAAAAACGGTTGAAGTAATGGCCGATTTCAATACGATTCACAAAACTCGTAAAAAGCCTTTGAAACCAGTAGAAACATATTCTGGCAAAATGCTTCAACCAGAAGACTATGCAGATGTAACAATTACAACGGAAGACCATGCTAACGTTTTATTACGTTTCGATAATGGAAATCGAGGTTCGGTAACAGTTTCTCAAGTTTCGGCTGGACGTAAAAATCAATTGAAATTAGAGATTTCTGGTGGAAAGAAAACATTTGCTTTCAACTCAGAAGCACCAAACGAAATCTGGATTGGTAATCGTGATGGCTACAACCAATCTTTAATGCGTGATCCTTCTTTAGCGTATCCAGAAGCAAGTGCATTGATGACATTCCCAGGTGGACACAACGAAGGTTTCCCTGATACTTCTAAGCAATTATTCAAAGAAGTATATGCAGCCGTTGCTGCTGGTAAACAACCAGAAAAGCCAACGTATCCAACTTTTGCTGATGGATATAGAGAATTATTAATCTGCGAAAGAATTCTCGACAGCCACAGAAGCCAAAGCTGGGTGAAGGTTTAGATGTTTAGTGAATGAGTTGTGAATTAGTGAGTTAGTGAATTTCAAAATTGCGCTAACTCATTATTTCACAACTTATTTTGTTTACTACACATAAGATTTATGGAAAATAGTCATACACAAAAAGATTTTGCAGAACGAATGTTTCAAAGAATAAAAAACTTTGGACTCAGATGTATTCCTGTATGTGATGAATTATTTTTAAAGTCTTTATCTGCTAAAAATATTGCTCGACAATTAGCTCGTTCGTCCGCATCTTCAGTTGCTAATTACCGTGCTACAAGAAGAGCTAGAAGTAACAAAGAGTTTTTTTCAAAATTAAGTATTGTCATCGAAGAACTTGATGAAAGTATATTTTGGTTGGAATATTCAATTGATGCTAATTTCTTTCAAGAAGTAAAATTGAAAAGTTTAATGGAAGAAGGAAATGAAATATTAAAAATTCTATCAAAATCCAGAAAAACAACAGGAGAACTATTGAGAAAAAAGAGTTCTGACTCATAATTCACTCATTCACAACTCACAATTATTCCATGAAAACAATCAAAGGTCCTGCTATATTTTTAGCACAATTTTTAGATAACGTTGCTCCTTTCAATACCCTTGATTCAATTACTTCTTGGGTAGCTGACTTAGGATATAAAGGAGTACAAATTCCTACTTGGGATGCTCGTGCAATTGATTTACAATTAGCTGCCGAATCAAAAACTTATTGCGATGAATTGAAAGGTAAATTGGCGGATAAAGGTATCCAAATCACTGAACTTTCAACACACTTACAAGGACAATTAGTTGCAGTAAACCCAGCTTACGATGTAATGTTCGATGGTTTTGCACCAGATTCAGTAAAAGGAAATCCAAAAGCCCGTACAGAATGGGCTGTGCAACAATTGAAGTATGCAGCAAAAGCTTCTCAGAACTTAGGTTTGAAAGCTCATGCTACTTTCTCTGGTGCTTTGATGTGGCATACAGTTTATCCTTGGCCTCAACGCCCTGCTGGATTGGTAGAACAAGGTTTTACCGAATTAGCTAATCGTTGGTTGCCTATTTTGGATGCTTTTGAAGATTCAGGAGTTGACCTTTGCTACGAAATTCACCCAGGAGAAGATTTACATGATGGTGTTACTTTTGAAATGTTCTTAGAAAAAGTAGGTAATCACAAACGTGCTAACCTGCTTTATGATCCATCTCACTTTGTATTGCAATGTTTAGATTATTTACAATACATTGATTTCTATCACGAAAGAATCAAGATGTTCCACGTAAAAGATGCTGAATTTAACCCTACTGGGAAACAAGGCGTTTATGGCGGTTATCAATCATGGGTAAATCGTGCTGGTCGTTTCCGTTCTTTGGGCGATGGACAAGTTGACTTTGGTTCTATTTTCTCTAAATTAACCCAATACGGCTACGATGGTTGGGCAGTGTTAGAATGGGAATGTGCTATCAAAGACCCTGTTCAAGGTGCAACAGAAGGCGCTCCATTTATTGACTCACACATCATCCAAGCGACATCTAAAGTATTTGATGATTTTGCTGGCGGTGGTGCTGATATTGAATTGAATAAGAAGATTTTGGGAATTTAAGAGGCTATCAGTAGTCGGATTTCAGATATCAGCTTTCTGTTTACAAAACCCTTGCAAGCCTGCAAGGGTTTTTATTTTTAAAATTTAGGGTATTTAATTTTTGATTTATCAAAAAAATAGTATTTTTATTATCAATATCATACCATATCAGCAATTATATTAAAAACTTCTATGTAAAGTAAGTTTTGAAAGCTGATGACCGAAACCTGATAGCCATACAACTATGCGTCTTTTCCAATCCGAATCTGAAATAGAATCCTTAATAGAAAAATTCAACACTTGTACTTTGCCAGCTGAGGCTTGGACACATGAAGCGCATTTAGCGATGGGCGTTTGGTATTTGCGTCAGTATAATCTTAAGCAGTCGATGCACTTGGTACGACAAAGAATTATTTTATTCAATAGTTCTGTTGGAGGACCTATCAACTTTGAAAGAGGTTATCACGAAACACTTACTTGGTTTTGGTTGAAAACCGTTGAGGCTTTTTTAGACAGATTTGGGAGAGAAAAAACATTACTGGAAGCGTGCAATGCTTTTTTAAGTAGCGAATACGCTTTGCGAGATAGAGCCTTATTGTTTTACAAAAAAGAAGAAGTCATGTCGCTGGAAGCACGGGCATTTTTGGTATTGCCTACCAATACTTCCCGCCCTTTTTAAGTATCAACTTTACTCCTCGAATAGTAATTTGTATATGTGCCATGATTACACCGAAAAAGCCAAAATGCTTTTTCAATACTTCATAGCGGTCGAGTAAGGAGCGTTTTAATTGTTTGTTGGAAATGCCACCAACCAAGTATTTTGCCACTACTGTATCTAAAAACTGTACTTTTTTCGCTCTTTTCAAACATTCAATTTCCCAATCAATATCAGCACTGAGGTTATTTTCAAGATAAAAAGGAGCGATAGATTTACGAGCGATAAAGGCTTGATGACAAACCAACATCCCTAAATTCATATCTTGCCATTTAAGGTTTTTGGGCAAACGATGCGGCGTAATTACTGAACGTAAGCCTTGAATTGTACCGTTTTCTTCTACAAAATAAGTATCTCCATAAAACACATCAGCATTGGTTTCAGCCAAAGATTGCATAAAATTTGCCACTACTTCACTATCATTAATTTCGTCGCCAGCGTTCATAAACCAGACAAAATCTCCCTTAGCCAAACGCAAACCTTTATTCATGGCATCGTATAAACCTTTGTCTGGTTCAGATACTAAAAGGTTTACTCTTTCGCCATAAGCTTTCGCAATTTCCAAGGTTGAATCTTTCGATTTTCCATCAATAATAATGTACTCAAAATCTTGGTTTGATTGAGCTAAAATACTCTCGATGGTTCTTTTTAGGAATTTTTCAGCGTTATAAGTAATGGTAATGATACTTAATTTCATAATAATGATTCATATAAAGCTTGGTACTGTTTCGCTACTACTTCTTCGGCATAATTTCCAATCACTTTTTGTCTGGCATTTTGACAAAGTAATTGATAATCAGCTTGAAACAATGTCCAGAAAATACCTTTTGCCAGCTCTTCAGCAGATTTAAAAGTAGCTAAATATCCATTTTTTTGATGTTTAATCATTTCAGGAATGCCACCTGTTTCAAAACCAACAACTGGTGTTGCGCAAGCCAAAGATTCCATAATGGTATTCGGCAAATTATCTTCCAAAGAAGAAACTACAAAAACAGAAGCGGAGGAATACGCCAAAGCGATTTCAGATAAATCTGAAAGTTTGCCTAAAACATTTACTTTAAAAGGAAGATTTTCAAAATCATTGGCATTCGCTTGTCCGAAAATAATTAGCTCAACCTCCTTATTATCAACCGAATACTTTTTTTTTAAAATCGCTAAAGCTTCTTTAAAATAGACAAATCCTTTCCGAACATCACTAATCTTAGCCGCCGCAAAAAGTATATAACGTTTGTTGGTATCTAATTGAAAGTGCTGTTGAGCAATTGATTTTTTGGTCGGTTTGAACAATGAAGTATCAATTGGATTTGGAATCGAAACAATTTTCTTGCCTTCTAATAAAGTACTCGCCTTCGCTTTTTTTGCTAACCAATTGCTACAAGCAACGATGGTAATGTTGGCATTTTGAAAAATTTCTTGTTTAGCTTTCCAGACTTGATTTGACAAATCTGTTGAAGAAGGATTTTTAAGAAATTCTGTACAATTTCCACAGCTTTGTTGATAATGAGTACAGTCTCTTGAATAATGACAACCACCCGTAAAAACCCACATATCGTGCAAAGTCCAAACAATTGGCTTTTGGGTTTCAATAAGTTTTTTGAGAGAATTAAGTGAAAGAAATCCAAAATTTATCCAATGTAAATGAATAATATCAGTTTTTTTAATCAATGAATGTTGACTAATATCAATACCTATTTTTGCTTGTGAAAAGATAAATCTTACTGCTTTGGATTTTTCATAAAAAGCAAATTGATAGCGATCGAAAGCGAATCTGGCAAGAGCTACTTTTTTCAAGAACCAATTTGGAGCAATTGCTTCGACATTGGGAGCTTTCCCTTTTTGGTCTTGCACAAGCATTTTTGATTCTAAGCCATTGTCATTTAAGGCTTTATTGAGCCTAGAAGCAGCGATAGACGCTCCGCCATAAGTATCAAAAGTGCTTAAAATCGTAATTTTCATATTATGGACGATAGCCAAAAATGTTTAATTGCAAATCCATCAAATCATTGCCTTTATAGCGATGATTAACGAGCGGTTTTGTGCGGTCTTGAGCAGAATTGATGAAGTAACGGAAACCATTTTTAGCCAAAATATTCAGAATTTCACCTAATTCCTGTGCTTGTTCTGGAAAAGCGTGATATTCGATAAAGATGTTTTTTACTTGCTTTAATGAGTCGGTACAGTCTTTCAACACTGCCGTTTCAGCTCCTTCAATATCCATCTTTAACATATCAACCGAAGGCGTTTTGTCAAGTACATCTTTCAAACGAAAAGAAGCAACTTTTACTTTATCGCCTTCGCCATAAATTGATGCTCCGTCAGAGCCTTCAGAGGCAAATTCAATGCCTTCGTCATCAATCCAAACGGCTTTATTGATTACTTCTACGTCCGAAAATCCATTTTTACTTAGATTTGATTGGAGTATTGTAGCAATTTTAGCATCAGCCTCAAAAGCTGTGATTTGAGCATTTGGATATTCTCTTTTGAAAAATGCACAACTTGAACCAATATTTGCTCCGCAATCTAAAATCACAGGGTTTGCCGAATTTGTATTGAATTTATAAAACTGTTCAACGAAAATTTCTTGAAACTGAAAAAGAAAAGACATACAATCAGGTACTTGGAATGTCATTCCTTGAAATGTTACTTCACGAGCTTCGTAGCGTTTTACATCTCCGTACTTTCTGAAAAGCTTTAGTAATTCACGACTTTCAGGAGTTCTGAAAGCATGATATGGTCCTTTTAATATGTATTTTAAAACAAACATTTTAATATGGTCATCAGCGGTCAGCTTTAGGCTTTCAGCTTTTTTTGATATTATGAATTACTCATGGCATGACTTAGAGTCATGCCATGAGTTTTCAATCAATTTGTCAACTCAATTTTAATTCAACAGTTTAACCCTGATTGCTGACAGCCGATGACCGACAGCTCTCAAAAGCCCTTTGATAATTTTTAATTACCACATGGATATTTACTTCGTCACGAATAATTTGACCAGAATTAAGTCCCATTTGGCGAGTTTTTGCTGGGTCAGACAAAAGTACAGCTAATTTTTTAAATAAATCATCGGCATTACCATCCTCAAAAATAAAGCCGTTGTAGCCATCTCTTACCAATTTTTTCTCTGTTCCGTCTGCTACTGCACAAACAATGGGTTTATCAAAACACATCGCATCGTTGATTGACAAACCGCCCATTCCTGCCAGAACATATACAAGCGAAGCATTAAAATATTGTCCGAGTTCGGTCATTTTATAAACTCCCCCCGTAAAAATTACTTGTTTTTCAATGCCCAAAGCGATAGCTTGTTCTTTGAGGTTTTGCTCTTCTGGACCAGTTCCAACAATTACTAATTCCGCCGTTGGAAATTGCACCAAAAGTTTACTAAAAACCTCAATCAGCATATCTACTCTTTTCCATTTCACCAATCTACCGACGTGTAAAAGTCGCAATGGATTTTCTGGCAAAACAGTATTAACTCCTTCAATTTTAGCTTTATCTGCCAAAATCAAATCAGTATCTGGCGAATTGTAAATCACAAAGATTTTCTCTTTCGGCACGCCATAACTGCCAAATACTTCGTAAGCTTCTTCGGTATAATCTACGTGAGCATCAACCAAATTAAAAGCTCTTTTATAGGAGTATTTCAGTAAAGTATATTTCAATTTAAAAGCCAAACTATCAGGTTTTAAATTGGTTTGCATCGTTTCCGAAGCAACACCTCCGTTGGCATAAAAATCAAGGGCTTCTTTGAATTTTGGAATATTGAACGGAATTTCCTTGAGTATCAATTTAATTCCCATGCTTCTTATTTTCCAAAGTAACATCGGATTATATACAAAAGCCAAGATATAAGGCCAAATCGTAACAATTACGTCTGGTCGCTCGGCTTCGATGGTTTCTATAAAATTCTTGAAGAAAGGTTTCCCCCAAAGTGTTTTGTATTCTTCTAAGAAATGTACTTTGAATTCTATACCATCTAAGGTTTGATGCACGCCAGAACCAACCGTTTTTCCACCACTTTTAGGAGCAATCACAACGATTTCTTGTCCTTCAATACGATTCAAACGATTGAGAACCAAGTTATAATAATGTGGCAAGCCACCAAAAGTAAATAATATTTTCATAGTTTTGATTCGTATGTAGTGATTAGTAAATAGTGATTGGTGATTAGGTCTTTTATTTAAACGGTTTAATTATTCTAATAACTACCTTCTCGTTATTTTACTAAACAAAGACTCTACTGTTCTACTTAAATCTTCTGAAATTCTAAAAAACAAGACTCCTCCACCAAAGAGTATCGTAATGCAAACGGATTTTATAGTGATATTCACAAAACTCATCCAAATGTTGCCTTCAAAACTTGGAATAAAAAGTGTGATTCCATAAGTGAAAAAGCCTAATAAAAGCGTTTTTACCGTCGCTAAATTGAATGGTTGAAGATTAAGTTTATACTTGATAAAAAAGAATTTTACTAAATTATACACTACCACCGAAACCAACATTGCCAAAGCCGCACCATTATAGCCATAAATTGGAATAAAAATTAAATTCACCAATAAGAGTACCACAAAACGGATGATGTAAAATCCAAAATCATATTTATAATAAGGCGAATTCTTTAGGATTTCAGAATTTAAACCTGTAGCCATGTCGAAAACGCTATAAAGTCCAACCATTAAAACCACAAATTTCCCTTGACTATACACAGCCGCATTTGGAATAATTTGAAAAACCGCATCAATATTTGTCCAAATTCCCAAGAACAGAAAACCACCGACAATCAATAAATTCAGGGCTGATTTTTGGTAAATTTCTTCGATATGTTCAAGATTATTGTTCTTCCAAGATTCCGCTAAAAGTGGCTCTGTGATTGAAGCAATGGCATTTCTAGGAATGGCAATCACCATTCCGATACTTGAAGCAATGAAGAAAATAGCCGTACTGTCTAAACCTCCTTTGTAGGCAGGAAGCATCAATTTTTCGATATTGGGCAAAAGCGTAGCCGTTGCTCCACCAAGAATAGTCCAAAGTCCGTACATATACATTTCTTTGAAAATCGGTTGTTTCAAGAAACTAAAATCAAAACGAAGGTAAAGTTTCCCTAAGATTTTGATGTAAATTAACAAGAAACAGATGTTCAAGAAATAAACCAGAATAATGCCATTCAGCAATTGGTCGAAAGTAATGAACTTAAAGCCAAACAATAACGCTAAAATGGAATTAGATGATTTTAGAAAAATTTCCCTGAGAATCGTTGGTACAACAATCCGAAGATGAACTTTGCTGTAGGTTTCTAAAGTAGTTGCATAAAGCAGGAAAAAAGTAATTAAAGGCAAGTACCAATAATATTGAATCAGTAATGGAGAATTATCCATATAAACCGACTGAAAAACACCTTTTAAACCTACATAAGAAAGTAAAAACAGCAAAAAACCAACGAATGGAGCTAACAATAAATACCCGAAAAAACCATTGTGTTGGCGTTCAGGATCAGCAAATCGAGTAAAAAATCTTACGCCAACATGGGGCGTTCCTAAATTTGAGAATGCTGCAAATACTTGAGGAAAACTAATTAAAGCCGTATATAAACCTAATTGCTGAGGTGAAAGAAATTTACTATAAAGAAACAAAACATTGACCGTTCCGATGATTACTCCGACGTAGGTAACAATGGAACTTTTGATGCTTTGACGTATGACGATGCCCATTAAATAAAGATTAAACAACAAAATTACTTCGAGAAACCTCGTTTATATTTTTGTCTTGATAAATAGAGTTGAATCAATCTACCCATCATTCTGAATCCGATGAATAGTATTTGCCAGCTTCTTTTCCAAGATTGCTGAGCAATTTGCTCAATAATATGAGTTAACCAAAGTGTTTGAAATTTTACAAAAGCTTTTCCTAAACCCCAACGAACATTCTTGAGCAGCGCCAAGTATTGTCCGTAGAATTGCATTTTTTCTGAATAGGAAAGACTGGCTTTATTGATACTTTTCAGACGATTTTCTCGTGCATGAACAATACTTGCGTTCGGAACGAAACCGATTTTGAAACGATGAAAAAGTGTACGATTCACAAGGTCAACGTCTTCACCATACATAAAAAAAGCTGGGTCGAAGTAACCGATTTTATGAAATGCCTTCAAATTCAGCAACCAAGCAGCGGCATTTACAAAAGGCAACTCGTAAATTTCTTTCTTACTTTCAAAAAAAGTATCAGATGCCCATTGCCAGTTTTTCGAAGTTGACAAGTAAATCCCAAAACCTTCGTCTAAAGCAGTTTGCTCTGAATTAAAATGCACAGGACTAATTATACCAAAATCTTGATTTCGTTCTGCTACTTTCACCAAACGTTCTACACAATCATTTTCAATCAGCCAAGCGTCTTGATTCAACAGAAAAACATATTCTGCATTCCTTTCAATGGCATATTCAATGCCCAAATTGTTAGCTCTTCCAAAACCGATGTTTTCGTTTAGCTCAATGTGTTTTACTGCTGGAAATTGCTCTTTAATCAACTCTATACCCTTTTTTTCAGGCGAATGATTATCAACAACAATAATTTGGTCTTTGAAATGACTGTTTTCAAAACTTTTCAAACAGCGTTCAATCCATTCCAAACCATTATAATACACAATGATTACCCAAGTATTTTTATGAACGATACTTTCCATCTTCATAAAATTACACTTTCAGCAAGCCCAAGCTTCTAGCAATTTCTGGACGACAAATCAAATAGTTTGATTCGTCTGTAGCAATAATATCTTTTTGTAAAGTTGTTGTACCGTCTTCATCAATACTGTAAAAAAGATAATTGCACCCTTTCAGAATTTCTTGTACTTGTTTGCCTAATTCATCCGTGAAAATTTCGATTAATAAAGTTGGCTGGAATTTCTGCAAATACTCTCCCATTCCACGCAAAGCTTCTGGTTCGTGCATTTCCACATCCACTTTCATTAAATCAATGTTCGTAATGTTATTGGCTTCTATATAATCTTTCAGCGTTGTCGCTGGTACTTTTGTTTCAAAACGAGTGTCTTTATGAGAAACGTGGCGAACATCCGAAAACTCTTTGTTCAAAGTAGCACTATAGTTATTGGCTTCTGGAATATCATACAAAGTAAGTTCGCCCGTGAAATCCGAAACCGCCATCCATTCAGCTCTTACCTCATAATTGTTCAATTTACAGTTTGCTGCATACTTATCGTGTGTTCTTTTTACGGGTTCAAAGCCATAAACTGCGGCTGAAGGATTTACACTTTTGGTCAGCAAAGAGTACATTCCTGTATTTGCACCCACATCAAAAACTACTTTTGATGATTTAGAAAGTTGCGTCCATAATCTTAAAGAGTAACCTTCACGGCCAACGCCTAAACCAACCCAGAAAAGACCGTCTTCAATAATAAAACCGTGTGTATTGTAATGATTGATGTAGAAAGATTTATCACCTTCAACTTTTACTTTAAATTTTCCATCAAAAAAAAGATGACGATAAACAGATTTTGAAGGAACATAGATGCTTCTGATGAGTTCAAAAATTTGTCTTTTAAAAGGGATATTCTGATAAATTGTTTTCAGTACACTATTTTTGTTAATTTGTGTCATCTTTTACTAATGGTTATTTTGAAGTATTTGCAAAGTTACAGATTTTAAGATAGCTCAAAAAATTTGATTTTGCTTGTGCCTAAATATTGTCTTATTTTGCAAACCTAACGAATGAAAAAATTGAAGTTTAAATTCCCTTTGTTCAGGACGAGTATCTCGTCGCAATCACCATCTTTCATTATTTTTTTACTATTTATTACATTCGTTTTTGCTACTTATTACTGTTTAATTACTCTTTGGAATTATACTCAGATTTCAGATTTCAAAAACTATTATGAAGAAGGCATTTTGTTTTTAAAAACTGGAAATATGTCTCCTCAATTTCTTTTCTTTCAAGCGCCTGGACATCCTTTTTTAATCAGTAAAATTTTTAACATCTTTGATTCTATTAATCCAGTAATCATTCAATTTCTTAATATCTGTCAATATATCACGGCAATTATTCTAACGCATTTCAGTTTCAAAACGCAATTTTCTTGGATAAAATATGTAGGAACGTTTAGCCTTTCCATCTGTGTGTCCTATTTAAGCTTAATGGGTTTTCTGGCGGCTGAGTTTAATTTTCTGTTCTTTTTTGTAATCGGTAATTTTCTATTAATCAGGTATTTGCAAAATGAAAATACTTTTGGTATTTTACCAAGAACTTTACTGATTTTAGCCATTGCATTTACTTTTGGCTTGGCACAGTTTGTTCGTCCTTTGAGTTTCTATTATTTATTATTTTTTGGATTTGGTCTTTTTTACCTGAAAGTAATTAGTAAAAAAACATTAATTCATAGCAGTAAAGCAACACTTAGGCAGTATGGACTTGTCTTTAGTTTATTCTTGTTTGTTGCCATGAATTTATACAGAAATATTTCTGGAAAATGGACTTATCAGCCTCCCCAAAACGGAATATGGAGTATTTATGTAGGATTCAATGCTAAAGCGAAAGGAAGTTATAATGCCGAAGATATTACGCAATTCAAAAAAATTGCCGAACCACTTCATTGGAACGGGGAAGCTTTGCGAGCAATATTAAAACCAATAACGATTGAAAGAGTAAAAACCAATTGGCAAGCAAACATTCGTCAATCGCAACAGCGAGCCATCCGTTTGTTAGTGCCTTATTTTACTTCCTATTGGTTTTTTGCAAAGGGAATTCCGCCGAGTAAAAACCCCATTTGGATTTTATGGATGAAAGCAGTTTTCCTTTTATCCACTTTTACCGTTTTAATAAGTTATCTAAGTAATGGTATTTATCTTTTTAAGTTATTCCGAAAAAAGCATTTGAATACTATTGAAACCTTTGCCTTTTGTTCTTTAATCAGTACTTTTTTATATATTTTAATTCATGTATTTTGTTTAGAAATCCAGCCGAGATATGCTGCTCATTTGGTGTTTATTAATCTTTGGATTTTGCCTTTAAGCCTAGAAAATTTCATACAACCAAACCCGAAATTTCAATGAATCGTCTTAGCTCGCTCTTATTTTTAATGGTATTGTGCTTTTACAATACTTCAGTGAATTTTGCCCAAGTACGCCGTTCATTAGGCCCACCAGTCAATCACCCAACATTTAATGAATACGCTCCTTCCATCAGCGCCAATAACAAAACCATGATTTTTGAAACCGATCGTGCTGGCGAAGGAAAATGGGAATTATATTACACCACAAAAAATGAAAAAAATAGATGGACGCCTCCTAAACCCATCGTGAATATCAATAAAATCGGGAAAGACAATGATTTAATCGGTGGACCATCTATTAGCTACGACGGAAAAACCCTTTTCTTTTTTGCTTCTTTTGAAGGTGGGCAAGGCGATATGGATATTTATCACTCTACTTGGAACGGCACAGATTGGTCAGAACCAAAAACGTTTGGTAATAATATCAATACCAAAGCTTACGAAGGTTTTCCTTCGGTTTCTGCTGATGGAAAATCTATGTATTTTATTCGTGATAATTTTTCTAAAAGGAAAGATAAAGCTCTGTGTTACACCATTTGGGTTTCTAAAAAACAAGATGATGAAACTTGGGGAGTTGCCGAAAAACTACCTGCACCCATCAATATGGATTGTGAGAAAGCACCTAGAATCATGGCTGATAACCGTACTTTGATTTTTAGTTCTGTCAGAAAAGATGGAGTAGGTGGTTTTGATTTGTATCAATCTTTTCAAGAAGATGATGGCTCTTGGAGTACTCCTATTAATTTAGAATACATCAATACTGAAGAAGATGACCAATTTGCTTCTGTGTCGGCTGCTGGAGATTTAATGTATTATCACACTGCAGGCGATATTTATACCGTAACGATTCCTGATAAATACCGAAAATATAAATTAGTAACCGTTGACGGAAAAGTAATTGATGCCATTACCAAACAACCAATTGCTACAAAGTTGACGTCAAAAAGCTCCAACCCAAAAGAAAGAGCGATTAATACAGTTGTAGATGCCAACGGTTTGTTTTCTATGATTTATCGAGTTGGAAGTAAGTATGATGTAACGACTTCGCCATTGGCGGATTATTTGCCCTATCGTGGTAAAATGGACATGAGTACAGCCAAAGAAACCGATAATATCGAGAAAAATATTGAGCTGATTCCAAAGAAATTAGTTTTCCAATTTCAGTTGCTTGATAAAGATACCAAAGCAATTTTGAAAGACCCAAAAGTAAAAGTAATGGACGCTGAAACGAAACAGTTGTTAGAAGTAAAAGTGGATAAAGACATTGCCAATGTTACGCTTGAAATTGGCAAACTTTACAAATTTGCAGCCAATACTTTAGGTTATTCATTTTTCTCACGCTCATTCAAGCCCGATACTGTTGATGCTTTTAAAGATAGATTGAAAAAAATACCTTTAGCAGTGTTGAAAAAAGATGTAGTGGTACAATTACAAGATATTACTTTTGAAACTGGTAAAGCCGAATTAAAGCCTGAATCAGGAGAAGAATTAGACCGTTTGGTGGCTTTGTTGGATGGTAATAAAACCATTAAAGTAGAAATATCAGCTCATACGGATGATGTTGGAAATGATGATGCCAACTTGAAACTTTCAGAAAAAAGAGCAAAAGCGGTGGTAGATTACTTAACGACTAAAGGCATCAAAGCCGACAGGATGATTGCAAAAGGCTATGGCGAAACGCAACCACTTGTCCCTAATGATACTGATGAAAATAAAGCAAAAAATCGTAGAGTGCAGTTTAAAATCAATTAGGTTAAAAACAGAAAAGACTTCGCTACAAACGAAGTCTTTTCTGTTTTTAAAACTCTACAAATTATTTCTTTCCACCAAAATGATAGCCAACACCTAACCAAGCTCTGAAAACACCACTTGTCCCATCATAATTTACATAAGGACTGAGTTCAAAATTGACACTCACTTTGGGTGCTTTCTCAAACGGATAAGCACGCATCCCAACACTTCCGAAATAACCTTTTACGACGTCTTGATTATCAACAATAGAAGCTACAATTCCAAAGTTTACTCCACCGCCCGCATAAATAAAGGCATTTTTAGTATAACCAAGATTAACCATCAATGCGGGTTCTGTATTCAATGAAGAAGTAAAAGAATTCATCTGAAAACGAAAATCCATCCAAACTACTTTGGTTGGATTGGTAGCAATCGACAATTGACTATTGAAAGGATAATAACTAATGGCTTGCGCTTTGGCAGCGTAATTAATAAACTGAAAAGTAAGGATTAATAAAAATAGCTTAAGTAGTTTCATGAATTTGATTGTTAGGTTTTATAGCTTTGAGCAATTAGCTTGTGGCTTATTATTTTGTTATAATATTTTATTTTTTTACTTCTGAGAATAACACATCTTAAACGATACCATTTCATTACCTCACAGATTTTAATCTGTAATATCAGCGGGTATAGTCTTCTCAACTAATCTAATTTTTGTAGTTTGAAGCTCTGCATTCCAAACTCAAAACTCTACACTCCTCAGTATCCTAATTCATTCAAAGCCGCTTTTGCTTTGTTGTCGATAGAGTTTTTGTACTCGTGTTTTTTGTAAGAAATAGCTTTTTCAAAATAGCTTTTTGCTTTTCCTTTTTCACCTTTTACTTGGTAAATATAGCCCAATTGTAAAGCCGAACTAGCACCAAAAGAAACAATTTGCTGTGCGGATAAAACAATTGCACGTTCATAAAAAGGAATTGCTTGTAGAATATTGTTTGACAGTTGAAAAATTCTTCCTTTTCGGTAGTTAAATTCCATTCGGTCTTGAATTTGTTCAAAATTACTTTCTGAATACTTCTCCAGAATCATCAAAGCTTTGTCATAAAAACCGCCATCACATGCCAAACGAGCTTTCATCAGTACTTTCTGACTAATCGGTTTTTTAGGATTTAATGCTAAAAAGTTGTCTGCAAATTTGGTCGCAGCCTTGTCGGCTTCAACAATATTTTCGCCTACTAATTTTACTTTTTCTAAGAATACTCTTCCTTTGGCATCTTCATTATTCAACCAATAACTTAAAAAGATTTTGTAATAAGTATCTTTCACAAAGTTAAAACCTTTATAATGAGCTAAAAAACTTTGAAAACCTTTTGATGCCAATTGATATTGCCCTTTCTGCAATAAAATATCTGCTTTAAGATATTCAAGGAATGGGAAAGACAAGTACTCATTACTTTCTGGTCGATTTTCAAGAATGTTAAAAGCAATTTCACTTTTCCCTTCTTTCATAAAAGTAGTTACGCCAAAAAACTGAAAGAGTAAATTATCTTGATGCTGACTAATAAATTGCTGAAACTCACTCAATTTTTTAGGATTGAATTTCAGGATATAAGCATGAACGACATAATCTAAAAATTGTGCTTCTTCTTTAAAAACACTGTCTTTATGAATCACATTTTGTAATTCACTCAATCCTAGTTTAATATTTCCTTTCAGTCCAATCAGTTTAATTACCCATTGGTAGTTTTCGGGAGTAGAGCCAATTAAGATATGCAATAAACCGAGAGATTTTTGATTGGGTAAAAAATTAGGAAATTCTTTGGCATTGGCATCCAGTAATTTGTAGGCTTTAATAATTTCCCAACTTCCTTTGGTTTCATGTCCGAATTTTAGTTTTACAAAAGCTGAATGCAAATGAAGCTCTGCCAATAAAAAACGAAAGTAAGGTGATTTTTTATCAAGATTTTCAATCAAATCAATCCGTTCATCTTGTTGATTGATAAACTTTTCATAGAGAGATTTATCTTCCGTAATCATCAATTCTATTAAATCAGCATAACTGTTTAGATAAACATTTATGCCATTTACAGATTTATCATGTGCTAAAATACTTCTTCCATTGGCAATTTTCATTTTCAAGATTTCAGAGTAGGCTTTTTGCATGGTGCCATTCATTTCGAAATCTGAGGCTTTTCCCGAAGTAGTTATCAACAATAAAGTCATCCAAAAAGTAAGATGCATTTTCTTGGAAGCGTATTTTCTCAACCAAAGCTGAATCTTATCAATATGGTTTGGAGGATTTTTTTTCATTTGATGCGTTGATTATTGTATAAACGGAATTTATGCAATAATATTTAAGGCAAATTGTTGGCAATCAGACCAAATCATTCTGATGTAGCTAACATGAAAAAAGCCCATAACGTTGAGGTTACGGGCTTTTTGTCTTGCAAACCAAAAGGCTTATTTCTTAGAGATGAAAACAATATCTTCAACGTCTGCCAAAATACGTCCACAGTGTTCGCAAACAATAATTCTTTTCTTGTCTTTGATGTCAGCCTGACGTTGTGGTGGAACTGCACTAAAACAACCTCCACAAGCACCACGTTTTACTAAAACAACTGCTAAACCATTTGGATAATTTCCACGCAATTTATCGTAAGGGCGTAATAAACGTTCTTCAACAAATTTCACAGCCTTATCACGGTTGTTCATTAATTTTTGTTCGTCTTCTTCGCTTTCAGCAATCAAAACATTTAATTCTTTCTTTTTTGCATCAAGGTCTTTTTTACGAGTATTCAAACGAGTTTCTGTTTCAGAAACATCGTCTTTTTTATTCAAAATCTTGAATTCAAATTCACGAGTACGTTTGTCAGCCAATTCCATTTCAAGTTGTTGCAATTCAATTTCTTTTGAGATTGCATCATACTCACGGTTATTGCGCACATTCATTTGTTGGTCTTTGTACTTATTTACCAACTTTTCAGCTTCTTTTTTAGCATTACGGTTTTTTGTAATGTCTTCTTCCAAAATAGCGATTTCTTTGTTGAATTTGCTAATACGGGTTTCGATACCAGCAACTTCATCTTCCAAATCACGTACTTCTTCGGGTAAATCGCCTCGCATCTTTTTGATGCCATCCAAGGCTGAATCTATGTTTTGAAGCTTCAAAAGAGCTTCTAATTTCTGAGCAATGGTTGTTTCGGTTGCTACTGCTGCCATTGGTTTTATTCGGTTTTATCTGTGTAACCGCTATCGGTATTAAGTTATTAGTTGAGATGGACTAATTATCCTGCATTTTCAAGGAAAGATAATTAATCAATTTGAACCAATCACGAATCACTGATAACAAAATCAAAAATACTGTACAGGGTTTGTATTGACCTGACTTTTGAGAACCGCAAAATTACTAAATTTTTCAGACAAATACCTAACAATTAACTCCTTTGTATAAACTTCTGACTCATAATGTCCTATATCACAGATAATAATTTGATTTTCGGCATCAAAAAACTCGTGATACTTGTAATCTGCGGTAATAAAAACGTCAGCTCCTTGGCTAATTGCATCTTTCAATAAGAATCCGCCAGCTCCTCCACAAAGAGCAACTTTCTTAATTTCTTTGCCTAACAATGGCGTATGGCGAATTACTTTTAATGCCATTTTACTTTTCAGCATTGTTAAGAAGTCAATTTCAGATAAAGATTCTGCTAATGTTGCCACTACGCCAGAACCAACTTCTTGATTTTCGTTTTCAAGGACACTGACATAATAGGCTACTTCTTCATAAGGATGAGCAGATTTTAGTACTTTGATAATTTTAAATTCTTGATGAGCATCAAAAATTACTTCTATCCTATTTTCTATTACTTCTTCGGCTTCGTTCAAAGTACCAATTACTGGATTCGCATTGCCCGAAGGCGTAAATCTTCCCGTTCCTTCTACCGAAAAACTACAATTTTTATACTCACCGATTTGTCCAGCACCAGCTTCATGAAGTGCTTCTAATAATTTGGGAGCATTTTCAGTTGGCACAAACGTGACTAATTTCTTTAAGATTTGCTTTTTAGGCGAAAGAATTTTTACATTTTCCAAGCCTAATTTTTCGGCAATCATAAAATTCACACCACCTTTTACACTGTCCAGATTGGTATGTGTAGCATAAATGGCAATATCATTTTTGATGGCGAGCATCACCGCACGTTCTACATAATTTTTTCCATTAAAGCGTTTTAATCCTTTAAAAACAATTGGATGATGTGCCACAATCAAATTACAATCTCTTTTTATCGCTTCATGAATAATTTCTTCGGTACAATCAAGCGTAATAAGTACACCAGAAACTGTAGTTTGTGGAGAACCAACGATTAATCCAGCATTATCATAACTTTCTTGATAAGCCAGTGGGGCGAGTTGCTCTAAATAATTGGTAATATCTTTGATGCTTGGCATGAGTACGAACGATTGAAAATTGGATACAGCCCCAAAAATAGAAAAGGAGCAACAATATATTGCCCCTTTTTACGATTTGGTTTAGAAATTAAATTTAATCTCGTTCAATTACGCTGCCTCCAGAAGTACTTCTTTCAAGTGTAGGATTTCCTCTGTAGCGCACATTGCTTCCCCCAGAAGCTGATACTCTCAAGAATCTTATCGTATTTACTCTTACTCTGCTTGCTCCTGAAACATCTAAATTTTGTTCGTCTGTAATAAAATTGAAATTGTTTACTTGAGATGCGCCAGAAACTGTACCGATAATTTTTTCTCCGTCGCCATACATTGATAATTGTGAAGCTCCTGAAACATCAAAAAACAGATTCTGAGCATCTAATTCTGTTTTTAATTGCGAAGATCCCGACAAATAAATGTTCAGATTTTTTGAAGAAAAACCTTCGATGTATGAATTACTTGCCCCAGAGAAATCGACCATTCTTAAACTTGGCATCGTGATATTTATCACAACGTTATATCTACGATTTCTGTAATTCACATATTCGGCAAACAAAGTACCGTTACGAACATATACATTTAATTCATCAAGGTCGGTTTCATCGCCGATGACTTCAATGCGATAAGAACTTCCTTGAATTACATTTACGTGGAAGCCATTTCCCATTTTTATTTGGTCAAAGTTTTTCAAGTAATAATAATCATGCTGTTCGTAATAAGCAGGAAGAGGGTCTTCTATGTGAACAAAACAAGAAGAAAGTGCCGAAAGCATAAATAATGAAATAGCGATTATTAAAGATTTTTGCGAGGTTTTCATATAAATTGACAGTTTAAGTTTTATGTTTGTGAAGTATAGACAATGAGATATTCTTTAACCCCCATAATCACTTTTGGATATTAAGACTTTAAATGAATGACATCTAAAAATCTATATATCATTGCGGGATGTAACGGAGCAGGAAAAACAACTGCATCATTTTATATTTTACCTAATGTTCTTGATTGTAAAGAATTTATTAACGCTGATGAAATAGCCAAAGGATTATCTCCATTTCAACCTGAAAAAGTAAGCCTTGAAGCTGGGAAAATAATGCTAAATAGAATTGATGAATTGTTAGCAAAGGATGTTGATTTCGCACTAGAAACTACACTTTCATCAAAAGCTTATGCTAAAACAATTAAAAAGGCACAAGAGAAAGGATACTTTGTAACACTGCTATTTTTTTGGTTGGAAAGCCCAGAACTTGCTAAACAAAGAGTGAAAATTAGAGTAAGTGAAGGAGGACATAATATTCCAGAAGATGTTATTGAAAGACGCTATGAACGTGGTCTTAAAAATCTTTTTGAAATTTACTTGCCTTTGTGCGACAATACAATGCTTTTTGATAACTCAGATAGAATGCCTATTTTAGTTATGAAAAAAGTAAAAGATGAAGAAGCTGAAATAATAGACTTTCAAAAATTTAAAAGTATTCAAAATGGAAAAGAATGAAATTTTAGCGTTACAAGATAAAATCGTTGAGGGTTTGAAAATCTCATCGAAAAAAATGATTGAAAATAAAAAAAAGAACAACGGCAAATTGGTTATTTTCAACAATAACCAAATCAAAACCATTAATGCGAAGAAAATTTAAACACCAATTTTAAATTCACAACTCATTATTCACAATTCAGAACTATTACTTATATACTCCTATGAAAGTACGTCCAAGTGTAGCCATTATAGAAAATGAAAAGGTATTATTAATGCGTTATCGTTATGGCGATACCGATGTTTTTAATCTGCCCGGTGGAAATGTAGATGCTGGCGAAACGCTTACAGATACACTTATCAGAGAATTACAAGAAGAATTAGGCATACAAATTGCCGTTGGAGAAATGCTGGTGGCTGGCGAAGTAATTTTGCCACAACAAAAAACAGATGTATTACACTGTGTTTTTAAAGCTAGCATTATAGAGGGAACTCCTATACTGAATGCCAAAGAAACCTCTGCATTAGAAGTCCTTTGGCAACCAATTACTTCATTAAATCAATTGGCGATGTACCCGAATGTATCGGATGATTTACAAGTAATTTTAGTAGAAAATAAAGGTTTTGAATATCTGGGAAGACTAGACCAAGTTTGGTATTGATACTTCGGATAAATCAAGATTACATACAAGTTAATCTTCCTCCATCCACAGGTAAATTCACACCATTGATGTATGCTGCGGCGGGACTGCATAAAAAGGCTACCGCTGCTCCAAATTCTTCTGCTTCGCCGAATCTTCCTGCTGGAATATCCGATTGAAATACTTTTTCCATCTCTTCTTTTTCCAAACCAGCCGCATTTGCTCTGGCATTTACCACAAAGTCTAAACGTGCTGTTTTGGTATAACCCGGCAAAACATTATTGACCGTAATGCCGAATTGTCCTAACTCATTTGCCAAGGTTTTTGACCAAGAAGCCACCGCTCCACGAGTAGTATTCGATACGCCCAAGCCATTGATTGGTTGTTTTACCGAAGTAGAAATCACATTAATAATTCTACCAAAACCTGCTACTTTCATACTTGGTACGCAAGCTTGAACCAAAATATGGTTACAAATTAAATGATTAGAAAATGCCTGTGTAAATTCTTCAATTTTAGCTTCTAAAATCGCTCCTCCTGCTGGTCCGCCCGTATTATTGACTAAAATATGAACCTTTGGATTTGCCTCAAGATGTTTTTCAATACCTGCTTTTACTTCTTCTGGCTTAGAAAAATCAGCGACAAAATAAGTATGTTGCTGTCCTTTTGAACTATCCAAGCTTTTAAGAGTTTCCTTGAGTGTGTCTTCGTTTCTAGCAACCAAGGTTACGTTTGCTCCAAGTAAAGCTAACTCAATAGCCGAAGCTCGCCCAAGCCCTTGCGTACTGCCACATACAATAGCGTTTTTATCAGTTAAATCTAAATTCATGTTTTAAGGAAATTAAATATATTACACTACTTTTACTTTAGCTCATGGATATGATTATCTCATAAACCTCAAACTTTAATCTCATAAACTTTAAACGAGTATTCACCAACAAAGATATGCCAGATTTATCATTTAGAAGTACCGAAAAAGAACTGATTGACGACTTAGATTTAGATAATGATGCCCTCCGTCAGAATTTGGAAGAATTGGCAATCATCAATCAATACTTGGGCGGAAACCAAGTAACGATTAGCGGATTGGAAACTGTTCTAAAGGTTTCAAAGCCAACACAAACTACTTATAAAATAGCAGATTTGGGCTGTGGTGGCGGAGATATGCTGATGGTAATTGCTAAATGGGCAAGAAAAAAGCAATTAAAAACAACACTGATTGGCATTGATGCCAACGATTTTATGATTGAATTTGCAAAAAAAAGAACGGCTCAATTTCCAGAAATAACGTATTTACATCAAAATATTTTTGCGAGAGAATTTCAAGAACATTCTTTCGATATTGTTACGATGACGCTCTTTTGTCATCATTTTGATGACGAAAGTTTAGTAAAATTACTCAAGCAACTCAAACAGCAAAGTCGTTTGGCGATTGTGATTAACGACATTCACCGACATTGGTTTGCCTATCATTCCATCGCTTGGATTACCAAATTATTCTTAAAATCGTACTTAGTAAAAAACGACGCAAAGCTTTCAGTGTGGCGAGCCTTCCGAAAATCAGATTTAGAAAACATCATTCAACAAGCAGGTTTTACTCGCTTTTCTATCAAATGGAAATGGGCTTTTCGTTGGGAAGTGGTTTTGTTTTGTGAGGAATAATTACAAGGGAGTGTCCACTCATAGCATGACTGATAGAATACTTTGATGCTCAAAATAACCCAATGAGTCATGCCATGAGTATTATGAATAAGCCAATTTTATTACATTTGTTTTACTCTTTATCATGAAAGAGTATTTTAATAATCCCCCAAAACTATGAAATCACTCATTATTCTTGCTACAATTTTTACTATTTCTGCGAGTTGTTTTAATTCAAATGTTCCAAATTCGGATGCAAAGCCTGTGAGTCATGATGCTTGGACGACTTTGCTTAAAAAGTATGTAAACACCAATGGAATGGTGAATTATAAAGCTTTTCAAAAAGATTCTGTCGCTTTGAATAAGTATTTGGAAATGCTATCAAAAAACACACCCAACGAAAAAACTTGGACGAAAGATGAGCAATTGGCTTATTGGATTAATGCTTATAATGCTTTTACGGTACAACTGATTCTAAGAAATTATCCTCTGAAAAGTATCAAGGACATTGTTAAAGTAAACATTACTTATATCAATTCTCCTTGGGATATAAAATTCATCAATTTGATGGGGAAGAAATTTGATTTGAATGATATTGAAAATGGTATTATCCGTAAAAAATTTGATGAGCCACGCATTCATTTTGCTCTAGTTTGTGCGGCGATTTCTTGTCCAAAACTAAGAAATGAAGCCTTTACGTCCACTGCACTCGACGAACAATTAACCGATCAAGCCATAGATTTCTTGAATGACAACAAGAAAAATGTAGTCTCAGCCAAAGGAGCAAATCTGTCAAGTATTTTTGATTGGTACAAAGGCGATTTCACCAAGAAAATGTCTTTACAAGCTTTTGTTAATCAATACGCCAAAGTAAAAATGCCCACAGATGGCAAAATTCAATTCGTTAATTATAACTGGGTATTGAATGGGCTTTGATTGGGGAAAAACTAGTCGTAGAAAGGATTTCCCCTACGGACTAAAATATCAAAAAGAGTTATACCTTCTTTGATTTAGGAATCACAAAACAGGTCTTCAATGTCATGAAATATCTAACGAAGGTTCAAATGTTCAAAATCACTGTAGCAATATATTTTTGGGTATCCTTCTATGTCTTATGTTGCAATGCACAAAACAACACATTCTTTGTTTCAAGATTGAATACCAAAGCAGAAAAAAACGTTTCTCACATTGCATCGTTAGATACCAATAATAAACATACGTCTAAACTTAATAACTTTAGAATAAGCTTAATAGACAAGAATGAGACAGATTATTTATTATCTATTTACTCAAAAGATAACAGATTGATTTACAAAAGTATCTGCCAAGGCATATCAAAAATTTATGAGGACTCCATTGGGGTTTATTTTGTAGAGTATTCTTTATTCACAGAAGATGGGCATACAGAAGGAAAAATTATTACTCTTAATTCGTTTAAACAGAACATTCTCAAAAGTAAAAATAGCTACAGTAATTGTACTAATCCATTTAGATTGAATGATAAGCTTTATGTAATTTCTGATATGAAATTATTACAGTTAAACAGGCATTTGGATATTGAATCTCGAATGAAAATTTACTTGTATAAATCTCATAAGGTAGTTAATACAAGCTATGCAGATAATTATTTATTCTGTGACATAGACAATAAAAATAACGAAATAAGCATCAACTTTACGCCCGACCGTACAAAATTAAGTTGTAAAATATATACAGGACAGCTTAACATTAATTCATCTCATATTAATATAATCTTCAACTAGTCGTGGGCTTTCTGGAACTCCCCGTAGGTTTTTCCTACGTCCTAAAATGGAAAGAGCGTCTCGCTCGCCCTATGATTCAGGAATCACAAAATAGGTCTTCGATGACATAAAACATCTCTCAGGAATCACAAAATAGGTCTTCGATGACACAAAACATCTCTCGGGAATCACAAAACAAGTCTTCGATGACACAAAACATCTCTCGGGAATCACAAAATAGGTCTTCGATGACACAAAACATCTCTCGGGAATCACTTTACATCTCTCCGATGACATAAAATATCTCTCAGGAATCACAAAAAAACTTTCGCTTCCCCTCTTTTCAAAAAACTTTCAGCCCAATTATTAGTTGATACAATTTAGCTATTAATATACAATTCCCTAATACTGTTTTCGGGTTTTGCTCAATCATTCTCAAAACTATTGCCGATTATTGCAATCTTAAATTTCATGAAAATACTCCTTTGGTTTCGCAACGATTTACGTGTTCACGACCATGAAGCTTTGTTCAAAGCTTCACAAAAAACGGCTCAAGTATTTCCGCTTTATGTACTCGACCCCAGAATTTCACAAGAAATGCCGATGGGATTTCCCAAAACTGGCAATTTGCGTACTCAATTCCTTGTTGAATCGCTTGAAAACCTTCGTAAAAATCTCCAAAGTATTGGCTCGAACTTAATTATCAGGATTGGGCATCCTGAAGAAATCATTCCACAATTAGCGAAAGAATTGTTGATTGATGAAGTATTTGTTTCGGAAGAAGTAACTTCTGAAGAAACGGACACAGATACTTCGGTAGAAATTGCTTTGAAAAAAGAAGGCATCAAAATGAAGTTTTTCTGGCAAGCTACGCTCTATCATTTGGATGATTTGCCCATGGAGATTGAAAATTTGCCTAATATTTTCACCCAGTTTAGAAACCAAGTAGAAAAAGCGACCAAAGTAAGAAGTACTTTTCCGATTCCTAAAAATCTTAATTTCTCAAACACGATTGACATTCGTGAATTGCCAAAGCTTGATTTTCCCAAAACAAATCAGCAATTGTACAAAGGTGGCGAAGACGAAGCCTTAAAAAGATTGGAGGAATATTTTTGGCAAAAAGACTTGTTAAAAGTATATAAAGAAACTCGCAATGGAATGTTGGGTTTGGATTATTCTTCTAAATTCTCGCTTTGGCTGGCAAATGGCTGTATTTCGCCAAGATATATTTACGAACAAGTAAAAAAATATGAAGCCGAACGAACCCAAAATGATTCTACATATTGGTTGATTTTTGAATTACTTTGGCGTGATTATTTCCGTTTTGTGGCTTTGAAGTATGGCAACAAAATCTTTTTTGAAAAGGGTATTCAAGGCAAAACCGTTGTTTGGAAACAGCATAAAGGTATTTTTGAAAAGTGGAGATTGGGCGAAACGGGCGTTCCCTTGATTGATGCTAATATGAAAGAATTGTTGGAAACGGGTTTTATGTCGAACCGTGGGCGACAAAATGTAGCGAGTTTTCTGGTAAAAGATTTACAAATAGATTGGCGTTGGGGTGCGGCTTGGTTTGAAAGTCAATTGATAGATTACGACGTTTGCTCTAACTGGGGCAATTGGCTTTACGTGGCGGGTATCGGCAACGACCCACGTGAAAACCGTTATTTTAATATTCTGAAACAAGCCAATAATTACGACCCCAAAGGCGAGTATGTAAAGTTTTGGCTACCAGTCTTAGCCGATGTTCCTGCCGAAAAAGTACATTCAGTGGCATTATTGACCGCCGAAGAACAAAGGGAATATCAAGTAAGCATAGGAGTAGATTATCCAAAAGCGATAGTTGATGTAAGGAAATGGAATATCAAAAAATAAATGAAAAGGGTTTTTGACCGTTCAAAATCAAAAAACAAATATTCAGCATAGAAGTAATGCAGGCGCTGAAAAAATATCTACATTTGAAACAGTTTTACAGAGTGGTATAATTATTTTACCTTTGTAATACATCACATATTCACATTAAATAATTAAAACTATGTCAAAAGGACTTCTTATTGGATTAGGTGTTGCCGCATTATTGTTATTCTGGGGTATTGGTGTCAGAAACGGCATGGCGACCGAAAATCAGGAGGTTGAAGCATCTTGGGCGAAAGTACAAACTGCTTATCAACGTCGTGCAGATTTGATTCCAAATTTAGTAAAAACGGTTCAAGGAGTAGCCAACTTTGAAAAAAGTACTTTAACCGATGTAATCAATGCACGTGCGAGTGCAAGCCAGATTAAATTAGACGCTAAGGATTTAACGCCTGAAAATATGCAGAAATATCAAGCGGCACAAAGCCAGTTAAGTGGCTCATTATCTCGTTTGATGGTTGTTGCAGAAAGTTATCCACAACTGAAAGCTACTGAGAGTTTCTCGGAATTACAGTCGCAATTAGAAGGAACTGAAAACCGTATCAAAGAAGAGCGTGACCGTTTCAACGATACTGTAAAAGGTTATAACAACAAAATTGTTACTTTCCCGAATAGCTTAATTGCAAGTTTTTCAGGATTCACAACCAAAGGCTATTTTGAAGCTGACGCTGGCGCATCAAAAGCTCCAACTGTTGATTTTGGAAAATAGTTTTTCGATGAAATAGCACAAGGCGAAAAGCAGAAAACAAGATAAATTTTCGCTTTTCGCCTTTTTTATTGAGTGAATTAGTGATTGAGTGAGTTAGTGATTTTTTTGAGTTGTGAGTTATCAATTAGTGAATTGTGAATTAGTGAAAATATGTTTTATAATAATCACTAATTCAGTGACCCACTCAATCACTCATTAAAAAAATCACTAACTCACAATTCACTCAATCACTTATTAAAAAATCACTAATTCACAATTCACTAATTCACTAAATAGACATGCCTCAGAACTTTTTTAATGAAGTACAGAAAGCACAGATTGTCAAGGCAATTCAGGCAGCAGAATTGAATAGTTCTGGAGAAATCCGATTGCATATCGAGAAGAATTGTCCCAAGCCAAACGTGTTAGATAGAGCCAAAGAAGTATTTCAAGAAATTGGAATGACCAACACTGCACAACAAAATGGTGTACTCTTTTACTTGGCAGTTGAAGACCGAAAATTTGCAGTCATTGGCGATAAAGGAATTGACAAAGTAGTACCTGATGATTTTTGGGAATCGACCAAAGAATTATTAAAAAGTCATTTTTCGCAAGGACTTTTTACCGAGGGATTCATCAAAGCAATTCATTTAGCTGGCGAACAGTTAAAACATTACTTTCCTTATCAAAAAGACGATACAAACGAATTGCCAGACGAAATTTCGTTTGGCTAAATAAGCCCAAACCTTTTCTGAGAAGGAAGGGATTTCTTTATGAAGATGTTTAAGAAATTTTCAATTTATATACTCTGGACGCTCTTTAGTTTTTCACTATTGTCAGTTCATTCGCTTGTAATTGCACAAAATATTCCAGCCAAACCTAGTCCACAAAGATTAGTGAACGATTATGTGAATATTTTGACCAGTCCAGAACGAGAATCATTAGAGCAAAAACTCAGAGGTTATGCCGATTCTACCTCAACACAATTAACCATTGTAATTGTAAAAAACACAGGAGAATCTGACCCTTACGATTTTGCCATGAAAATTGCGAAAGATTGGGGCGTTGGTCAGAAAGACAAAAACAATGGTTTAGTACTTTTATGGGCAACTGAAACTCGTAAAATCAGAATCGTAACGGGGCGAGGTATGGAAGCAACCATTACGGATGCCATTGCTAAAAGAATCATCAATCGAACACTTTCACCCAATTTCAAAGCAGGTTTATGGTACCAAGGTTTGGATGAAGCCACAACAGAAATGATGAGAAGAGCTTCTGGTGAATTTAAAGCAGATGAGAAAGATGATGGTGGAGGTTTTGGTTTCTTGTTCATTGTATTTATCATCGTAATTATCGTTTTAATCATTGCTTCACGCAACAGACGTGGTGGTGGTGGCGGCGGTTTTAACAGTGGCGGTTGGGGTGGACCAATCATTTTCACTGGTGGTGGTTTTGGCGGTGGACACTCTGGCGGAGGAAGTAGTGGTGGTGGTGGTTTCGACTTCGGCGGTTTCGGAGGTGGAGACTTTGGCGGTGGCGGTGCTGGCGGAGATTATTAAGCATAATAAACAATATAGGAAGGCTTCGTTTCGACGAGGCCTTTTCTATTTCAGCCCTTGCTACAAGATTTATAATAATGTTTCGTAATTTTGATTAACATTAAAATAAACATAGAAAAATTCGTGATTGATATTATTGCACAAGAACTCAACGAAGCACAATTAGTACTTCAAAACTTTATTGCTAATCCAAAAAATCTTGCTGATATTCAAGCTGCTGCCCAAATAATGGCTGATGCCATTCGTGATGGAAACAAAATAATTTCTTGTGGAAATGGTGGCTCACATTGTGATGCGATGCACTTTGCAGAAGAGTTATCGGGTCGCTATCGTGACGACCGCCGTTCTTTAGCTGCTATTGCCATTTCTGATGTTTCTCATATTTCTTGTGTAAGTAACGATTATGGTTTTGACCATATTTTTTCTCGTTTTGTAGAAGGTTTAGGAAATAAAGGGGATGTTTTGTTAGGTATTTCTACAAGTGGGAATTCTGCCAATATTATCAAGGCGGTTGAAGCGGCTAAAGCCAAAGGCATGAAAATTGTATTACTTACTGGGAAAGACGGTGGAAAATTAGATGGACAAGCTGATGTAGAAATCAGAGTCCCACATTTCGGCTATGCCGACCGTATTCAAGAAGTACATATTAAAGTAATTCATATTTTGATTTTATTGATTGAAAAGTTGGTGATTTAGTTTAAGATTTGAGGACTAAAAGACTGTAAGACTAAAGATTTGGGTAAGAGCAAATGATTAAAAGATTTTAGAATCTATGGATGTGAAAACTTAATATTAAAGTCTTAAATCTATAATCTAATGTTTCTAGTCCTTAAGTCATCAAGTCAGTGTAAGTCTTCCAGTCAGTCCTAAAGTCTTTTAGTCTTAAAATCCTAAAGTCTCACAAAACCATGAAAAAAGCCTTAATCATTCTAGTTTCGATTATTACTTTATTTGCTGTCGTGCTTTTTGCAGTGCCTTTCTTTTTTAAGGATACTATTCAAGCAAAGGTCAACGAAGAAATTCAGAAAAAAGTAAAGGCAAAAGTTTATTATAATGATTTTGACTTATCTTTTTTCAAACATTTCCCTTCATTAACCATTTCTTTGACAGACTTTGGTGTGGTTGGTTATTCGCCTTTTTCAAGTGATACTTTGGTGCAAGCCAAAGAGTTTTCTTTAGCAGCCGATTTAAAATCAATTATTTCTGGAGATAAAGTAGCCATCAATTCAATCGCTATTGAAAGTCCAAAAATCTTGATTAAAGTATTGCCAGATGGCTCTGCCAATTATGATATTTATAGAACAGATTCGCTACAAGTTCAGCAAGAAGAGACAAAAACCAAAAGTAATTTTAATGTCGGAATTGAATCATGGAAATTGACCAACGGGCAAATTACTTATGATGATAGACTGAAAAATACTTTTGTATTACTTCAAAACATTACACATGAAGGTTCTGGAAATATTGGTGCTGAAATCTATGATTTGACGACCAATACTCAGGTTGAAAAAGCATCTATCAGTTACGGAGGCACAGAATACATGCACGACAAAACATTGTCGGCGGATATGAAAATCAATATTGACCAAGCAAAAAGTAAGTATTCTTTCACTAAAAATTCATGGAAGGTTAATGATTTCACCTTGAATTTTGACGGCTCAGTAGCCATGCCTGATACATCAAATATTGTATTAGACATTACTTATTCTTCGCCAGAAAATACTTTTAAAAACTTACTTTCATTGGTGCCAAATATCTATACAGATAAGTTCAAAGACGTTGATGCTGATGGAAATGTACAATTTAATGGTTTTGTAAAAGGAACGATGAATGCTACTTCATTTCCTACTTATGCCTTCAATTTATTGGTAGAAAATGCCATGTTCCAATATCCCAATTTACCAACGGCAGTTACGGGAATCAACCTTGATTTTAAAGCAAGTAATACCACGAACGACCTTAACAATTCGGTATTGAACATCAAGAAATTCAACATGAATTTGGGCAAAAACCCTATCAATGCACGTGCTATGATAGAAGGTTTGGGAAAATCAAAAGTAGATGCGGATGTGGTTGCGAAAATTGATTTACAGCAAATTGGACAAATTTTCCCGATGAAAGGCTTAGAAATGCGTGGACTTTACAGCATGGATTTAAAAGCAAAAGGTACTTATGATTCCCTGACAAAAGCATTTCCACAAGTAAATGCAGTAATGAGTTTAGCGAACGGATACATTAAATCTGACCAATTTCCACAACCCATTCAAGATCTGAATGTTAAAGCCAATTTAGTGAATACCAACGCTGCTTTAGCTTCTACTCGTTTGGCCATTACGGAGATGAGAATGGTTTTAGATGGCGAACCTTTTACGGCTAATGGAGTAATTGAAAACTTTGAAAATTACAATTGGGATATTAAAGCAAAGGGAAAAATAGATTTAACCAAAATGACCAAAATCTATCCTTTGACTGACATGACTTTGAAAGGAAAAATTGATGCAGATATAGAAACCAAAGGAAAAATGTCGGACGTGAAAGCAAAACGTTATGCTAGTTTGCCTACTTCTGGAAAAGCAACCATGCAGAATTTTGAATTTGTTTCAAAAGAATACCCACAAGGAGTAAAAGTTACTTCTGCGGACATGACTTTCACGCCAACAGCCATTAAAGTAACAAATGCAAAGGGTTTCTTAGGCACAAGTGATTTTGTGGCAGATGGAACATTTACCAATTACATGGATTATGCCTTGAACAATGGTACAGTAAAAGGTAAAATGAATGTAAAATCGAATAAATTCAATGTGAATGAATGGATGACGGATAGTCCAAAAACTACTGCTGCTGGAGGAACTGCACAGCCGTTACAAGTAGTTGAAATTCCTAAAAATATTGAGTTGGTGATGGATTCTGACATTGGAGAAGCACTGTATAGTCAGATGAAAATGCAAAATATCAAAGGTGCGTTGGTTGTAGGAAATGGCGCTGTGAAAATGCAAAACGTAGCTTTTCAATCTTTGGGAGGAAAATTCACGACGAGCGGAACTTACAATACTTCCAATTTAGCCCATCCTCTATTTGACTTCGCCTTGAACCTTGAAAATATTGAAATTGCTCAGGCTTATCAACATTTGAATATCGTAAAATCCTTGATGCCAGTAGCGCAATATTTAATTGGCAATGTAACTTCAAAATTACAAATCGGTGGAGAATTAGGACAAGATATGATGCCAAAAATCAATTCCTTGACTGGCGATGGCTTGATGAAAGTATTGCAAGCAACAGTTTCAGAAAGTAATCCTTTGGTTCAGAAATTGGTAGAAACCACCAAAATTGCTAAATTAAAGGAAACCAAATTGAGTAATTTATTAATGCAATTTGAAATCAAAGATGGAACATTTGGTGTAAAACCATTTGATATTAAATTTGAAGATTATAAAATTACAGCGAGCGGTCGTCATGGTTTGACGGGTTCAATGGATTATAATTTACTCTTGGATGTACCTTCTGGCAAAATAGGTGAAGCTTTTGGCAATGTATTTCAAAAATGGACAGGTAAAAATCTTCAAGGAACGGATAGAGTAAAATTTGATTTACAGTTAGGTGGAACACTCAAAAACCCAGCTTTTGGTTTTAAAGGAAGTAGTACAGCAAATTCTTTAAAAGATGTTGCCAAAGCTACTTTGCAAGCACAAATTGATGAGGGCAAAAATAAAGTATTGGATCAACTTAATATCAAAAAAGATGCCTTGCCTGCGCAAATTTTAGACAAAGATGCGATGGAAGCAAAAGCGAAAACTACAGCAGATAGTATCAAGAAAGCAGCGGCAGACAAAGCAAAAAAACTATTAGAAAGTCAGAAGAAAAGCGTTATCAATGGACTTTTCAATAAATTTGGAAAACCTGCTAAAAAAGATACAGTTTAGTTTAAGCGATTGGTGATTAAAATTTTCAGGAAGCATTGCATATAATTTAAAGACAATTCTAATCACTAAGAACTAAAAAAATCACTAAGCAAAATGGTTATTTTCACAGCGATACTTCAAAAGTTTGATAAGAAAGGAGAAAAAACTGGCTGGACTTATTTTGAAGTACCAGCGGATATTGCACAGCAAATCAAAGCGGATACTCGTGTAAGTTTTAGAGTAAAAGGTAAAATAGATGAATTTTCGATAAAATTGGTCGCTCTTATCCCAATGGGTGAGGGTGATTTTATTTTGCCCATTAATGCACAAATAAGGAAAGGGATTCGAAAAACTGATGGTGCAAGCGTACAAGTAAGTTTGGAAGAAGATAAAAGTGAGTTAACTATTTCTCCTGAACTATTAATATGCCTAGAAGATGATGCAGTTGCCTCAAAAGCTTTTCATGCAATGCCAAAAAGTCACCAATTTTATTACAGTAAATGGATTGAATCAGCAAAAACTATTGAAACTAAAACCAAACGCATCGCTATGACTGTCCAAAGCCTAGCAATGGGTATGGATTACGGGCAAATGTTGAGGTATTTTAGAGATTTAGGAAAGTAAAGTTTTGATAGATATTCCAACAAAAAACCCACAAGAATTTTAATCCTTGTGGGTTTTATATTTTATCATGACTAATATTAGCTACACATCAATTTTAGCATATTTCGCATTTTTCTCAATAAATTCTCTACGTGGTGGTACTTCATCACCCATCAACATTGAGAACAAATGGTCAGCTTCAACAGCAGATTCAATGGTTACTTGTTTCAAAGTACGAGTATCTGGATTCATCGTAGTTTCCCACAATTGTTCAGCGTTCATCTCTCCAAGACCTTTGTAACGTTGTACGCCAACAGAGTCCTCTTTACCATTACCAGCAATACGTTTGATGGCTTGCTCACGTTGTGTTTCTGTCCAACAATATTCCATTTGTTGTCCTTTTTTCACTTGGTATAATGGCGGTTGTGCGATATAGATATAACCTTTATCCAATAAATCTTTCATATAACGGAAGAAGAAAGTCAAAATCAACGTTCTGATGTGAGAACCATCGACATCGGCATCCGTCATGATGATTACTTTATGGTAGCGTAATTTTTCAGTATTCAAGGCTCTTTCATCACCATCTCTACCAAAACTTACTCCTAAAGCAGTAATCATATTCTTGATTTCTTCACTTTCGTAAATCTTATATTCTTGCGCTTTTTCAACGTTCAAGATTTTACCTCTTAATGGCAAAATTGCTTGGAATGCACGGTTACGACCTTGTTTGGCAGTTCCACCTGCCGAGTCCCCTTCTACTAAGTATAATTCACAAACGTGTGGGTCATTATCAGAACAGTCAGCTAATTTACCCGGTAAAGAGTTTCCACCTAAAACGGTTTTACGCTGCACCATTTCACGAGCTTTACGAGCAGCATGACGAGCCTGAGCCGCCAATACAACTTTCGCAACAATCTGACGAGCCTCTTTTGGATGTTCTTCCAACCAAGATTCTAACATATCAGACATCGCTGCAGAAACCGCACCTGAAACTTCACCGTTACCTAATTTAGTTTTGGTTTGTCCTTCAAATTGTGGTTCTGCTACTTTTACAGAAATTACCGCCGTTAAACCTTCACGGAAGTCATCTCCAACAATATCAATTTTTAATTTATCTAAAGCACCTGATTTATCCGCATAGTTTTTCAACGTACGAGTCAAAGCACCACGGAAACCTGCTACGTGTGTACCGCCTTCAATCGTATTGATGTTGTTTACATACGACACTACATTTTCTGTATATGAAGTATTATACATCATCGCTACTTGTACTGGAACACCATTTTTATCACCTTCCATATAGATTGGTGCTTCAATGATTTTATCACGGCTAGCATCCAAATACAATACAAATTCACTTAAACCACCTTCTGAGTAGAATAAATCAGTTTTAGGTTCGCCATTTTCATCTAAATCACGAAGGTCGGTCAAACTAATTTTGATACCAGCATTCAAGAATGAAAGTTCACGTAAACGACCCGCAACGGTTTCGTATTTGTATTCAGTTACTGTAAAAATTGATTCATCTGGCTTGAAAGTAACGGTTGTTCCGTGATTTTCAGTTGTTCCGATTTCTCTTACAGCATATTGTGGAATACCTATTTTATATTCTTGTTCAAATACTTTTCCTTCACGGTAAACAGTAACTTTCAAATCTGTAGAAAGCGCATTCACACAAGAAACCCCCACACCATGCAAACCACCAGATACTTTATAAGTGTCTTTATCGAATTTACCACCAGCGTGAAGCACCGTCATTACAACCTCCAAAGCCGATTTTTTCTCTTTTGTGTGCATTCCAGTTGGAATACCACGACCGTTATCTTCAACAGTAATTGAATTATTGGTATTGATGGTTACTTTAATCGTATCACAATGACCCGCAAGTGCCTCATCAATTGAGTTATCAACAACTTCCCAAATTAAGTGGTGAAGACCTTTAAATCCAGTATCACCAATATACATGGATGGACGTTTTCTTACTGCCTCTAGGCCCTCAAGGACCTGTATGTTGTCGGCATCATAATTTGCTCTACTGTTTTCTTCTGGTTCTTGAAATTCTGACATATTTTATTTGATTTTGGAAGGTTGACCTTAGAGGTCGCTTATATTTTCTATATAAACGACAAAATCACCTCTTCCATTTTCATTTATATTTTTTGAAGATTTTTGTAACGTGGTCTTTTAATTACGCAATTTGCTTTATTTCCAATTAAAAAGTAAAAATACAAAAAACCTATCAAATCATCTAACGTTTGTGGTTTTTTGCGTAGAATTCGGGCTAAAAATGGGGCTTTTTTCTAGAATTGATGAAATGAAAATTTAGCTTGCATTTTACTCGTTAAAATAAGGCAAAAAACCTCGCTCAAATCATGAGCGAGGTTCTATAAAAATCATTTTAAATTCCTGATTTTTAGTGCTTAAAGTGTCTTACACCAGTCATTACCATTGCTAAATCATTAGCATCGCAATAAGCTACAGAATCTTTGTCTTTAATTGAACCTCCTGGCTGAACTACCGCAGTAATTCCAGCTTTATGAGCAATTTCAACGCAGTCTGGGAATGGGAAGAAAGCATCAGAAGCCATTACTGAACCTTGTAAATCAAAACCAAATTCAGCTGCTTTGTCAATCGCTTGTTTCAAAGCATCTACTCTTGAAGTTTGACCAACACCAGAAGCCAAAAGTTGACCTTCTTTTGCTAAAATAATCGTGTTTGACTTAGTATGCTTACAGATTTTCAAGGCAAATTCTAAAGCACGTAATTCAGAATCAGTTGGTGCTTTTGTCGTTACAGTTTTGAAATCAGCAACAGTTTCAGTAGCTAAATCTTTATCTTGTTCCAATACGCCATTCAACAATGTTTTGAACATCATTTTTGAATTTTGTACAGGTTTACGTTTCAATAAAATACGATTTTTCTTAGATTTTAATACTTCTAAAGCTTCTTCAGTAAAATCTGGAGCAATTAAAATTTCGAAGAATAAAGTATTCATTTCTTCTGCCGCAGCTTTATCAACTGTTCCATTAGTTGCTAAAACGCCTCCAAAAGCAGAAATAGTATCACAAGCAAAAGCATTCAAATACGCTTGGTGAACAGTTTCAGCAGAAGCTACACCACAAGCATTGGTATGTTTGATAATTACAAAAGATGTTTCCTTGAATTCATCCAACAAAGTAATACAAGCATCAACGTCAACAAGGTTGTTGTACGACAACTCTTTTCCATGCAATTTATCAAACAAAGCCGCTAAATCACCATAGAAAGTAGCTGATTGATGCGGGTTTTCGCCATAACGAAGGGTACTTTGTGGCAACGATTTAAAATCGTAAATATCAGTTTTGTTGCCATTAAAATACGCATGAATAGCAGTATCGTAATGAGAAGAAGTACCAAAAGCCAACATCGCAAAACGCTTACGGTCTGATAAATCAGTTCCGCAGTTTTTAGCTTGTAAAATAGAAAGTACTTCAGCGTATTGTGTACGTGACGAAACTATCAATACGTCGTTGTAGTTTTTCGCTGCACCACGAATTAAAGAAATACCACCGATGTCAATTTTCTCAATAATATCATCTTCAGATGCTCCACTCGCAACAGTTTCCTCAAAAGGATATAAATCAACAATTACTAAATCAATTGAAGGAATTTCATATTGAGCAGCCGTAGCTACATCGCCTTCATGATCACGACGATAAAGAATACCACCGAAAACTTTTGGATGAAGTGTTTTTACTCTTCCTCCGAAAATAGAAGGATAACTTGTTAGGTCTTCAACTGCCGTAACAGGAATACCTAATTCTTCAATAAAAGTTTGCGTACCACCCGTCGAGTATAATTTTACTCCATTTTGATGAAGTAATTCGACAATCGGAGCAAGTCCGTCTTTGTAATAAACCGAAATAAGAGCTGATTGTATTTTTTTGGAAGACATGATTTTGGGATTCTGAGCAACAAGTAATTTACCTATAACTCAAAGATTGTTCAAACGAAGATGCAAAATTAATAGATTTTGTATTTTTCATAGTATTTTCAACGAAAATTATCCGAATACAGTGATTATTTTTAGATTAATTTCTTTCAAAAAGCACAAAAGCCAGTGAAAATCATATTCACTGGCTTTTGAAGTAATCAATAAAATCATTTTTTATAAATATACTGGCAAATCAATGCTGAAATCAATCGTACAAATTGACGTTAAATCTGCGATTTCAGTCAATTTTTCACGAGAAATTTGTTCTACTACTCCTACTTTTTTACCAGTATAATGTAAAGTGATTCTTTCGGCTTTAATTCTGGTTTCTGCAATTAAAGGATGAATTGAACCATCCAATACTTTAGCAATATCTTCTGCAAATTCCTTGAACATCAAATTGGTTGGCAATAAGTACAATTCTTCATTCAAATGATTTTCACCTGTTACAAAAACTGGAACTGGATAAAATTCTGTAGAAGCCGCTAACGTTGAATACACTTTTCGGGCTTTCACAAAACTTTCTTCTTGGGCTTCTGGCGAAAATCCTCCGAAAATAATCGCTACTTTTTGTCTATCATCAAGCTCTTCAATTCTTTTGGCAATGGCAACATCAAGTTTCGTTAATAATTGCTGAAACTTAAAAGTACTTTTGCCAGTACGCATTCTTTCCCGAATCGACTGACGAATAAAGTACGTTATAGAATCCGTCACATTCAAACCAATTTCAGCCATTTGTTTAAAAATGATAGAAGTTGGCGACATTCCCGGAATCGTATTTGGGTCGTGTAGAATTACTTTACCTTCTGGCGTAACAAAACCGTCAATACGAGTACAAACACCAAATTTTAGCGAATCAAATGCTTTTTTCACATCCGCCTGTACTTGTTGATTGTTTTCTAAAGAAGTAGTAATCGGGATTTTCTTACGAGTAGCTGACGATTGATATTTTGCTTTAAAATCAAATACTTCAACATTTGCTACGATTTCGGTTGGCGGTAAAGCTACAGATTCGCAATCTGGATTTTGAATCACACCACAGCTAAATTCTTGTCCTTTTACAAAACCTTCAATCAAAATAGCATCTTCCGAATTCATTGAAATCAAGGCTACGTTTTCTTGAGATTGCTCGAAATGAGCTGAAATTTTTGTTAATAACTCAGCAGGATGATAGACAACTTCACCATTCATCGAAACTGGCAAACCAATTCCTTCATCCAAATTTGCCATTCTTTGTACAAATTCCTGATGCTCAACACTGTTCCATTCTTCCAAAGATACTTCTCTGATAAACAAACATTGTTTTACGGCTTTTACAAAATCTTCAACCACATCTTTCTTCACAAAAGCCACACCAATTGATGAACCTTGATGCGGAGCTTTCACCACGAAAGGCAAACCAACAGAAGCTTTTACTTCTTCAAAAAGTTTAGTAGCATCTTTACTTTCAAAATATTCACGGCTGATACTGGTTGTTTTTTTATCCAAACCAACAGCCAAACGAATTAAATCGTTTTGGGCAATTTTATCAATTCCGATAGATGAACCCATTAAGCTTGGTCCAGAATATGGTACTCCATACCATTCTAACAAACCCTGAATACTTCCGTCTTCACAAGCTGGTCCGTGCATGGCGATAAATACAAAATCAAATTTCTTTGAAAATTGCTCTGGTGTAATACGTTCGCCAACTTCTGCAATAATTTTATTTAATTCATCTTCAGACAATTCACCTAAAGATTCAACATAAATACTGTAATCACCTTGATAAGATTTTGGAGGATAAAAATCACGAATCGAAGTAGAATATACTAATTCAGGTTTTAAAACAATAAAATTCCCAAGACCATCCACAAAAACAGGAATCGGTTCAAAAAGAGTTTTATCAATATTTTCCATTGCGGTTTTACCTCCAGCAAAACTGATTTCACGCTCACGAGCAGGCCCGCCAAAGAAGATGCCTATTTTCATAAAAGGGATTGATTTTTCGATGTTGAATGGATGAAAGAAAAACGGATAACGAAATAATAGTGAATCAAGACATATCATCTAAAATCCGAAAGCTGACGACTGAATTCCGATAAGCAAAGTTAAGAAAAAACCCTTGTAGAATTGCGCTACAAGGGTTTTTGATTTATGTCTAATTCATATAGAATTACATATTTACGGCTTCTACCTTAATAATTTCTGGTACTTCACGAAGAATGGTTTCTTCAATACCTCCACGGAAAGTCATTGCAGACATCGAACATGCACTACAAGCACCAACCAATTCGAGGCGAAGGATGTTACCATCTACAATCTCAAGTACTCTTACATTTCCTCCGTCGGCTACTAAGTAAGGACGAATTTTATCTAAGGCTTTTTCTATTTTTTCCTGTAAAGGATATTCAACGGTTGTTTCCATAAAATGTATCACGCAGAAAAAGAACTCTTTATTGCGTTTTAATGGTAATATTTCTCTCAAATATACTAGAAAAAACTACACTTTTACTTGTACAGGCTTGGTCTTTTCTTTTGTTGCATTTCTAATAGCAACTTGTTGAGCTAACAATTCAGCCGATTTTTTGAAAGCAGTTGCAATAATACTATCGCTCATTACGGCAGGTTTTCCATCGTCACCAGCTTCTCTGATACTTTGTACTAAAGGAATTTCACCTAATAAATCTGTTTCGTATTTTGTTGCTAAATTCTTTCCGCCGTCTTTTCCGAAAATATAATACTTATTATCAGGTAATTCTTCTGGCGTAAAATATGCCATATTTTCAATGACGCCTAAAACTGGCACATTAATTTGTGGCTGACGGAAAAACATTAATCCTTTGGTAGCATCTGCCAAAGCTACTTTTTGTGGAGTCGTTACAATCACTGCACCTGTAACTGGTACTAATTGCACCAAAGAAAGGTGAATATCAGAAGTACCTGGAGGTAAATCAATCAATAAATAATCTAATTCTCCCCAATGAGTATCACTAAAAAACTGACGTAAAGCTTGCGTTGCCATTGGACCTCTCCAAGGTACTGGATTGTCTTGTGGAGCAAGAAAACCCATTGAAATCATTTTGATGCCGTATTGCATGATAGGTTGAATCATGTTTTTGCCATCAATTTGGCTTACTAAAGGTTGCATATCCTCAGCACCAAACATTACTGGAATAGAAGGTCCAGAAATATCCGCATCAATAATACCAACTTTAGCGCCTGAAAGCTTCAGTGCCATCGCTAAATTGGCGGTTACAGTAGATTTCCCTACTCCACCTTTTCCTGAAGCAATCGCAATAATATTTTTTACATTTGGTAAAAGCGTTGTCCCCATTCTTGACGAAGTAACATCTGCCGTCATATCAATTACAACACTTAGGTTTTCGTCAACATGTGTATGAATCGCTTCTTCGCATTCTTTACGAATTCTTTCTTTTAATGGACAAGCCGGAGTAGTAAGTACTACCGTAAAACGAACTTCACCTACGCCTAATTCAATGTCTTTAATCATATTGAGCGTCACCAAATCTTTCTTCAAATCTGGTTCTTGTACTGTTGACAAGGCTCTGATGATGTCTTCTTTTTTTATTTTTAAATCGCCCATTTTTATGTTTTAAAGGTTGTGCTTTTTCAAAAAATCTAATAATTTCTACTTGAAAAAACCTTTATTAATCATACAAAACACTTCTAATAAAATTGAACGACAAAGATAAGCTCAAAGTTTCGATTTGGAAGTCGAGAAATTAAAAAAGGTGATTTTAAGATATTCCATTGTGGCATATTCAAGTCAATTCACTCTTCAAAATAGCGCTAAAGAATTAGCATTTGTTAATCAAAAGCATGTTTTTAAAGCGTATTTATACACAATCATTCAAGTAGCAAATCAGCTAAAATAGCAGTTTAAGCCTTACAAAGTGATGTTTTAAACCAACAATCAAGCGATTCAGCTCAAAACCCACTTATCAACAGGCCTTACTTGGTAAATTTGAAAAGGAAAGGATAAGTAAGAAATGAGAAAAACGAGTAACCATATATTTTTTTGGATAGCCTATACTTTGTACTTTTTTTTATCCGGATTCATCACTACTCCTGAAAAGTTTACTCAAATCCATCACATTTTTCAAAATGTGATTATTTCTGTATTAGAAATTATCGCATGTTTCTACCTGCTCTTACATCGAATTTTCCCTGAAACATTACCCACCAAAAAATACCAATTATTATTCTTTTCATTAATTACATTGGCTGTGGTTTGTTCCGTTGGTAATGCCTTGATTATTTATTTTTACAGGGCTATTATTAACGAAACATTCAATTTTTATAGATCCTGTACAGTTGGTTTAAACAATCTATATCTATCAATACATTTTGCTTTGGCATATTGGTTTGCTACCAATTTTATCCAAAATGTAAGAGAACAAAGTAAGGCTGAATTACAAAAAAACATGTTAGAAAAATCTATTTTAGAAGCAGAATTATCCTCGCTCAAAAATCAGATTAACCCACATTTTTTTTATAATTCTTTGAATTTCCTATATGCTCAAGCATTGCCAATGTCAAAAAAATTATCCGATTCTGTGATGTTACTGGCAGAAATGATGCGCTATACCATCAAAGAAAATGATAACGAAGGCAAAGTATCTTTGATGAAAGAAATACAATACATTAAAAACTATGTAGCAATCCAGCAAATTCAGTTTGATGGAAAATTAAATATTGAACTGGAAATCATTGGAAACATTAATTACAGACGCATTCATCCATTAACAATAAGTCCACTCATCGAAAATACTTTTAAAAATGGCGTTTTAAATGATGCTCAATGCCCTGTAAGTATTTGGATTGAAACACAAGCAGACAATTTATTCTTAACGATTACCTATAAAAGAAAAATAGGCATCTGTGAAAAAAATATTTTTGATGATTTGATGGATGTCCGTAGGCGATTGTACATCGGATATTTTAATAAGCATTTTATCAAATTCGAGCACTCTGATTGCAGCCAAAAAATCTTCCTGAAATTAAGCTTATGAACTCTATCAACATCAAATACCATTATTATTATTGGATACTGGATTTTTCATTTCATGCTTTTATACATTATTCAAATTTCGACACCAAAATCAATTTTATCAGCATAGGTATTATTTTCTACAACATTCTCTTGAAAATGTTGGTATTCTATTTATCCTTAAAGGTAATTTTCCCTTTACTACTTGATAGAAAAAAACCTATTATGCTGAGTCTAGTAACGATTTTAGTCATTTTTCTGATCGCAAATCTGGGCGTTCTGATTGATAGAACCTTGATGCCCAAAACAGCAGAAAACATTAATAATACGCCTTTTTGGAGTATTAATGTAATGCTAAGATTTTGGTATTTACTGATGATGATTCCGACGGCTTTTGTGTATTGGTATGCTGAAAAAATTCTGAATCAAGAAAAAAGACAGCAGGAAATAGCATGGCAAACAAATGAGCTTGAAAAAGTAATTGTAAGGTCTGAACTTTCAAGTATCAAAAATCAGATTAATCCAGACTTTTTATTTAAAACCTTACATTTTTTCAATGTGCAAGCAAAAGTATATTCTACCAATTTATCAAGAGCCATCACGCTACTTTCGGACATCATGAGTTATGCTTTGCATGATAATTATCAAGTAGAAAAAGTGCCTTTGGCTTCTGAATTAAAGCATATTCAAAACTATATAGAAATTCAACAATTGCGTTTTGACAATCGTTTACAAATTATTCTGAGCGTTTTCGGTGATTTAACTGAGAAGCAAATCATGCCTTTAATCCTGATTACTTTCGTAGAAAATGCCTTTAAACATGGAGAATTGAACAATTGTGATAGACCCCTCAGAATTATGGTTGAAGTTGAGGGCAATGAATTACGATTTATGACTCATAATTATAAACGACAAGGACCAAGGGAAATTTCTGGAAAGATTGGATTAGAAAACACTAAAAAACGTCTATTGCTAGGTTATGCTGGCTCGCATTGTTTAGAGATTACCGACGAAGCTGGTTTTTATGAAGTAAACCTTTCTTTGAAAGTTTAATAGCCTTATCAGATAGTCGGAAATAAAAAAGGCTACATCTTTTCGACGAGCCTTCTATTATCTTAATTAGATGAAAACTAGTTGAAAATAATAGGTGCTCTATCTACTGAGAATGACTTTTATGTATAAAACTTTAGTCCTCAAAATTTGCCGTAAAGAATTGTTAACAAAAATTATTTACACCAAACCCTTATAAAAAATGACGAACTAGAGCTTTTCAAGGGTAAACACATTTATCGGCATTTCGTAGTGTTTACTTGTCAATTTCAAACATTATAATCTAACATACAATCTGTAATTTTGTAAAATAAACGTTTAGAAATTGCTTTAAAATATCTGTAAAATAGCACCTAAAAACTGCTATTTAAATGGTTTGCTGAAAAATATTATCCAAAAAATCAGCATCAAAAAACCTTTTGCAATAAATAAAAAAACAGAATTCATCCTTTGAAAAGAAAGCTTGAATTTTTACACCCGAAATACCACTATGAGTATAAATTGTTTAATCATTGACGACGAGCAAGCTGCGATTGATATTCTAAGGAGTTATATCAAAAGCATTCCCTCATTAAATCTTGTGGCAACCAGTATTGACCCACTTGAAGCGCTGGATATTGTAAATACTCAGAAGATTGATTTAGTTTTTATTGATATTCAAATGCCAGAACTTTCGGGTATCAGCTTTATAAAGCTTGTAAAAGGAAGATGCAAGTTTATTCTCACGACTGCTTACAAGCAATACGCCATTGAGGGTTTTGATAACAATGCCATTGATTATTTGATAAAACCTATAGCTTTCGAGCGCTTTTTACAAGCCTTACAAAAAGTACAAATTCCACATTCTGCTAGTAATATTATTCAAGAAAGTAATACTGGCAACCAAGTAAACACTGATAATTTTATCTTCGTAAAAACCGATAACCGCATCCAAAGAATTAATCTTTCAGAAATCCTCTTTATTGAAGGTTTGGGAAATTATGTAACGATTCATACCGAAAAAGGAAAATTTGTAACCCTTTTAAATGTAAAAGATTTAGAAGAATCTTTGCCTTCGGAAGGTTTTGCCAGAGTACATCGTTCTTATATAATTTCTTTAAGCAAGATAGAATTCATCGAAGGAAATCAGGTTTATTTAGACAAAGACCTGAATATTCCATTGGGCGATACTTATAAAAATCAACTTTGGGCGATTCTCGACGGCAAAACAATTACGGGGAAAAAGCCACCTTTCTGAGATGAAACAAGAAAAGAGTCAGTATTAAAATACAAGTTGTAATAATCTTTTCCGACCTTTGTGAAAATTTTTCAACGACTATAATCATTTTATGAGACCAGACCAACGACCATTTATCGTAGGCATCACCGGAGGCAGTGCTTCGGGCAAAACATTATTTCTCAATCAATTACTTCGTTCTTTTTCAAAAGATGAAATTTGTTTGATTTCACAAGACAATTATTACAAAAACCGACACGAGCAAGTTATCGACAAACATGGTTATATTAATTTCGATGAACCCGAATCGTTAGATTTGCATCAATACGCTATTGATATTGAAACGATTCGTTCAGGACAAGCTTTCCAACGAAAAGAATATACTTTTAATAATCCTGATATTATTCCAGAAATAATTACATTTCAGCCTAAGCCTATCATTGTTGTTGAAGGACTATTCGTTTTTTACTTTAAAGAAATTGCTGATTTATTAGATTTGAAAATCTTTGTTGATGCTAAAAGTAAAATCAGACTCGACAGACGTATCAGAAGAGATGCACAAGAAAGAGGTTATGGCGAAAAAGAAGAAGTAATGTATCGTTGGGATAACCACGTTGAACCTGCTTTTAAAAAATATGTAAAACCTTATCGTAAAACGTCGGACATTGTGATTCCAAACAATATTCACTTCGAAAAAGGACTTGAAATTTTGGTAGGATATTTAAGAAGTAAAATATAGAATCTCCTTAAGAGGTTAAAATGGCTAATGACATAAAAAATCATTAGCCATTTTTTGTATCTGGTGAATGTGATATTTTGTGACTCACGAGACACATTTTAGGTCATCAATGACTGGTTTTGTGACTCTCGAGACATGTTTTAAGTCTTCGATGACTGATTTTGTGACTCTCGAGACATATTTTAGGTCTTCGATGACTGGTTTTGTGACTCTTGAGACATGTTTTAGGGCTTCGATGACTGGTTTTGTGACTCTTGAGACATGTTTTAAGTCTTCGATGACTGGTTTTGTGACTCTCGAGACATGTTTTAGGTCTTCGATGACTGGTTTTGTGACTCTCGAGACATGTTTTAAGTCTTCGATTACTGGTTTTGTGACTCTTGAATCATTGAAAAAGGAGGTTCTTTACCATTTTAGGTCGTATGGAAGAGCCTAATAGCAGTTGAGCAAACATCCCTGAATTTTAGTCCACAATTTCAGTTTTTATCCTTAATTTAGTTTTAGGTTCAAGTTACTTGTATTAAATAAGTAATTGTGAACGGTGAAACTCATTATAACTTTTCAAAACTATCCAGAATCACTCATTATGAAGTACTCATTCCTTGCATTCTTTGGAGCTATTTTGATGCTATCGTCCATCAAGACATTTGCTCAACTTCCTGTAAAGCCTCTTGCTCCACAAGAACAACTCCTTAAAAGTGACAACCCAACGCTTGAACGCAACAAAAAACTCGTGTACGATATGTGGCGAGAATTCTTAGAAGGCGGACACCTTGAAGTAGCAGAAAAATACTTTGATGAAAATTATATGCAACACAACCCTAATGCTGCTACTGGCAGAAAAGCTGTTGTAGATTTCTTTGCAAAATTCACGAAACCTCAGCCTATTGCAAACAATATCAAATCGTCGGTGGTAGCAATTATCGCCGAAGGAGACCTTGTAATGCTAAGTTTTGTAAGAGAAATGCCAGACCCCGTAGATAAATCTAAAAAATATACGACTACTTGGTTTGATTTATTTAGAATTGAAAATGGCAAAATTGCAGAACACTGGGATTGTGCAGAAAAAATGAAACCAAACTAAGCTTGTCGAGATTGCTAATGATGCAATGAGATATTTCAACCTATCTTTAATCATTAGGGCTGGGCTTAAGTCCAGCCCTAATGAATAAAAGAGAGTTTTCTGATAATGCTAAACCAAAGGAAACTCTCCAGCTTGATGTCTTTTCGCCATTTCTACATAATGTAAGGCACTCAACGTAAGTTTTTCAGCTTGTTCTGGTGAAATTTGTCGGATGATCTTAGCAGGAATACCCACCACCAAAGAATAATCTGGAATTTGCATTCCTTCAGGTACTAAAGCATTTGCGCCAATGATACAATACTTCCCAATTTGGGCTTTATTCAAAACAGTCGCCCGCATACCAATCAGTGAAGAATCCCCAATTGTAGCACCGTGAACAATTGCCCCATGCCCTACCGTTACATCGTTTCCAATAATCGTTGGGTCACTAGGGTCAGCATGCAAAACAGCAGTATCTTGGATATTGCTACGGTCGCCAATGCTAATTTTCTCTACATCAGCTCTGATAACAGCTCCGTACCAAACAGACACATCTTTACCAAAGCTTACTTGTCCCATTACCGAAGCATTTGGGGCTATAAATGGTTTATTTTCCATGAAAAATTCAATTAATATCGTTGAAACAAAGGTACACAAATGGGATACAATGAGTACAAGTATATGGAAAATCTCTTCAATAAAGGATAATAGTATAGTTTTTGAGTGCTATATTTAAGCTCGTTTTTAAAAAATATTATCCAAATAAAAATGTCCAATTTACAAATTATGAAGAAAGCTTGGCTTGTTTCTGCATTGTGTTTACCAATGCTTGCAAATGCCCAGCAAAGTGTTTCCTTAGACGATATGTCTTTTTGGAAAACATCTGACAAGACAAACTGGCAAATCGCTAGTGACGTAACTGCAGACATCACTAAACCTGAAACAATGACTTTGGCAACAGGAAAAGGTGTCCTTGCCAATTTACCAAATCCTCAAAATCGTGCTAATTTACAGTCAGTTGCAGAATTTGCAGACGTAGATGTATCTTTCGATTTTATGATGGCGGTGCATTCTAACTCAGGTTTTTACTTGATGGGAAGATACGAAGTTCAGCTATTAGATAGCTGGGGCGTAAAAAATCCTGCAACGGGCGACTGTGGCGGTATTTACAAACGTCGTCGTTATGAAAATGGTAAAGAAATTCTTTTTGAAGGACATGCTCCAAGATTAAATGCTTGCCTTGCTCCTGGTCTTTGGCAACACATGGATATTTCATTCCAAGCACCACGTTTCGATGCTTCTGGCAAAAAAATCGCTAATGCTAAAGTACTTTCTATTAAATTGAATGGATATACCATTCAAGAAAATGTTGAATTGACGGGTCCAACGGGCGGTCCAATTTCTGAAACAGAAGCACCAACTGGTCCATTCATGATTCAGGGTGACCACGGCGCAGTGGCTTTCCGCAATTTTAAGCTTTCAAATTTAGGTGGAAAACCTGCTGAACTATCAGACATTTCTTACAAAGTGTTTTATGGTAATTTCAGAGAACCTAAAGATTTCTTGAGCAAAAAACCTGACGCTACAGGTAAATTAGATAAACTTACTTGGGAAGTTGGTACTAAAACTAACGATTTCGCTCAAATCTTCAATGCTACTTTAAAAGTACCTGAAGCAGGCAAACATACTTTTACTTTCCAAGCGGGTGGTAAATATTATGTGAACGTAAATGGTAAAGAATTACTTGCAGACGAATGGACAACTTCACGTGACAAACGTACTGCATCAATGGATTTACCAGCAGGCAATATTCCTGTTGAAATCACGATTTATAAAACTGATGGTTGGGTTTCTCCAATTCTTGGTATGGAAGTTCAAGGACCTAATTTCAGAGCCGTTCCTTTCCATTCTTTAGGTTCAGTATTAGCGGGTACTCCTTCAGACCCAATTTTATTGGATGCACCAGAATCTACTTTACTTCGTTCGTTCTCGGATATTTACAAAGATGGTAAAAAGCAAAAACGCATCGTTCATGCCATCAATGTGGGTAATCCTGCCAAATTACATTATACTTATGATTTAGATAATGGTTCAATCGCTCAGATTTGGAAAGGAGAATTCTTGAATACTTCACCTATGTGGGATGACCGTGGCGATGGTTCTTCTCGTCCAAGAGGTCCAATTTTGAATCTTGGTGATGTTCCTTTGATTGTTTCAGGAGAAACTAAAACTTCATTGACCGATGCAGTAGCAAGCAATGCTAACTTTCGTACTTTAGGTTACGATGTTGATGCTGATAATTTACCAACTTTCCGTTATCAGATTTATGGTACAGAAGTAGAAGACCAAGTGAGAGTTATCGACGGAAAATACCTTTCTCGTACTTTAACGCTTAAAAATCCAGAAGCAAATACAGCTTTACTTTGTCGTTTGGCAGTTGGAAAAAGCATTACAAAGTTGACTGACGATTTGTATGAAGTAGATGGGAAAAGCTATTTCATCAAAGTTTCAAGTGCTGCTACAATTGAAAAATCTGGAGACAACACCATCTTACTTGTTCCAGTAAAAGACAAAGTACAATATTCTGTAATGTGGTAAAAATCCCTCAAAACAATGAGGTTTTAAATCTGAAAAATCAAATGAATATCAAAAATATAAGCCAGTCATTTAGCCATTCAATTACCAAAATCGGTTTGGCATTGGCAATGACTACTGGAGCTTTCGCACAGGATGCTCCTACTGAAAATGATTATTATAAAATTGCCAAACTTCCAATTCCAGAAGGAATCGTTTTAGAAGTTGGTGGTTTAGTTACATTACCAAATGGTGATTTGGCAGCTTCTACTCGTCGTGGAGATGTTTATATCATCGAAAACCCAAATTCTAGCGCACCAGTATTTCGCAAATTTGCGAGCGGTCTGCACGAAATTTTAGGACTTGCTTACAAAAACGGTAATCTGTATTGTGCGCAAAGAGGTGAATTAACCAAATTGGTTGATAAAAATGGCGACGGCAAAGCTGACCGCTATGAAACAGTTTATTCTTGGCCAATTTCTGGACATTACCATGAGTACTCTTTTGGTCCTAAAATTGGTCCAGATGGTTCATTTTATGTAACAGGAAACGTAGGTTTTGGAAATTCTGACTGGTGGGCTGGAAAATCATTTGTGCCGTGGAGAGGTTGGACAATGAAAATTACCGAAGATGGTAAAATGACTCCATTCGCTGCGGGGATGCGTTCTCCTTGCGGAATCGGTATGATTGACGGAGAATTCTTCTACGGAGATAACCAAGGTGACTGGATGGGTTCTGGTTTTATTTCACAAGTAGAAAAAGGTGATTTCTTGGGTCATCCAGCTTCATTGGCTTGGGCTGACCGTCCAGATTCTCCTGTGAAAATGCGTGCGGACATGATTTATTCAAAGGTTGATCCAAGAGATAATCCAAGAGTAAAACCTGAATACGTAAAAAATGAGCCGATGACTACAATTTACGAAATGGGCAAAAATACGTATCCAAACATGGGAATTAAATCACCAGCAGTATGGTTGCCTCATGGAGTATTGGGCGTTTCTACTTCAGAAATCATTCAAGATGAAACACAAGGTGGCTTTGGTCCTTTCGCAGGTCAAATTTTCGTTGGAGACGAAGGGATGTCTAAAATTGCCAGAGTATTCTTAGAAAAAGTAAATGGTAAATTCCAAGGTGCTTCTTTTGATTTTAGAAGTGGCTTCCGTTCAGGCGTATTAAGAATGGCTTGGGGAACAGACAAAGCAATGTTTGTAGGTGGAACAAACCGTGGTTGGGGTTCTACAGGGAAAGAAGCTTTCGGTTTAGAAAGACTAGTATTTTCTGGAAAAATGCCTTTCGAAATGAAAGCCGTTAGAGCAATGCCCGACGGTTTTGAAATTGAATTTACCTTGCCAGTTGATAAAAAGACGGCTGAAGATGTAAACAATTATGATGTTTCTAGCTATACATACAAGTATCATCCAGTATATGGTAGCCCAATTGTAGATAGAAAAGATAATGCTGTAAGAGGTGCAAAAGCAAGCGAAGACGGTTTAAAAGTTCGTATCGTTGTTGATAATTTGCGTGAAGGTTATATTCATGACATTAAACCAGAAGGCGTACTTTCGGCAAATTCTCGTTTGAATGTATTGCACGGTTCGGCATATTATACTTTAAACAGTATTCCACAAGGAGCGAAAGCAAATATCACTTTAGTAACGCCAAAAACTCGTGCTCAACGTGAACGCATTGATGCTGGTGCAAAAGTAAATACACCAGATAATCAAATGAAAGAAGCGATGCCAACAGCTGCTGGTGAAAAAGCAAAAGCTAAAATGACATCAAGTGTAATTTCAGATGCTGAGGCGATGAAATTATTAAGCAAAAGTACTTGTTTGGCTTGCCACAAAGTAAACGAACGTGCAGTTGGTCCTTCGTATCAAGAAATTGCTAAACGTAAATATACAGTGGCTCAAATTGAAGCCTTGATTTATGAACCAAAGCCTTCTAACTGGCCAGAATTCGCTACTCCAATGCCACCGATGGCACATTTACCAAAAGGTGATGTGAAGAAAATCGCTACTTGGATTAGCTCTTTGAGTAAGAAATAAGCTTTAGATTAAATGTAAAAAGGCGATTCTGTTAAACGGAATCGCCTTTTTTTATCATGATTTTTTATCAATCTTCTGGTTTACTAGGAAAAAGATATTTAGTAACTGCTAAGAAAAATGCTGTAACATTGATGGTAGTTGAACCAATTAATCCTAAAATGATGGAATCAGATAGCAGTAAAAGTTTCAAGCCTACAAAAACAATAATAGCAACAATTGAGATTAGCCAACCTACTACCATAAAAAATATCCACTTAGCAAACTTCTTTCTCTCAGAAATATCCTGTTGTTTTCCTTGAATTTGTGTGGCTTTAGCTAAATCATCTAAATTAGATAAAGTGTATTGATCAGGTTTAGTTTCAACTCGTCCAAAAGCTAATTTCGCTTTTTCTTCAAGCTGTTGCAAAGGTGTCATGTGCGTCAACTTTTATATCAAAGGTTTCTTTAAAATAATCTGCAATTAGGTCATTCTCAATTTTGGCATTACTGAAATTTTCAATGCCTTCGTTTTTAAATACTTTAAACCAAGGTGAATTTTCAATATGTGTCCAATTTGATAATTGTACCGCATCTACATCTTTAGTAATATTCCATGTTAAATCAATCGCTTGTTCGGCTGAATCACAAAGTACATCTAATTTTAAAACAATTGCTTGATTAGATAAAGCGCCAATTAAAGTTGGTTCTACAATCGGTTGGTTACCCCAGTTTTTATAATAATTATAAACTTGAGGAATAACTGGCCCGTATTTCCAAGCTTCAATATTTTCATTGATTAATGGCTTTCCCGAATACACTAAATGCAAACCATGCGCTATATAAAGCATTTTCTGTAACTTCATTTGCGTTACAGGTTTGCCATTATCAATAGCCCTATTCACAAATTTGCTTGCTATCACTAATGCTGAATACATAGTTTTACGATTTTTATAACATTTAACGTAAATTTAGTTTTTTTAGTTTTATCCACAAGATACTGAGGGAAATAGTCACTTATATAAAACAAAAAATCTTCACCGCATTTCCCTTATCAACAATTCTTTGAAGAACAAAACCACAGTTTTCCACAAAAGCTATCAATTCATTTTCTAAGTAAAGTGGTTTTAAACATCCTTCATGAATTTCGCCTTCGTATTGAGCTAATTGTTCTTCGATAAAAAGCATCCCTCCTTTTTTCAGTATTGATTTACAATCATCCAAGATTTCACTAGGAAACAAAAACTCATGAAAACTATTAATAATCAATACTTTATCAAAAGTACTTTCAGGTAGATTGGTTTGTGTTTCAGAACCAATAACAGGAATAAATTTCCCTTGAATTGATTTGTTTAAGAATTTTTCATAAAATAAAATACCTTCCTTAATTTCTTCATCATTACACAATTCTTCATCAATATCTTGAAGATAAAAAGTCAATCCATCCACTTGTGAAGCAAAGTAAATTTCCCAAACTCCTCCAGATGCACCGATGGAGGCAATGGTTTCATTACTCTTAAAATCGTATGTTTTGAATGATTTTTCCATAAAAAAACCCTTTCAAAAGAAAGGGCTATGTTGTTTTATTAAGTTTTTATCTGATTATTTAACATCGAAACTACCCGAACCAATTTTATATCCTTCGCAAAATATTTCTACTGTATAATGACCAATTCTATATTTTGTCGCTCCGCCTCTTGCATAAATCATTTCAACAGCTTGACCATTATTTTGATACAGAATATCTTTTTTAACAGTATAAGTAGTTTCTTTTCCTGCTAATTCAAAATTTCCAGAGCCTGCATTTGTATCGAACATTACTGCACCGTCTGGGTCTAATACTCTTACAAAAACCGATTTTACATTTTGTTTAGCAATCAAATTTGGCTGTAATTGAAAAGCAATTTTAATCTTCTCAATTTTTGATACTCTATAAACGCCATTACTTCGTTCTTTATTTCTCCTTGAAATAGCATTTACTTTCACTAATTGTGCTTGTAAAGAAGATGCTAAATTTACTGTTGCTGTGAGTGCTTGGTTTCTTTTTGCATAAACTTCAAGAGAATCACTCAATCCTTGTTTTACCATTTTAAGCAGAATGTTCTCACTGCTTAACGACACATTTTCAGAGACAAGACTTTTGTTCTTTTCAAGTAATTTTGTGTTCTCTTTCTTGAATTTGGCAATTTCTGTATCTTTTTTAACTAAAATACTTACATATTCTTTGATTCTCTCCTCATACTGAGCCACTGAAAATGTATTAGCCCTTCTCAAAAGCATTCTATCGTTTTCCAATTGCTTTTTTGTAGCTTCCAAATCCTCAACTTTTCCTCCTAATGACTTTATTTGAGCAATTTTAGCATCTAATTGAATCCCAATTGAGTCTAAACGAATACTTGTTGAAGATAAAGCTTGAACTTTTTGACGAATAACATCTTCTTGAGATTTCTTAAAACTATTAGCATCAAATAACAAATAGGCAAGAATTGCAACTATAATAGCTAAAAAACCAGTTAATACCTTCCAAAAACCACTGCTTTGCGATGTCTCTTCCATAAATAAGTTAAATTTTGGCAAGCACTAGTCAATGGCTAACCTAATAATTTCATTGAGTTTCCGAATTTAGTAATTCCGACTGGATTAGAGAAATTTTTAGCTGTAAAGTTCAATTCGAAAAAGCCCTAAATTTCAACCATTTAAGGATTTTATCATTAAAAATACACTCAAATCTCTCTTATTATTTCGAGTTTTTTATCCTGATTTACCGAATAAAAAATTAATTTATTTTAATAGATTCTCTCTTTTATGGTGAAGTAAAAGAGAAGAAAAAGCCTTTTCAAAACATTCCCAACTGCTCGTTACTTCCTAACTTCTCTGTATAATAATCATTCACATCCTTGTAGTTGTCTGGAAGATTTTTCCGAGTACTTGATATATTGAAATGAGTGAATATTTTTTCTAATTCTTCCGCTGCTTTGTGTCCAGCTTTATCGTTATCTAAATAAAAAACTACATTTACTCTTTTAAAGAGTTTTGCCCATTCTCTTTTAAAAATATTGGCCGTTCCTAAACTTACGGCTGTTTTCCCTTCTTGTGCCAAACGCATACAGTCAAAAGCTCCTTCCGTTACGTAAACGGTTTCGTCTGTTTTGGTTTTCTTCAAAGCATCAACGTTAAAAAGTGTCAGCGGTTGATTATTCAAAAAGCAATAACGATTTGTACCTTCGCTGGGTTTTCCAATAACACGCCCTTGTAAATACACAATTCTACCTTCTCGATAATACGGAATAATTAATGAATGTGAATAAAAAATAAGGTTATTACGCTGATTGTATAAGCCAGATTCCTGTAAATCTAAAGTAGAAAAATGCTGTTTTAAATACCATGTTACTTCGGTATAATCTTTTATGACAAACAGGTTAAACGCTTTAATAGTTTTATCTGTAAAACCCCGTTGCTTTAAATAAGCAAGCGCAGATTGTGATAATTCGTTGGATTGTTGTTGCAAACAAAAATTCCGAAAGGCTTCATAAATCTGCGAGTGAATTTCTTCAGTAGGCTTTTCTTTCTCTTGCACTCGTCTGATGGCGGCAACATCAAATAAATTACTTGTTGGCAGTTTTTTCTTAGCAAATTTTTTAGATTGTTGAAAACCTGGAATATATTCTACTGCCATTTCTTGAATGGTAGATTTTATATCCATTTTTTTAATTTCTGAATACAGACTGATAGCATTACCAGTTTTAGCACAGCCAAAGCAATAAAAGCTATTGGTATGTGGATAAAGTACAAGCGAAGGAGTATCGTCTTCATGAAATGGACAAATCATTCGTTGCCGTTTCACATCCAATCCCAAATCTTCTGCCACTTGAAGAATAGATACTTGGTTGAGTTCGTCTAAAATATTCATATCATAATGATTTAAATTTATCCGATATATCCTTAAAACTAACTGAACTTAAACACAAAAACCCGTAAGAATGATTGATTCTAACGGGTTTTATTAGATAATTTTCAATGAAACTTAGTTATTAAATTTCATTTTCAATTCATTAAGTCTTGCCTTTACAGAAGTATCAATCTGACGATCGTTAACTTGAAGGATATATCCACCGATTAAATCAGTATCAATTTTCTCAATTACTTCTACAGTTTTGCCTGTATTTCCTGCAACAATTTGCTGAAATTCAGCTTTTTGAGAAGCAGTCAAAGGAGTAGCTGTAGTAACATAAGCTTTTTGAATACCTTTATGCAATTCGTATTGCACTAAATAGTCTTCAGCAATAAGTGGCAATACAGCTTCACGATTTTTTTGAGTAATGATTTCAAAAATAGACATCGTTGAAGCATCTACTTTACCTTTGAAGATTTGTCTAAGAATCGTCAATTTATGGTAATGAGAAACGATAGGGTTTTTCAACAGTAAATAAAACTGATGATTTTCGTCGCAAACTTGGTTGAAGAGTTTCATATCTTCATATACCTGAGCTTCAACGCCTTTTTCTATTGCCAAACCAAGTAAAGATTTGGCATATCTGAACGCAACGGTTTGCTGGGACATTTCGATTTTGGATTTTTGATGTTGAATTTAGATACCGAAGTATCGTCATTCTTTATTCAAATCTTAATATCAATAATGATATTAGTTTAATTTAGCATCAGCCAATAAGCTCGTTACTAACGCTTCTTGGGCAGCACGGTCAGCTAATTGATTACGTAATACTTTCTCTGCAATTTCTAAAGATAAAGAAGCAGCTTCTTTTCTTAATGTAGCTACTGCTAATACTTTTTCTTGGTTGAATGCAGCACGAGCTTTTTCAATTTCTTCAGCACCAGCTTTTTGAGCTTCTGCTTTTGCTTGAGCAATCATTGCTTCGCTAGCTTCTTTTGCTTCTTTTAACACTCTGTCACGTTCAGCACGTGCCTCAGCGATTAATTTCTCGTTACCAGCTTTCAATTCAGCCATTTCTTGGCGAGTTTTTGCTGCTAAAGAAAGAGCATCTTCAATTGATTGTTCTCTTTCTTGTAAAGATGCCATGATTGGTTTCCAAGCAAATTTTGATAACAAGAAAAACAAAAGACCAAAAATTACTAATTGCCAAACTATTAGACCAAGACCAGGGGTAATTAAATCCATCGTTGTCTGTGATTTTGTATGTGAAAATTTCTATGAATGCTTTCTGAAAATGTAGGCTTAAATACTGTTGTAAGTGATTTAGCTACATTTGAGTTTTTTGAGATGAAAATCAGCAAAAGCCTAATGCTTGATTTGCTGATTTTCAAATTTTGCTTTGATTCAGTTTTGACGACCGAGAAACTAGCTTTTTCGGAGATAAAATCGAATCAGTTGGTTTTGAATTACTTCAACGTTACCAACAAACAGATTACCGCTGCGAAAAGAGCTACGGCTTCAACGAATGCTGCAACGATCAACATAGCACCTTGGATTTTTCCAGAAGCTTCAGGTTGACGAGCGATAGCTTCCATTGCAGAACCACCGATACGACCAATACCTAAACCAGCACCGATAGCTGCAACACCAGCACCTAAACCAGCAAGACCTAAACCTAAAGAAACTTCTCCTAAGATTGACAAAAGTGACATAATTGTAATTGTTTATTTGTTAAATTAATTTGAAAAACGTTTGAATAAAATATTAATGATGATGCTCTTCAACGGCTGAACCAATATAAGTTGATGTCAACATTGTGAAGATATATGCTTGCAATAAAGCTACCAATAATTCGATAAGGTTCATGAAAATTGAGAAACCAACGATGATTGGGCTAATTGCGATACTTTCAAAGATAAAGATTAATGAAATTAAGCTCAATAAGATGATGTGTCCTGCACTAATGTTAGCAAAAAGACGAACCATTAATGAGAAAGGTTTCATAAATAAACCGATAACCTCTACTGGTGTTAATAAAATCAATAACCATTTCGGTACGCCCGGCATTGCAAAGATGTGTCCCCAATAAGTGCTTTTACCGTTAAGGTTAGTTACAAAGAAAGCAATTACGGCTAATACTAATGTTACTGCGATGTTACCTGTTAAGTTAGCGCCACCCGGTAATAAGCCTAAAAGGTTATTAATCCAGATAAAGAAAAACAATGTTAACAAATAAGGAGTGAAACGTCTGTAATGTTTTTCGCCAATGTTATTTTTTGCAATTTCATCACGAACAAAAATAATGATTGGTTCTAATAAAGACTGTAATCCTTTTGGAGCTTTTCCTTCACGTTCTTTATAACCTTTTGCTACAGATAAGAAAATGGTTAATAAAAGAACTGCACTAAGTAATAATGAAGCTACGTTTTTTGTGATTGAAAAATCATAAACCGTAGAACCATCTTCAGCAACAATATGGTGATGTTCTAACTTTAAACCTTCATAAGAAGCTGGTTCATGGTGTTCGTTTTTGAACTTACTTGAAGAGAATACTTTTAATCCATCTTTAGTGTAAACGATACAAGGCAAAGAAATTGAAACATGCGAATGTCCAATCGTAGCAAAGTGCCATTCGTGCTCATCACCGATGTGTTCAAGGATAAGTTTACCCGGCTCAAATTTTGCTTCGCCATGAGTTTCTTCATGCTTGCCTTCTACGGCTTCTGTGCTAGTTTCGATTGCTGGCGTAGCTGTTGTATCAGAACCATGCTCGTGCTGAGCAAAAGTTACCGAAGAGAACAAAAATAAAAAAGCTAAAATATTTGAAAAATACACTTTCTTCATCACGGCTTCTTGGAAGTATATGGTTGTTTTTTGAATATGCTTGTAATAAAAACTTTATCGTTTCGAGTGATAATCAACGCTTTACAAATAAAAGTATTGAAAACTCCTCTAAAAGTGTCGCAAGTTACGATACAATCCGTAAATTTCAAACCCTGTGTAACATAAATAGAGTACAAAAAAATTGGTAATAAAGATATAGATGTCTTTTGTACCCATGTAAGCAATTACTCCTACGAAAATCAGACTAAGAATTAATCGGGTTACAATCCCTCCTAAATAGAACTGAACAAAGTTTTCACGATTGTTAGCAAAACCTAATTGGGCAAGTAAATGATTAAGGTAAGAAACCGCAAAAAAGAAAGCCAAAATAATCCATTTATACTCATGGAGATATTGGGAAAGTCCTATTTGAGGGGAAAAATAAAATATCAAACCCAAGCCAATTGTCAGGATAATAATTCTGAGCATAATCAATAATTTTTGCAAAGGTAGGGAAAGACTAACTTTCAGAAAAGGAGAATCATAAAAAAAGCTAATCAACAAATACGTTGACTAGCTTTTTCTATCCAAAAAGTGAAAAATATATTACTTTACTTGGTAAGTATGTTTAGCAATTCCGATTCCTCCATTATATGCAGTACCTTCTGCGACAATATTGATATTAGCTTTTGCATCTGTATTCCAATAAGTTACTGTTGCTTTTCCAGTAGAATCCGTTTGTACATTAGGTGCCCAATGAAGCGTAGAACGAAAATCTGGACGAACATGTTCAGGCTTCTCTACATCGTATTTAGGTGCATAAAACTCTCTTGGAACATTGTAACCCAAACGTTTTTGTATCGATACGCCAATCGCTGGGTCTTTTGAGTAATCATAGTTTGGTCCGCCTCTTTTAGTAAGTACTGAAATTACGCCATTCGATGCTCTTGAGCCAAAAATAGTAGCATCAGCACCTTTCAGTACATCTATTTGTTCTACATCACAAGGATTAATTCCTGTTAAAATATCTATAGAAGCAGGCATTCCGTCTAAAACAACTAATGGATCACTACTTAAACTAATAGAACTGATTCCTCTGATTACTACTTTATACCCACCGCTTCCATCAGACGACACTTGTACTCCAGGCACTCTACCTTGCAACATTTGTAAAACATTGGTAGCTCCAGCACATAATCTATCATCAACTTTTAAAGTATTACTAGCCCGACCATAAATTTTACGAGAATCCTGCGTTTCTTTTTTAGCTTTTACCACTACTTCATCAAGCATCTGAACTTTATTGAGCTTTAATTTCTTTTCAAGCTCAACAGCTTCTTTTGCTTTTTTCAGGAAATCAGCTAACTCTCTAGCATCAAACTCCATTGGATTAAAAGGTGTTTTAATGATTTGTACTTTAGGCGCATTTTTCTGAGCATCAATAGATACTTGCAGATTTTTACTTCCCTTTTCTTTCATTCCTTGAATAAAAACTTCTGTACTATCGTTAAAATCTATTCCATAAAAGCCATAATTTCCTAAAGAATCAGCATTACTCATCAGAATTTGTGGTGAGCCTTTTTCACTTTTAAGCATTAAAGTAAGGCTTACATTATTGGCAGGTTTGCCATTCGGACGTAAAGCTTTTCCTGTAACATTTAAGCCAGTTTCTAAAATATGTTGAAAATTTGGTTTTCTATCTTCGATAATGTCTTTCCAAACAAATCTTCTCCAGCCTTGTGTCAACATCAAAATATCTAAATGGCGTGTTGCATTTTCATTATTTGATTCAAAATAATAAGCTGGTTGTTCAATTGTGCCTCTAATACTTGAATAATATTCATTAGATTTTTTCTCAGCAATGTCTGAACTCAAGAGTAAGTAAGTCAATAAATTTTCTTGAAAAGCATTAGGAATTACTTGATTACCATCGGTAACAGCTACCGAAAAATCTCCTTTAACAGGTTTCCCTTCCTTATCGGTCGCTTCTATATTGAGCGTTACTTTTTCTCTACTTTTATAGATTCCTTTGTCCGAACTGATTTTCAGATTTATCTGCTTATTCTTATTCACAAAAGCGATGCGTTCGCATACTGGTTCGCCTTTTGAATCGAACAGTGTAATTTGTACAATTCCATCGTCTGGAATTCTATCTTTTGGGATACTAATTCCAAACGATTTCAATTTTTCAGAACCTTTTGCCACAAAACAAATTTGTCCTTTTTGTTGAGCAACAATCACTACTTCCTTCGCTTTTTCAGCAGGAATTGGCGTACTATTTGAAATAAAAACTTTGATTTTCTCTTTATTAGAAAGGTTATCAATTGCCATTGTATAACCTTGTTCATATACTTTTGGCAAAGGAAAAGGCTTTAATGTACCGTCTTTTTGTTTGATATATGCGGTATAAGTATCTAAATTTTCAGGAATAAAGCTAAAATATCCCATTCCCAAATGTTCTGAACTAAATGCCGTGACGGTGTCTTTGGAACTGCTTAATACAAAACCTTCGCTTTCAACGCCTTTTCCTGCAATATTAACGGCTTTAAAACCTACTCTTGAAGAAATTCCAATGACTAAGTTTCCTCCTTCTGGAAAAAACTGAAAATCTGCTACTTCTGATAATTTGTTGGCATTACTTTCTGTAAGGCGATTTTGGGTAGTTCCTTGCCAAATTTTCACTTCTTGTCTGAAAAAGAATTCTTCAGAGAAGTTTCGCATATAACTGGTATAAGCTCTGATTTGGTAGCTCCCTTCTTCTAAAGAATCAGGAAGTGCAATGTCCCCAAAAGTTGAACCATCGCATTTCAAAGTACGCTGGATAATTATTTTCCCTTTCGATTCGTCAATCAAATCAACATAAAGTACTCTACTTACTGAATCAATCCTATGATAAGTAGCATCAAATAAATACCCTTTAAACCAAATGGTTTCACCAGCCATATAGTAAGGCTTGTCGAGATGTAAATAGACTTTTTCTTGTGGATTTTCGTGATGGTATTTTTCAAATTTTGCGACTAATTTTTCAATGAAGTCGTTACCATCTTCGGTAAAGGTAAAAGCAGAAGTTGTAATTAGGATTAAAGATAATAAGGTAAACAGTTTTCGATTCATACGTTTAGGTGGTTTAATTTTATCGTTAAAACGTTCCAAATATGCAATTTGGTGTTTACAAACGCAATTATTTTATGATAGATGGAGTGATTTAATAGTTAAATAAAGTACATAAAAAAAGATGACTCCAATTGTTTACAATTGAAGCCATCTTTTTGTTTATTAATAATGAATAATTTTACAAATTACTCAAGTCGAAACCATCCATAAAGGCAGTGGTAAAGTTACCAGATTTAAAACGTTCGTCATCCATCAATTTAATGTGGAATGGAATAGTTGTTTTAATTCCTTCGATAACAAATTCTTGCAAAGCACGCTTCATACGAAGTAATACTTCTTCACGAGTTTGTCCAGATACGATTACTTTCGCAATCATAGAGTCGTAGTTTGGTGGAATAGTATAGCCAGAATACACATGACTATCAATTCTTACCCCACGACCGCCCGGAAGGTGCAAGTTGGTAATTTTTCCTGGAGATGGACGGAAACCATTTTTAGGATCTTCAGCATTGATACGACATTCTAAAGCAAATAATTTAGGGAAATAATTTTGTCCCGAAATAGCTTCACCTGCCGCTACTTTGATTTGTTCCTTGATTAAGTCAAAATCCGTAACTTCTTCAGTAATTGGATGTTCTACTTGAATACGAGTATTCATTTCCATAAAGTAGAAATCTCCGTTTTTGTCAACCAAAAACTCAATTGTACCAGCTCCTTCGTAACCGATAGCTGCAGCACCTTTGATAGCGGCTTCACCCATTCTAGCTCTTAACTCTGGAGTAAGTGCTGGTGAAGGAGTTTCTTCACATAATTTTTGGTGACGACGTTGAATAGAACAATCACGTTCAGATAAGTGACACACTGTACCGAATTGGTCTCCAACAATTTGAATTTCAATATGGCGAGGTTCTTCAACATATTTTTCCATGTAAAGACCATCATTTCCAAATGCTGCTGCTGATTCAGTTTTAGCATCTGTCCATAACTTATCAAATTCTTCTTCTTGACGAATGATTCTCATACCACGTCCACCACCACCAGCAGTTGCTTTGATGATAACAGGATATTTAATGTCTTTCGCTAGTTTTTTTGCTTCTTCAACAGTATCAATCAAACCATCAGAACCAGGAATTACTGGAACGCCTGATTTTTTCATAGTTTCTTTAGCTGTTGCTTTATCACCCATCGAATTGATTTGATCGGCGGTAGCTCCAATAAATTTGATGCCATATTCAGCACAAATTCTTGAAAACTCAGCATTTTCAGATAAGAAACCATATCCTGGATGAATCGCATCAGCACCAGTAACTTCAGCCGCTGAAATGATGGCAGGAATATTTAAGTAAGATTGACGACTTGGCGGTGGACCAATGCAAACAGCTTCATCAGCAAATTTTACATGAAGGCTTTCACGATCGGCAGTTGAATAAACGGCCACCGTTTTGATGCCCATTTCTTTACAAGTCCTGATGATGCGAAGAGCAATCTCACCTCGGTTGGCAATTAATATTTTTTTAAACATGATTCAATTTGAGCATTTGAAAACTTGAGAATCTATAACTTGAAATCAACATTTAGAAATGTTTTCAACCTATTCAATTTTCAAATTAAGCCAGTTCTACAACAAATAATGGTTGGTCAAATTCAACTGGCGTTGCATTTTCAACCAATATTTCAACAATTTTACCTGAAATTTCAGACTCAATTTCATTGAATAATTTCATCGCTTCAATGATACAAACGGTTTTACCTTTTGCGATTTCTTTTCCTATTTCAACAAAAGAAGGTGAATCAGGACCAGCAGAACGATAGAACGTTCCAATCATTGGTGATTTGATAGTTACTCTATTAGCAGCAACTACAGGAGCGGCAGCTGGAGCAGCTGGTGCCGCAGGAGCAGCCGAAGACGCAGCAGGAGCTGCTGCTGGAGCAGGAGCCGCAGCCACAACTTGTGGAGCCGCAACTTGCTGTATTACTGGCGCTGCACCATAACGTTTCACAGATAATTTTAACTCCGACGTTTCGATGTTTACTTCATCAAGCGTTGATTGTGCAATAAAATCAAGGAGCTTCTGAATTTCTTTATTTTCCATGTTTGGACTGTTATAGGGATTACTTTACTCTTTCAGCGTACTCATAAGTACGAGTATCAACTTTAATTTTTTCGTCTGTTTGAATGAATAATGGTACGATAATCGTTGCACCGGTTTCCACTGTAGCTGGTTTTTTAGGAGAATTGGCTGTATCACCTTTAATACCTGGTTCAGTATAAGTTACTACTAATTCTACAAATGGAGGCATCTCGCAAGAGATTGGCAATTCAGTTTCAGCATTAATTAGGATTTCAACTTCTTGTCCTTCTTTCATCAAATCAGCTGCTTCAACCATTTCTTTATTAAGCGTGATTTGCTCGAAAGTGATATTGTCCATAAAAGTAAAACCAAATTCTTCAGCATAAAGATATTGGAATACTCTACGCTCAACACGTACAGGGAAAATATTTACCCCTGAGTTGAAAGTATTATCAATAACTTTTCCAGAAGTCAATGACTTTAATTTTGTTCTTACAAAAGCAGGTCCTTTACCTGGTTTCACGTGCAAGAATTCAATAATTGAAAATAAATCATTATTGAATTTAATTACTAAACCGTTTTTGATGTCTGCAGTAGTTGCCATTTTTATTATTGATACTGAAAAGTAAATGTCGTAAAAACGAAATCATTCAATCAATATCGCTATTATTTTTTAAATAAATTTTGTTTACTAAGAATAAAATATCCGCAAAATTAGTCTTTTATTAATAAATAGTAAAATAAATAAATATCAGAAATTTTGCGAGTAACATTGTTGGTCTAATTAGCTTAATAAGCCCATTTTAGATAGATACTACCCCAAGTAAACCCACCACCAAATGCTGCTAAAACAAGGTTGTCCCCTTTTTTTAGCTGTGATTCATACTCCCATAAACATAGTGGAATAGTTGCGGCAGTGGTATTGCCATACTTTTGGATAGTTAACATTACTTTGTCGGGACCAATACCCATACGGTTTGCCGTAGCGTCAATAATTCTTTTATTGGCTTGATGTGGTACAAGAAAAGCAACATCTTCACCTGTTAAATTATTACGTTCCATTATTTCAGCAGAAACGTCAGCCATTCTAGTTACAGCAAATTTAAAAACAGCCTGTCCTTCTTGGTGAATATAATGTTGACGCTGGTCAATTGTTTCGTGGGTTGGTGGATAAGCACTTCCTCCAGCTTTCTGTATTAAATGATTAGCCCCAGAACCATCTGATTTTAAAATAAAATCTTGAACGCCTAAGCCTTCTGTATTAGCTTCCAACAGCACAGCACCTGCACCATCGCCAAATAATACACAAGTAGTTCGGTCTGTATAATCAACAATAGAAGACATTTTATCAGCACCTACCACAACAACTTTCTTGTATCGTCCAGCTTCAATAAACATTGCTCCTGTTACAAGTGCATTTAAAAAACCTGAACAAGCAGCAGCTAAGTCGTAAGAACCAACATGAGGAATACCCACTGCTTCACAAATAATATTGGCAGTTGCTGGGAAAAAATGGTCTGGAGATATGGTAGCACAAATTAATAAATCAATTTCCTCTGGCTTAGTATTTGTTTTGGCTAACAAACCTTTAACTGCTTCTATTGCCATGACAGATGTCCCTTTACCTTCGCCACGTAGAATATGACGGGTTTTAATACCCGTTCGGCTCATTATCCATTCATCTGTGGTGTCAACAAATTTTGCAAGGTCATCGTTGGTCAATATATCTTCGGGTACATAACCTTGTACTCCGGTAATTGCTGCAGTGATTTTGGTCATGGTTATATGGGAAATGATCGAATGACAAAATGTTTGAAAAATCAAATCATGAAATTAGATTTTTGCAAATAGATTATTCAAAACCTTAAATTCGCTCATTCTGTATTACTTTAAGCAAACGCTTTTTTAATTTTTTCAGTAAGCTTAGATTCAACAATGCGGTGGCATAGATGAACCATGTTTTTGGTAGCAAGTGCCGACGAAGAACCATGGGCGATAACAACGTTTCCGTTTACGCCAATAATCGGACTGCCTCCTACGGCTTCATAATTTGTTTGGTCTATGAAGTCGTCTTTAACGCCTCTTTCAGACAAGATTCCGTACAAAGATTCTCCCATTTTCAAGAGAATATTACCCGTAAAGCCATCCGTTACAATAACATCTGCTTTGGCTTTGAAGAAATCTTTTCCTTCGATGTTCCCAACGAAATTGATTTTTCTTTCTTCTTGGAGTAATTTATAGGCTTGCTGAACGATGACTGAACCTTTTTCTGGTTCTTCTCCAATATTCATTAAAGCAACTCTTGGAGATTCAATACCCATTGTAGCTTTTGCATAGATTGAACCTAAAATACCAAATTGTGCTAACATTTCAGGTTTTACATCGGCATTCGCACCAATGTCAAGAATCACCGCAAGGCTACCATCAATTTGAGGAGCAAAACCAGCAATTGGAGGACGTTGGATACCTTCTATCGTTTTGATAGAAAATAAAGAGCCAACCATCATTGCTCCTGTGTTGCCAGCAGAAGCAAAGACATCAATTACTCCTGTCTTTAAAAGTTTAAACCCAACTCCGATACTGGAATTGGGTTTAGACTGTAATGCTCTTACAGGATGTTCACCCATTTCTATTGTTTCATTAGCTTCCACAATTTCAATGTTAGAACCCGTAAAATTTTGGTTATCAATAATCTGCTGAATTACTGCTGTCTGGCCAATCAAAACGATGGTTACATCAGCTGGTAATTCTTGAGCTGCCAATACTATTCCTTCAACGATAGCTTTTGGGGCGAAATCTCCACCCATTGCATCAATCCCTATCTTCATTCAATTATTATTTTGTTATTCATAAACAGAATGACAAAAATAACATTTTATGAAGTGTGAAACAGCGTTTTTGTTTGAAAATAGTTTTGAAAACTGATAGTTTTTTATCAAATGTTAGCTTGAATATTGATATTCAGCACATTATGTGATAGACAATTACCAAAATCAACTAATTATGCTTGAACTGCATAACCTTCTACAACCATTTTACCTTTGTAAAACAAGTTTCCTTCAAATACGTGAGCACGGTGACGTAAGTGAATTTCACCAGTTGTTGGATCTGTAGTGATTGTTTTTGGAGTTCCAAAATCGTGTGAACGTCTTTTATCTCTACGAGTTGTCGAGTGTCTGCGTTTAGGATGTGCCATTTGCTTATTTCTTTATTTTATGATTCTTTATTTATTTAAAAATGTGATTTGCATGTATGGAAGCAAATCATTAATTATTGTTCAATTTCTTTAAAATTGCCCAACGTGGGTCAATTTCTGGTTCATCTTCGTTTGTCTGCTCTTCATCGTCATCATCTTCTGAATCTGCGGTTGAAGTAGAATAAACAATTTCACCTTCGTCATCATCTTCCCAAACTAAATCTTCAAAGTCTTCGTCTGAATCATCATCTTCATCAAAATCTGATAAAAATGTTTGTTCTTCAACTTGAAAACGGGGATGAAGCTTTTTCATTGGTATTTGTAAGCCAATGAATTCATAAATATCTTGGGCTACATTGATATACTGTGTGTTTCTATCAATAAGCATCAATTCATCTGAAATCTCTTCTGTATGGTCAGAAAACTTTAATATCATTTTCTGAGTAATATCTACAGGAAAATCAAAAGTATCTAAACTACGATCACAAGTTAGTTCTACAGAACCTACAATATGATACAATAATTGTATCATTACTTCCGATTTATCTAAGGTAACAGTTGCCTTGAAATGCCCTTTTTCGATTAAATCTTGCTCTAATGCCGCAAAGAAATCATCTCCTCCTTCAAATTCATGCACATAATGCTTGTTTTCAAGGCGGAAGATGTCAATCTTAAATGTATTTAATATGCTCTTTTTCACTTGGTTTCATCGAAAAGACTGCAAAATTAGGGACTATTTTTTACAATGACAAGTATTGAACAAAATATTACAAGTACTTATTGGCAAATATCTTTTCGCTAGCGACCTTTGTTCTATGAAACAAATTATTAAAAACAACCTTTTTTACTTTAGCTTGTATGCAATTGTTTGGCTTTTGGTGCTGATTTGGGTATTAATGCACAGCAAATTCGAGCAAATGGTATTTATTAATCAACGCAATAGTTTGTGGGCAGATTACTTTTTTCAAGGGGCAACACAATTAGGAGAAGGTTGGTTTTTTGTTGCTATTATTTTAGTTTACTTATTTATTAGTTATGATAAAGCTTTAATGTTAACCGCATCGCTGGCTTTAAGTTCATTACTTTCATCATCATTAAAGCTGAGTTTTGATACACTTCGTCCGCTTAGTTTTTTTGCAGATAAGCATGTCAACTGGCATTTTGTAGAAGGTTTACAAATTAATATTCATTTGAGTTTCCCATCAGGGCATACCACTACAGCCTTTGCGATTTTCACTTTGCTGACAATCTTCCTTTACAACAAAAAATGGTCTTTACTCTTTCTATTGCTGGCTTGTTTGGCTGGTTATTCAAGATGTTATTTATTTCAGCATTTTCCTGAAGATGTTTTGGCAGGCTCGGTAATTGGTACTTTCAGTAGCCTTGTGGTTTATGTCTTAATCAACAGGATGTTAGAAAATAATCCGAAAGAGTGGCATAAACGGAAATTACTCAGTCAAAAAAAAATCCTGAACCAGTAATGATTCAGGATTTTCGATTAATGAATTGCTAAGTTTTTCTTTTCCAACTTCTTGAAAAAATCATACATTGGATTGACATCCAACTTCACAAATTTTTGCCAAAGTTTAATGGCTTTAGTAATTAATTGGCTTTCAATCAAAAAGCCATCGTGACCGTATAAAGAATCTAAGGCTTGAAAAGTAGCCCCAGGAATGTGTTTCGCTAAAAATGCTTGTTCATTAATTGGGAAAAGTGCGTCAGATTTAATTCCCATTACCAACGTTTTTGCTTTAATCTGTGAAAGTGCTTGAATTGCACCACCTCTGCCACGCCCCACATCTTGCGAATCCATCACTTGTGAAAGTACAAAATAAGAATAAGCATTAAAACGCTGCGCTAACTTTTCACCTTGATAACGCTGATAACTTGTTGCACGATGTACTTTGCCCAAAGGCTCGTCGTTTCTTGCTTGCGTTACGCCATAGGTTTCATAGTTTCTGTATGAAATCAAAGCAGTAGCACGAGCAGCCTTCATGCCTTCAATTCCAGCTTGTGGATTACTTTCTTTCCAAGTAGGGTCAACTTCAATCGACATCCTTTGTGATTCATTAAAAGCAATTCCCCAAGGTGAATGTTGAGCATTAGTCGCAATTAAAATCAGGTTTTCAATCAAATCAGGTTGAGAAATTGCCCATTCTACACATTGTTGTCCACCTAAAGAACCACCAATACAAGTTCTAATTCGATTAATTCCGAGATGTTCACGAAGTAAATCGAATGAATTCACAATATCTCTAATGGTAATAAATGGAAAAGTATGATAATAAGGTTCGCCAGTATTTGGATTGATAGAAAGCGGGCCAGTACTTCCATAATGCGAACCTAAAACATTCACACAAATGATAAATTGCTTATCTGGGTCGAAAAGTTTACCTCTTCCTACCAAACCTTGCCACCAATCTTCTACATCTTGACTACCCGTAAAGGCATGACAAACCCAAACTACATTAGAGCAGTCTTCGTTCATCTTACCCAAAGATTGATATGCTAGTTCAATTTCTGGTAAAACTCCTCCCGCTTCTAATGCGAAGGCTTTGTTATATTTAAAAAGATTATTCAATGGATAAAAAATGAGCACCAATACTCTTTTTGGGTGAAACCTTTATTTTAAGCAATCAAAAGCTCGTTATTTAATAATTGCTTTTCCAAGTCCTCGAAATTCTCTTCATATTCCCAATACATCAATCTACCATGCGGACCTGTAACTAAAATATATTTCTCAGAAATAGATTGAATACGCTCGATAGCGACAATTTTCACCATTTTCTGTGGCACAGTTACTTCTTCAACAATTTCCTTATTGCTGGCGTCGAAACCATGAACAATTAGATAATTGCCCGTTGTAAGTTTAATAAATTTTGACATAAAGCTGAAAAGTTTGGTCACGAAAAAATCATGACGATAAACGAAAATAAATCGTAAACCTGACGAATACTTTACAGCATGAAAAATGACTGGGAGAGTAATCGTAATTGGTTTATATTTCCTAAAAAAGCCCAATAATCAGCTATCTATTTTAGGTAGGAATTAGCACCTTGCCTTTACGAGCGGTAGGTTGCCAGAAGTTCATAGAGCCTATTCTCTCCCTTCTTCTTTATAAATCAATTACTCCGATGAGGCTGAAAACCTCGGAAGAAAATTGACTTGATGATGCAAAGTAAAACCTCAATGCTGGGAAATGCAAATTTTTTGATGATTCTCGTTGAAGATTCTTCTTTCAAAAGCTAAATTCAAAGCATTCATTAAGCTTTGATAGTTTGATTTATACAGATAATTTCCAAGCCAAAGTATAAATAAAGGAGTTTTTAAAATAACTTTGCTTATTCGTGACATTAAAATTGTACATTAACTTATAAAATGCGGGCGGCAAGCCGTTTTTCATCATTATGCCCCAATACGACTTTTTAGTTATCGGCTCAGGCATTGCAGGGCTTTCTTATACAGCAAAAATTGCTTCTTATTTTGAAGAAAAAGGTCAAGATGTTAAAATAGCGATTCTTACCAAAACTGTTGAAGAAGAAAGTAATACAAAATATGCACAAGGGGGTATTGCTACTGTTTGGAAAGATGATGATTCGTTTGAAAAACATATCAATGATACGATGGTGGCAGGTGATTTTATGTCTGATAAAAGAGCCGTTGAAATTGTTGTAACCGAAGCTCCTGAACGCTTAAAAGAACTGATTTCTTATGGCACTAATTTCGATAAAAAGAATGATGGTACTTATGATTTAGTGAAAGAAGGTGGACATTCTGACCAAAGAATTTTACATCATAAAGACTCAACAGGAAATGAAATTGAAAGAGCACTTTTAGAAAAAGTAAAGTCTTTCAAAAGTGTTGATTTCTTCACGCATTACTTTGCTATCGACTTAATTACGCAACACCATTTAGGCGAAAAAGTAACGAAAGATACGCCTGATAAAAAATGCTTCGGTGCTTATATCCTAAATACTTTTACCGGAAAAACTGAAACTTTTTTAGCCAAAACAACTCTTTTGGCTACTGGAGGAATCGGTCAGGTTTATCAAAGTACGACGAACCCAACGATTGCAACTGGCGATGGTATTGCTATGGCATATCGTGCAAAGGGTCTAGTTGAAGGAATGGAATTCATTCAGTTTCACCCTACTTCTTTGTATCAACCTGGCAAAAAACCTTCTTTTTTAATTTCTGAAGCTTTACGTGGGCATGGTGGTATTCTGAAAAATATTGATGAAACTACTTTCATGGAAAAATATGACGAACGTCTTTCGCTTGCACCTAGAGATATTGTCGCCAGAGCGATTGACTCTGAAATGAAAAAGAATGGAGTTGACCATGTTTACTTGGATACTCGTCATTTAGACAGTGAGGATTTCAAACATCATTTCCCAATGATTTATGAGTATTGTAAGGAAAATCTTGGTTTGGAAATTACCGAAAAAGATATGATTCCAGTGGTGCCAGCTCAGCATTATCTTTGTGGGGGAATCAAAGTAAATGAGTATTCGCAGACTAATATTAATTACTTATTTGCTGCTGGCGAATGTTCTTCAACAGGATTGCACGGTGCTAATCGTTTGGCATCAAATTCTTTACTTGAAGCCATTGTTTATGCGCATAGAGCTTTCTTGAAATCCATCGAAACCTTTGAAGAAAACATCCTTCCAAACAATATTCCAGATTGGAACGATGAGGGAACTACGCATCCAGAAGAACTAGTTTTGGTAACAGAAATGGCTAGGGAATTAGAATCTATCATGAGTAATTATGTGGGTATCGTAAGAACTGACCGACGACTAAAAAGAGCTTATGACCGCTTGGAATTGATTTATATAGAGCACGAAGAACTTTATCGACAATCAAAAATTTCCGTTCAAATCAATGAACTTAGAAATATGATTAATGTAGCTTATTTGGTTATTAAAGATGCTAGAGCTCGTAAAGAAAACCGAGGCTTACATTATAATCTTGATAACATTAAAAATTAATCATACTTATACAAAAAAGCCTGACGAAGTATTTACAGCGTCAGGCTTTTTTTATGTAATAATCATATTCTTAGAGAAGTAATCCCGCTAAAGTTGCAGACAAATAACTTGCTAAAGTACCACAAATCAAGGCTTTGAAACCTAATTTTGCTAAATCCGTTCTGCGTTCAGGAGCTAACTCCCCGATACCACCAATCTGAATTGCCACCGAACTAAAATTCGCAAATCCACACAAAGCAAAACTTGTAATAGCCAATGTTTTAGCATCAAGTGTTTCTTTCAATTTTACTAAATCCAGATAAGCAACAAATTCGTTTACTACCATTTTTGTCCCCATCAAAGCACCAGCAACTTGCGTGTCTTTAGCAGGTACACCCATTGCCCATGCAAAAACAGAGAAAACATTTCCTAAAAGGAAGTTCATGCTAAGGTTTGGCATTCCGAAAACGTAGAACCCAATATGCCATAAAATTGAATCAATTAAAGCAATCAGAGCGATGAAACCAATCAACATTGCAATTACATTAAAACCAACTTTTAATCCTTCAGAAGCACCAGAAGCAATAGCATCTACTAAATTAGAATGTACTTTTTTGATTTCAAGCTGAACAAACCCCTGTGTTTCAGACTTTTCCGTTTCTGGGTAAACGATTTTAGAAATAACCAAAGCACCCGGAGCAGCCATAATACTTGCCGCCAAAAGGTACGAAGCGGGTACTCCTAATTTGATATAAGTAGCCATTACGCCCCCAGCAATACAGGCAAAACTTCCCGTCATCGAGGCCAATAATTCAGATTTCGTCATTCCTTTTAAATAAGGTTTAATCATAATCTGAGCCTCTACTTGTCCAACAAAAGCCGAAGCCGCATTTGAAAGCGCCTCTGCCCCACTTACTCCCATTAGCCAGTGCATACCTTTTGCCAAAACGGCAATGACTCTTTGCATAATACCAAGATGGTAAAGAATATTTACCAACACAGCTACAAATACAATAGTAGGAATTACTTTGAAAAAGAACACAAAATCATGTCCTGGACCAAACGCTTTTGTCATCAATTCTGGTTGAACCAAAGAACTAAAAACAAATTCTGCACCCTTATCAGCTTTTTCAAGTAACTGATTTACCATCTCTCCTAACTTTGTAAAGAGTGTTTTTCCTATATCAGTTCGTAAAATAAAAACTGCCAAACCAAACTGTAAAGCCAAACCAACACCGACGGTGCGGTAATTGATTGCTTTTCTATTATTCGACATCAAATAGGCAATTCCTAAAATTAATACAATTCCAATAAGTCCTGTGAAACGTTCCATGTACAAAGTGTTAATACCAAATCTTTTATGTGGTTGTTGAATGAAAAGTTAAAGATAAGGGAAAAAAGACGAAAGGCGATACTTGCAAAAAACTAAAAGATACTTAGCATTTGATTTTGGATTTTTACAAGATTGAAATATGTGTCTTCATCCATATAAAACCTACAATTAAATTCCCAAACGCTTTCTTAATTCAGTAATATGTGCGGTGTGATGTCTGCCATGCCAAGAATACATCCCGGTAACTGTTCGAAGTGAATTGGCTTGTTGCGTAGCAGGATGAACAAATGTTCTTTCAAATTGTTCTTCTGTCATCGACTTTAATAATACAATCCATCGCTTATGAAGTACTTCTAATAAAGTCAACGACCATTCGATAGGTCCATTTTTTCCATCTTCTAATTCTGCCCAAAATTGTTCTTCATAAGGTCTAATGGTTGGAGTATCCTCTGTCAATGCTAATTTAAAACGACAATAGGCATTTATATGTGAATCTGCTACATGATTTACGGTTTGTCTCAGCGTCCAACCTTCTGGGCGATAAGGCAATTCCAATTGTTCTTCGCTCAAACTATCAACCGCTTTTTTTAATAAAGTAGGTAACGCTTCAATATCTTCAATCCAAGATTTCAATAAATCATCAGTGATTTCATTGGGTTTCTTAAATACTCCGATAGGGTAACGCATTTGCTCTAAGGATAGATTTTCCATCATATTATTTTGTTATTGTTTTCGAATACAAGATAATCTAAAATTTGATTGATAAAATCATGAAGTGTTATTTTCCAAAGAATTAAGTAGTTTAACTTATAAGTACTTATATAAAAAAAACTAGATTGAAGAGCTTGATTAAAAGGAAAACTTTTATCACTTTTCAGCATGACTTTTTACCACTCTTGGAAGAATTATATTTATTATAAAATTTTAACTAAATATACTTTCTTCCTTCTAATTAATTAATAATTTTTAAAAATTATGTTTGGCGTTTTAAATAAATTCATTATAATCGTACTTAGAAATCAACGAAAAGCAAAATAAAAAACTGTATTTGGGCATTTCTTAAAAACTCTTTAAATTTTGCATTAAGTATAATTTCTTATATCAAAAAACACAGCAAACTAAAACAACAATTACTCGACTTCCGAAAGTCGGACAAAGCATTACTAATTCCTTTATTTGATTACTTCCAAAAACAACACTTCAATTTATACCATATTTCATTAAATCACATTTCCACTTTTAATCAAAAAGTGTAGTGATAGTTCCTATTGTTTTGATACAGATTTAAAATTTTATTCCTGAGAAATCATTTTAGCCTTTGACCCAAAATCACTGGCCTGATATACTATTTCCTTTATCAAAAGCAATTGAATTAAATAGAATTACCAACCATATAACAACAAACATTTATGAACAAAATTTTACTATTCTTATGGGGAATACTGTTGGTTTCATCAACGGCTTTCTCTCAAAAACAAACTGTTACGGGAACAGTCACTTCCGCTGAAGATGGTACAGCAATGCCCGGTGTAACTATATTAATCAAAGGAACTACAAGTGGTACAAATACAAGTAGTGAAGGGAAGTTTAGCATTGCATGTCAGCCCAAAGATATACTAGTATTTACTTTCGTTGGGATGACTCCTTATGAAGTGCCAGTGGGTTCGCAAAGCTCAATCTCAGTAAAAATGAAACCTGATGTCATGCAACTCAGTGAAGTAGTAGTTACAGCATTAGGCGTACAAAGAGATAAAAAAGCATTGGGTTTCTCTCAGCAACAACTTAAAGGTGAGAGTGTTGTAGAAGCACGATCTACCAACTTAGCGAATGGGCTTTCTGGTAAAATTGCTGGCTTCAGAGTAAATACTAGTTCTGGACCGGGTGCTGCTTCTACCATTCAAATCCGTGGTTCATCTTCAGTTTCGGGTAATAACCAGCCTTTAGTGGTCATTGATGGTGTGCCTATTCAACAATCATTTGATAAGCAATTCGGTTCGGGTTTATCAGAAGTAAACCCAGATAACATCAAAGATATTGCTGTTTTAAAAGGGCCAAACGCTGCGGCCTTGTATGGTTCTAGAGCGGCCAATGGTGTTATTTTGATTACTACCAAAAACGGTGCAGGAACTAAAGGGATTGGTGTAGAAGTAAATTCAAACTTTGTTGCTGATAGACCATTCATTTCTCCTAATTTCCAAAATACTTATGGTGGTGGTAACGGATACCGTACTTGGTACAGTGATGGTTGGAGTGGTTCTATTACAGATGCCAATCAAATTGCACAGTACAGAGCGGCTTATGGGCCAAATGCGCCTTTGAGTGGTACGGATGGAACTGACGAAAGCTGGGGTGCGCCAATGGATGGGAGATTGGTTCGTCAATGGTGGACTGGTACTGATGTTGCGCCACTTACGCCACAGCCAAATAACTACCAAGAATTCTGGCAAACAGGAACAGCCTTTACTAACAACGTAGCTATTTCTGGCGCAAACGATAAAGGAAATTTCCGTTTATCAGTTGGGCATCTCGACCAAAAAGGAATTATGTATTACAATGATTTTCACCGTAATAACTTCAAATTTAACTCTGGGTACAACTTTACAAACAAATTCAACATTACTTTATCAGCGGAGTACGTAAAATCTTGGGCAGATAACCGCAGTTATGCTTCTGGACAAGAATTTATCTGGTCGCATCGTAGTGTATCTTGGGCGCAATTACGTGACTGGGAATCATATACTTCAACACATATTCAAAGAGCAGTTGCGGGCAGATTACCAGACAACGACCCACCAAACTGGCAACATACTTTCTTTACGAACCCTTACTATATTCAACAAAAATTACCTTCGTCAAATGATAAAGATCGCTTAGTTGGAAACATTGCTTTGAACTATAAAATCTTACCTTCATTAAGTGTAATGTTGAGAACAGGAACAGACGTTTGGTCGGATACTCGTATTAATATTGTCAACTTTGAAAGAGTAAGAAATGGAAACCGTACTCCGGGTCGTTTCTCAGAAGAAGTACTTCGTCGCCAAGAAACAAACACCGATGCGATATTAACGTATAACGGAAACGTTAATAAAGACATTTCAATTACTGCACAAGCTGGTGGAATTGTAAGAAGCAATTATTACAAAAGAAATTATATCTACGTTGGTGAATTAGTAATCGACGGATTATACAATGCAGGAAATGCAGTACCAAGCCAAAACACAATTGCTTCAACCATTACGAAGAGTGAAGTACAAAGTGCTTTTGGTTCTGTAAACTTAGGTTTCAAGAATGCTATTTTCTTAGATTTAACTGCTCGTAACGACTGGTCATCTACTTTACCTGCTGGCAACAGATCATACTTTTATCCATCAGCATCTTTGAGTGCAGTTTTCACTGATTTAATTGATGGTATCAAAGGAGATGTTTTATCATTCGGAAAAGCACGTTTCAGTTTGGCACAAGTAGGTAACGACGCCGACCCATATCAATTAGCACAAACTTATCGTGCTGGTACTTCATGGAATGGGGCAACTCCAGAATTTGCGGAAAATACTACGATTTCAAATTCAACGCTTAAACCAGAAATTACAACGGGTTTAGAGGCAGGTTTAGACCTTCGCTTATTTAAAGGAAAGGTAAATTTAGACCTTACATACTATGAGCAAAAAACCAAAAACCAAATCTTAGGTGTTGAAATTTCAAAAGCTACAGGTTATAATACTCGTATTTTGAATGCTGGTCAAATCTCTAACTCAGGTATTGAAGTAACGCTTTCAGGTACTCCATTAAAGCTTTCAAACGGTTTTTCTTGGGATGTTAGCTTCAACTTCTCTCGTAACAGAAACAAAGTGGTTGAATTGGCTGAAGGCTTAACTACTTATGTGTTGAACGAACGTAGAGGTTTAACTTCGGAAGCAAGAGTTGGTCAGCCTTACGGAACACTTTATGGTTATGGATTTGAAAGAGCTCCAGACGGACAATTAATCATGGTGAATGGTTTACCTCAACTTTCAACCACTCAAAAAATCTTAGGTAATATTCAACCAGATTGGATTGGTGGTTTCACGAACTCATTTTCATACAAAAACTTCTCTTTATCTACTTTGATTGATGTACGCATGGGGGGGGCTATTTTTGACGAAGGAACAGCCAATGCTCGTTGGACAGGACAATATGCAGAAACAGCTGTTGGTCGTGAGGAAGGTGTAATTGGTTCAGGGGTGAAGGTGATATCAACAAACTCTGATGGAACAAAAGTATATGCTCCAAACGATGTTATTGTAAGTGCCAACCAATACTATGGTTATAACAACCCACGTCGTTATCATGAAGCAGCCATTTTTGATGGTAGCTATGTAAAATTGCGTGAAGTATCATTCGGTTATAAGTTACCAACAGCTTTAGTGAAAAAATTAGGTTTCCAATCAGCAAAAATTTCAGCAGTTGGGCGTAACGTCTTGATGATATTCAAAAATCATCCTCACCAAGACCCAGAAATTGATGCAAATGGTGGTAACAGACAAGGCTTTGGTTATGGAGAGTTACCTTCAACGAGAAGTATTGGAGCCAACTTATCATTCAGCTTCTAAACAACAAAGTCGATTAACTCAATCATTGTGAGGACTAGTAAAGCAAAACGAAAACTCACATTCATTTAAAAAGATTTTTATAACATGAGAAAATATAGCAAAATATACCTTCTGGCTACCAGCATTATTTTAGCGGCAGGGTCTTGTACTAGTACTTTCGATAAAATGAATGTTGACCCCAACAATCCGTCGTCGATTACGCCACAATTCCTTTTACCAACTGGTATTGAAAGTTCCATCGACCGCTACTGGGGACATCGTACCCGTTTTGAAAGAATCAATCTTGACGGTGCAGCACTTTGGGTTCAACATTTAACCAGAAATATTTACTCAAACGAAGGAGATAACTACGGTATCTCACAAGCATTGCCACTAAATAACTGGAAAGGTTTTTTCAACGATGCACAATCGAACTTCAATAGAATCATCGCTATTTCTGGAGAAAAAGGAACTACTCCTAACGCAAACTACGAAGGCATTGCCTTAATAATGCGTACTTGGAACTTCTCTTTATTAACAGATATGTGGGGAGCAATTCCATATTCTGAAGCCTTAAAAGGAACAGCAGAAGCCCCAATCTATACGCCTGCTTATGATTCAATGGAGAAAGTATATGCAGGAATGCTTGAAGACTTGAAAGTGGCCAATGAAAAGTTGAGCGTTGCTGGTTCGGCAGTTTCTGGTGACATTCTTTACAGCGGGAATATTCTAAAGTGGAAAAAATTTGCCAACTCTCTACGTTTACGTCTTGCAAATCGTCAAGCTGCTAAAAAGCCAGCTGAGTCAAGAGCAATTATGCGTGAAATTTTAGCAGACCCAGTAAAGTACCCAATCTTCACCAGTAATGATGATAATGCTTCGCTAAAATGTACTACGATTTTACCAAGTAATAACGAGTGGAATCAAGTATTGATACAAGATGGTAGAACCGACTGGAATTTAAGTAAAACATTGGTTGATAAAATGAACGGAGTAAGCGATGCCAGAATCAAAATTTTTGGGAATCCGAACAAGGTAGGTAAATATGAAGGTCATGCCAACGGTTTACCAGATGCTATCGCTACAACTTACTTAGAAAGCAGTTCAACAATTGGTAGTTTCTTTACTGCCGCAGCGGCACCAGAAGTAGTGATGACTTATGCAGAACTCCAATTTATTTTAGCTGAAGCAAGTATTGATGGAGACATCACTGGAGATGCGCAAGCTTATTTCGAAAAAGGTATCACGGCTTCATTTGCTCAATATGCCGCTACTGGCTCAAGCGATTTGATTGCACAACTAGGAACAGTTACTCGTGAAAAAATCCTTGATCAAAAATGGATTGCTTTATTTGGACAAGGCATTGAGGCTTGGACAGAGTATCGTAGAACAGGTTATCCTGTGATGCCAGCAGCCGACCCAAGAGCAGTTTTCGAAAATGGAGCAATTATTCCGACACGATTGCCTTATCCGGGTTCAGAATATTCATTGAATGCTAAAAATGTGTCTGAAGGAGAAAAACTAAATGGTGGCCCGAACGACATGAAAACCAAACTTTGGTGGGCAGAAAAATAAACCAAAGGCAGAAGTACTTAACATTAAATTAGAACAATCATGAAACACATAGATAAATTACCCCCAATTATTCTTATTGCTCTTTTCGCATTATTAACGATGGCTTCTTGTAAAAATGTTGATGACCCATTCGTTCCGAGAGTAGTTTCTCCAGTTTTAGTAGCTATTGATGGCACAGCTCCTGGTGATTTCGCAACTGAACCAACCATTAGTTATACCAAAACTGGCAATGTGGTTTTATCAGCTAGAATACTTGAACTAGACAAAACCAATCTTTTGGATTACACTAAAGGGATTGATTCTCTCCCAGTAGCAAATACAAAAATCACGATTACCTTGCGTAATAGTGGTGCAGTTGTAGCAGAGCTAACAACTGATGCAAAAGGTAAAATCAGTGTAGAAAAAACGTGGCAATCTTTAGGACTTACAAGCCCAGCTTCAGGAAATAGCATTCCTCTTAATTGGAGTGGTACTTACAAAAGTCAAGCCTTTACTCGTCTGTCTAGGGTTTCCGTAAAATAGCTTAGATTCAATCAATAAAGTCTATAGATTCGATTCCTGAATATTATTTTTGTACAACATTTTTTACATAAATGAGTGTTTTCCTCTATTTAAAAAAAAACTTATTTTATGTACTTTTGCAAAGTAATTTAAATAATAGATAATTTTACAACAGAAAAAACGTGCATTTTTAAATATATTATCATTTATCAATACATTTTTAAACGAAAAAATTATCGAAATCAATTTTGATTTTAAAAACTTTAAATTACCTTTAAATAAAAATAGTACAACAATCATACTTCATCAATCTATAAAATCAATTTCCGAATTCTACGGGGTTCAAACCCCGTAGGAGTTCAGAGAATTTACTTAGCAGACTTTCATTGAAATATATAAAAGCTTTATTATCTTCATCATAAATTTAATTCATTCACTCTTAAACGTTGTGTGAAATGTCATCAAATCTGAATCGCCGTAATTGGCTTAAAAAAAGTCTTTTTGCAACCGCTGGTTTAACTACAGCGTCTGCTTTCATTCAAAAAGCTGCTGCAAATCCTGTCCTTAGACAAGAATTACAATATAGTCTTCTTCCAGAATTTCTACTTGAAAAAGAATACTCAAATATCCCTGTTGTAGCCAAAACTCTTGTTAGATTAAGTGCTAACGAAAATCCTTGGGGACCATCAGAAAAAACAAAGCAAGCTTTAATTGGTGCAATTGGTGATGCTAACCGTTATGCCTTCAAACTTCGTGGCGAATTGGTAAAAGCCATCGCTGAAAAAGAAGGAGTACCTGAAAACTATATTTTATTAGGTGCAGGTTCTTCTGAATTATTAACAGCTTCTTTAGTAGCTTACGGACAAAAAGGCAAAATCATCGTTGGTGACCCTTGTTACATTTCTGGTAACGAAGAAAGAGTACCAATGGAAAAAGTTGCCTTGACGAAAGATTACCAATATGATTTAGATGCCATTGCTGGGAAAATCAACGGTTCACAAAGTTTGGTATATGTTACCAATCCAAACAACCCGATTGGTGCAGTATTACCTTCAGAATCATTCAGTGCTTTTATTGATAAAGTTTCAGACAAAATCACTGTTCTTTCTGATGAAGCTTATATCGACTATGCAAAAGACCCTAAAACTGCTTCTATGATTCCAGCCGTTAAAGCTGGGAAAAATGTTTTGGTTCTTCGTACAATGTCTAAATTATATGCTTTTGCAGGTTTACGTTGTGGTTATGCCATCGCTAAGCCAGAAATTTTAAAAATGATTCAACCGTATTGTTCAGGTGGTTTTGATATGTCTGTTCCATCTTTCGCTGCTGCTATCGCTGCATTTAAAGATGTAGAATTCCAACAATTGACATTGAAAAACACTGAGGAATCAAAACAATACTTGTATTCATTCTTAACCAAAGCTGGATATACATACATTCCATCATCTGCCAACTTCGTTATTTTCCCTCTAAAAATGAAAGGTTCTGATATGTTAGCCAAAATGGCTGCTGAAGGCGTCATGCTTAGAAAATGGGAATTTGATCGTCAACATTGGTGCCGAGTTTCAATCGGAACAATGGACGAAATGAAGGCATTCGCCGAAGCCTTTACAAAGGTTATTTCTTAGTTCTGTAATTCCTTGTGAAAACGTTTCATCCTTTATATTTCACAAGGAATTACTAATTTGCGACAGATGACAAGAAGAGATTTTATCGAAAAAACTGGTTCTGCCAGTTACCTGACCATGCTAGGTTTCGGTTTAATACCTGAAGCTAAAGCCGAGCCACTTAACTTACAACGAAACAAAGCCAATAAAAAGATTATCATTTTAGGAGCAGGTTTAGCTGGAATGTCAAGTGCTTATGAATTAATAAAATTAGGATATGAAGTAACCATTTTAGAAGCAAGAAGTCGCCCTGGCGGTAGAGTTTGGACAGTTAGAGGCGGAACTACAGAAACTGAAATTGGTGGTATTACACAAACTTGTAAGTTCGATAAAGGTCTTTATTATAACGGTGGAGCAGCCAGAATCCCACACAATCACAAGCTTTCTTTACACTATTGCCGTGAATTCAATATCCCTTTAGAGATATTCATGAATGTAAACGAAGGAGCTTACTATTATTCAGAAGGAACTGGAAAATTATCGAACAAACCTGTTAAAATTAGAGAGATTCATGCAGATGTGCGTGGATACACAAATGAGCTTTTAACAAAAGCGATTGACAAAAAAGCATTAGATGAAGAAGTTACCAAAGAAGACCTTGAAAAATTAAGTGCATACTTAAAAGAAGAGGGCGATTTGGACATCATGAAAAAGTACAAAGGTTCTGAACGTCATGGTTATAAACGTCAAGGTGGATACGGAGAGCAATCTCCAGAATTAGCTTCACCACATTTATTACATGATATTGTTGAATCTGGGCTTTTTCATCCAGCTTTTTCGAATGTTGGTGAATATACTTTTAATCAACAACCTGTAATGTTACAACCTGTTGGTGGAATGGACGCACTTCCTTATGCTTTTGCACAGAGATTAGAAGGTAAAATTCAGTTTCAGTCAGAAGTACAAGAAATCAGAAAAACTTCACCGGGCGTAAAAATTGTTTATAAAGACAAAACAGGTACTGTTAAAGAAATTCTAGGTGATTATTGTATTTGCACAATTCCATTACCCGTTTTAAAAGGTATTACTTCTGATTTATCCTCAGATATTCGTAGAGCAGCAGATTTTGTGCCTTATATGAATACTGGAAAGATTGGTTTACAATTTAAAAGAAGGTTCTGGGAAGAAGATGACAACATATTTGGTGGAATTTCTAAAACCAATATGGACATTACACAAATTTTTTATCCTTCTTACAATTTTATGGGTAAAAAAGGCGTGTTGAAAGGCTATTACAATTTTCACGATAGAGCTTTAAGATTAGGAAATCTTAGTTTAGCAGAACGAGAAAAAGTAGCCTTGGAACAAGGTGGAAAAATTCATCCACAGTATAAAACTGAATTTGAGAGTTCTTTTTCATTAGCTTGGCAAAAAATTAATTATTCAAAAGGCGGTTGGGCAGAATACAGCGAATCAGCAAGAAAACGCTTCTATCCTGCTTTGATTAAACCTGATGATGAAATTTATTTAGCTGGAGAACATACTTCTCATTTAACAGCTTGGATGGCTGGAGCTTTAGAATCTGCCAATTCAGTAGTTACACAAATTCACAAACGAGTAAACGCTGCTTAGCTTTCGACTCGTAAAACAAGATTTTAGCATGAAGAAATTTATATACTTTATTACCTTACTTTTTTTATCAACTAGTGTTTTCGCCCAAGAAGGTGAAAAAATGGGTATCAAACTAAGTGAATTTGAAGCTGTAAAGAAAATCGCTATCAAAAACTTAGATAAAGATACTTATGTAAAAGATGGAAACTTTGTATTAGATAACAGTACTTCTCCTTATGTTTTCAAGTTTTCAGACGGTTTAGAACGAAGAATTTACTTGTATAAAGTACTTGAATCGGCTGGAATGAAAGAAATTGCTAACTTAATGATTTTCACTACCCCAAAAGATGGCAAAAGAATCAGTTTAGTTGTTCCAAATCCATTAGCTGAAAAAGAAACTTGGGGCAAATACATTGATGATTTGAAAGATGGCGAAAAAGCAGTTTCTGGGTTTTCATCTTGTGTAGCTTTCGTTTTGGCAAAAGAATTCTCTGGTGTTGCTGGCGATAAAGGCAAAGAAGAAGACAAATACGAATATTGTTTTCCAGCCGAAGCTAAAATCACAATGGCTAATGGTGAAACAAAAAACATTAGTGATGTAAAAGTCGGCGAGTATGTAGTTTCTTATAATGTTATCAAGAAAACTGCTGAGTCAACAATTGTAGAGAAAATTGATATTCATGAAAATAGTGAATTCGATATTGTAAAAGTATTTTTAGTAGATCCAAGTGAAATGATTACGGCTTCTGTATCTGTTAAATACAAATTAAAAGAGCTTGAAGCAACTGCTAATCACCCGATTTATACTGAAAATGGTAAAACAACGATGGGAGATTTAAAAGTTGGACAAAATGTGTTTGTTTACGATAGCGAAACAAATAAATTTAAAAAGTTCAATGTATTTCTTACAAAAGCTGGCGCTAGAAAAGTAAACAAAGTTTATAATTTGATTACAGAAAAAAATAGTTATCTGGTAAACTCAGTTGTAGTTTTAAAGAAATAAAAATATTTAATTTTTTGAGATTGTTTTTGGATATTTCCGTAAATCCTTTCTCCTTTGGGGAAGGGATTTATTTTTTTATAAGCAATTCAAAATGAAATACTTACGGTAAACTTTCCAATAAAACATAGAACTATTAAAATTAAAACTTGTCACAAAAACACATTAAGTGAAAAAAAAAGTCAATAAAGTTATATTTTATATAAAATTTTATTCTACCTTTGTAAAGGCTTAAACGCCAATATCCAAAAACAATCTTAAAAATAAATGAAACGCATAGTGGTTGCAACATTCATTGTTGGACTTCTTGCTACTTCATGCACTCGGGAAACAATACTTGTGAAAGCCAACAACGACTTTCATGCTATAAATACCGAAAATCGTTCTTTCACGATAGTTCAGGAAGTGAGTCGCCCACAAGAATCAATATCATCGTTAAACGAAATGGTGATTAAAGAGGAAATTGAGAAGCAAATGGAAATAAGAGGATACACTGAAAGTAGAGAAAATGCAGATGTGTTGATTTCTTATGCTATTTATGATAAAAACCTCAATTTACAACAAGTAAAAAAAGTGTACGGAAACACACAAACACAAAATGATGAGTTTGAGGTGTATCAAAAAAACTTAAAGAATGGTACTTTAATCATTTCGATGATTGACAAAAATTCTAACAAAGTATTTTGGACTGGTTACGCTTCTAAAATTTTGAAATTCAACAAATCTTTAGCGAATAGAGATTTAAAAAATATTACCAGAGCAATTTTTGATAATTATAGAGTAACCGCCAATAGTTATTTGGCAAAAAACAATTAACAATCCTCTTATACAATACCATTTAACAATGAAGCTCTGAAAACCTCGATTATATCGAGGTTTTTTATTTTTATAGGAGTTTGCTCATTACTTCTTTAATCTCCTCAGAAACGTCAATTCTAGCACTAATTTTCTCCAAATCAGTTAAAAGAGTGGATAAAAATTGTTGATGAGCTTCTGACTGTTCATTAAAAGGACGATGAGCCAATCTTTTCTTAATTTGATTCCAATCTGCAATAAAAGATTTTAATTCACCGTCGAAATAAGTATCAGCAAATTTTTCATAAATATAGTTTTCGGCTACTTCATTTGGATGAATTAAATCGGCTTTATAAAAGCGATAATCACGCAAATCATCCATCATTAATTCATAAGCAGGAAAGTATGCTACATCGCTATAATCTGCCGTTAAATAATGACAAGCCGCACGAAGTATTGATTTAGAAATATGATTCTCTGGAATGCCATCTTTGGTATGTCTTACTGGCGAAAGTGTAAGAATTATTCTCAAATTAGGATTTACGGCTTTCAACTGCTTATGGAGCATCGCAAAGCTTTTACAAATATCTTTTACACTCAATAAGTCTTTTTCAAAAAGTTTATTGGGCATTTTATGGCAATTTGCCACATAAACTGGAGTCGATAAAAGTTTGTAAATAAAAGCTGTTCCGAAAGTAATTAAAACGAAATTGGCTGATTGAAGTTTGCTTGATAAGTCGTTGATGCTCTCATTGATTGTTTTAGCTAATTCTTCTTCTGTATTGGCAAAAAACTGTGAATGGAAATCATAATGAAACCAAGTACTTTGGTTTTCGATGAAGAGGCGTTCATCTGCTAATTGATAGTCGGGAGATAAAACTTTAAAAATTGAAAGTGGATTAAATAACGTTCCTAATGGATTTACTTCAATTTTCAACTTATTATTTTTCAATTGATTCCCAACTACATCCGCAAAGCAAGAGCCTAACGTAATGAGTTGAGAATCAAGAGAAATCTTATTTTGAGCTTTTGGAATCGTAAACGTTGTCCTAAATTCAGCCATGAAGAGCTTATTTTTGTTTAACCGTAAACGCTAAAGTATCTGCATTTACACCTGTAAAGATACCTAATCCGTTAGTAATTGTACTAGGTGGCGTACTGATGTTTTGCGAAGTACTTCCTGTACTATTATACAAAGCTGCATAATCTGGGTTTACTTTTAACAACACAATGTTGTGTTTTCCAAAATATTGAAATTGCTGAGAACGTAATATCGTAGTAGTTCCTTGTACTGGTTGACTTCTAAAACGTCTTGTTAAATCGCTAAAATTAGTCGTTGTTGGCAAAGTAATAATTAATACTGGGCTTACTTCAAGGTTATCAACAACTACAAAATGGTAATCGCTGGTTGGATTACTCCATGTTAAATTAACATTTACATTTTCATCGACACCACCACCAAAACCACCACCAGAAGAAAGATTCAATTTAGTACGTGCAATCGAAGTAATATCGGTAGTAAAACCAACAGGTTTCGTTGGAATAATAGTACTTGCCGTTACAGGGTTACCATTGTAAACAAATGATAAATTATAAGTAACACCAACTTTCAATTTTACATTTGTATCCGATTTATACAAACCCTCTCCTACTGATGTTAACGCATAAGTATTAGTACCATCCGAAATTTTGATGTCTAATCCATTGATAGGCGTTTGCGTATTTGAAGTATCTTCATTGTAGGCAATTTCTTTTTTCACAATCAAAGAAATTGGTTTGCCTGCAACTAAATAAGCTTCAACAATTGGCTTAGCTCCTCCTTGTATAAAATTAGAATCCTCTTCGCAAGCAATTAAAAAACCAAGTAATGCAGTAGCCATTACAAAAGCAAAGAGGTTCTTTTTTGATGATATATAATTGATATATGATTTCATTTTTTCGTCTTTAATTTGATTTTTTGCCTGATTTGATTATTCGACAAACAAAAAACATTTCAACTTACTTGAACTTATAGCTAAATGTGATGTTAGGCGTAAAACCTAAATAATTGACATCCGTAATTGAAAGGTACTTATCTCCTGTAGTTGCATCGGTAATTGTTTGATATTTTTTGTACCAAACATTTGTTCTTCCGTAAGCATTAAATACAGAGAATCCGATACTTCCACGTGAGAAATTGTAAGTAGCTGAAACATCTAAACGATGTGAAGCTGGCAAACGATTTCCATTTGTAATTGATGGATCTGTAAAGTCAATTTCTGTTCCGTCTAATAGTTTTACGGTATAACCACCCACAATTGAAGTATAAGGTTTTCCTGAAGCGTAAATCCAAGTAGCTGCTAAATCCCAACGACCTAATTTATAAATGTTTACCGATTTGAATTCGTGTCTTACATCAAAGTTAGAAGGGAAAGAATTTGCTGAGAATTGAGCGATATATTTATCAGAATGAGCAAAAGTATAACCAACCCAACCAGTATAATCACCAAATTTCTTCTGAACCAAAAAGTCAATTCCTTTTACTTTACCTGTACCGTTAAAGAAAGTTTCATTCGCAATTAAACCACGACCAATTTGTGGAGCAAAACGTAATGTATAACGAGTATCGTTTTGAATATCTTTATAATATCCTTCCACATCAAACAGGTAATCGTTCAATTCATAACTCAATCCAAAAATATAGTGAGTTGAAGAAGTAACTGGCAAGTAAGAATTATTAGCCAAAACCCAGAAATTACGACTTCCGTTTGAAATATCTTCTCTTTCAACCTGTTTAGCAAACTGATAATAAATACCCCAGGCTCCTTTGAACTTCAAACGGTCGTTTACTGAATAAGTACCTGAAAGTCTTGGTTCAAAATAGTTTTTGCTCGTTACATCAAAATAATTGGCTCTGATACCAGCTTTCAACACCAATTTACTATCAAATAATTTTATTTGGTCTTGTAAATAAGCGGTCAACAAACTTCCTTTATCATTTTTAGCGATAATAACTGTCGTATCATTTTGGCTGTTCGAGTATTGAATATTAAGTCTTGTCGCTTGAATACCAAAAGCTAGCTGATTACTTTTTGAAGTATTGTACTCAATATCTGTTTTAGCAGAAAAGTCTTTTAAATCGTTGCTTTCAATTGAACCAAACTTAACGGTAGTCGTTTCGTTATTTCTTACAAATGAGTTTTCACTTGTATTATCTCTTCCACTAAAGAAGTTTGAATAACTAATCAAGGTATTTGTATAGAATTTATCACTCCATTTTTTCGACCATTTCAAACTCGTACCTGTATTTCCCCATTTAGAAAGGTCGGTATTGTTGAAACCTCCTCCACCACCAAATGGCAAACCTAAACTTTGCGAATTATCAAGGTAATCTTCTCCGTTGTAAATACTCAAACTTACGTTTTCATTTTCAGAAGGTTTGAAAGTAATTTTTCCATTCAAATCATAAAAATATGAAGTTGCTGTTTGTGCACTCTGAGTCCTTCTGAAACCTCCACCAAAGCCTCCGCCTTGTGTGCTAGTAGTACTTGAATTAAAAGTATTAAAAATCTTATTATAAAGTGGACCAGCCCATGAACGACGACCCGCTACCGAGAATGTCACTTTTTTGTCTTTAGTAACAGGACCTTCTGCCCAAACATTGGCACTGATTAAGCTTAAATCTCCACCAAAATTAAATTCTCTTTTATTACCATCTTTACTTGTAATTTCAACTACAGATGAAATTCTTCCTCCAAATTTAGCATCGAAACCACCTTTATAAAGCTGTACATCTTTGATTGGATTTGAGTTGAAAGCCGAGAAGAAACCATAAAGGTGATCAACATAATAAACCGTAAAACCATCGTAAAGTACAAGGTTTTGGTCTGGCGTACCACCACGAACATACAAACCAGAAGAAGATTGATTGGCAGCACTAATACCTGGCATTAATTGAAAAGAACGGAAAATATCTTTTTCGCCAACGTTTGGTAATTTAGCAATGTTACGAGGCGTCATTTTAAACATACCAATTGTTTCGGCAGCTTTCAATACTTCTGTTTTCTCGCCTTTTACTACTACTTCATCCAATTCCGTATTATCTGGTTCCATTTCGATAGTAATGCCAGAAATTGGAGCATCAGGTACCAATTTTATCGTAGTAGTTACATAACCAATATAACTTAAAATTAAAGTTGTCGTATCTGTCGGTACTTTCAAGAGTGTAAAATAACCGTCCACATTGGTTTGTGTACCTGTTTTTTTACTCTTAATCATGATATTAACGAAAGGAAGTGGCTCTGATGAACGAGCATCAAGAATTTTCCCGGTAAAAGTAAAATCGAATTTCGTAGCAGGTTTTAAAGCAGCTTGGCGACGAGTATTTTGTGGAATTGCTTCCATCGCTGGACGATTAACAGCAATCTGCGGTGTTGTTCCTTGTGGCGTTGGAGCAGTAATTCCAGCATCTGCAATTGCTGGCGCAGGTACGGCAGAGTTTCCACCATAATAAGTACCACTATTGTAACTACTTTTCACATAGACTTTTTGTGATTTAGGAACAATATGAACTAATTGATTATCATCTACATAAAACTTCAGCCCAGAACCTTTCAAAAGTCCTCTCATACCTGTTTCTAATGACATATTATCAAACCAGTAACTTGCATATAAGCCTTTAATTTTAGTAGGATCATAAATAAATTTAGCACCTACTTTTGTTTCTAAATCAGCTAAAATTTCGGCTAGAGGGCGATTATTATAGAATTCATCTTTGATAGTAATCCCAGTAGTTGTTGTAACCTGCGAAAATACCTTCACTGAGAATAGTACTAAAGTGGTTAAGAGAAAAAGTTTTTTCATGAAATACAGTTGGTTAATCCGAGTACAAAGTTAGGGCAATCTTCTCATAAATTGCCACTTACTTTAGAATACATCAAATAGACCGCTATTATTGTGCGATAGTTGCGTTAAAAAATGTTAAATGCTTTGATATGATATGAAAACGAGCAATGTGCTTACTTATTGACCGATGCTTTTAAAAAAGCCTTCTGAATAACTTTCGCTGATGGGAATTTGTGCATTACCAATTTTAATCTTTAAGTTTCTGATAGATTCGATTTTATCTAAGGAAACAATAAAAGACTTGTGTACTCTGTAGCAATCGGGTGTTGGGAGTTTCTCTTCAATGGCTTTCATCGTCATTCTGGTAACAATAGGTTTTGAAGAAGTAGAAGTATAGATTTTGATATAGTCTTTCAAACCTTCAATATAAGTAATTTCTGAAACCTTAATTTTCACTAATGAATAATCAGCATTTACAAAAATGGCTGATATTTTATCTACTACAGGCTCTTCGCTTACTTGTGGTTTATTTCGTAAAGTATATAATTCAGACGCTTTGTTGACCGCTTTTAAGAATCTTTCAAAATCAATAGGCTTCAAAAGATAATCTACTACATCTAATTCAAAACCTTCAAGCGCATATTGTTTATAAGCCGTAACAAAAATTACCATTGGTTTCGTTTTCAAGCTATGCAAAAACTGAACGCCAGTAATGCCAGGCATTTGTATGTCCAGAAATATCAAATCAATCTGTTCATTTTGTAAAACTTCAATCGCATCAAAAGCATTTTTACAGCGTTTTACAAGTTTCAAAAATGGTATTTTATTAATATTGTCCTCAAGTAAATCAAGGGCTAGACTTTCATCATCTACGGCAATACAATTCAGCATAAGCAATCTTATTTATCACATTTCAACACTTTGAAAGAGTAAAATATGTTTTATCTATCTTCAAAGATACTCTTTTTGTGCTATTGGAAAATTACAAAATCAAATTAAGCCAATTCATCTTTACGAATGATGACAAGCTTTATTTTGTAATAATCATCTTGATCTTTAATGATTAACTGATGATTCTCTGGATAAAGTAATTCAAGCCTACGTTTTACATTGGCAAGACCAATACCAGAAGCTTCATCTTTTTTTTCTAAAAACTGTCTGTTTACTTTATTACTTACTTCAAATGTCAAACTGTTTTTTTGGGTTGTCAAAGTAATTTCAATGGTTGGGTTCGAAATCATGCCGACGCCATGTTTAAAAGAATTTTCCACAAAAGGAATCAATAACATGGGTTCAATCGTTTGATTTTTATCTAAATTTCCAACTTCAAAATTGATTGCAATATCATCACCAAAACGTAATTGTTGAAGCTCAATGTAAGCTCTGAGATACTGAGCTTCTCGTCCTAAAGTTACCATTGCATCATCAGATTCATAAAGCATGTAACGCATTAAATCAGAAAGTTTTACGACTACGGGTTCTACTTTTTCTGGTTTTCTTCTTGAGAGTGAAACAATACTATTTAATACGTTAAATATAAAATGTGGACTAATCTGCGAGCGTAAAAAGGATAATTCAGATTTTAGCCTTTCGTTTTCTTGTTCTTTTTTCGATTTTTCATATTCCAGAGTATCAGACACAATGCGATAAGAAGTACTAATTGCTAGAAAGAAAAGTATTTGAAAAGTAAAGCCTGTTTTGGGGATAAATTTTGCATGTAAAAAAACGCTTTTCACAATTGTTGTCAGCAAAAACACTGAAGCAATGAGTATAACAATTGAAAGCAAATACCACCAAATACCTTTTGTCTTTAAAATTTTAGGAATTAGGAAATTACTATTCAAGTAAAAAAACGGTATATTCAATAAAGTAAAAATGGCGAAAAAAGTAGTAATTGATACTTTGGGCGTCGGCGGAGGACGACGAATAATTGATTTAACAGGTTCTGCATTTTGAGATTGTAACAAAAAAGGTAAAGCCAACATAAAAGCCCAAAATGCAATATGGAGAAACACAACTTGATATTTTGTTAAATTAGTTTTAGTCATTTGAGACATCTCATTTTAAAGCAGTTATTCATCGAATAGCCTATTGATAAAAAGGCAGTCAGACAAATTTAATTAAAGATAAGCTGTTAAAAAACATAATAGTATATTCCGTAAATTTGTGCAGACCATTAAGCTTATAAAAGCGACCATTGAATATCAAATCTAATTTTTTCAATTCAATCAAAAAATGAAAGAGATAATCTTAAGCTTCGCTGTACTTACAGCCATCGGAAACGTAGCGTATTCGCAAGAAAAACCCAATAAAGTGGCAAAAGCCACCATTAGTAAAGTAAAGAAAGAAGTAATTCTGGAAGAAGGGAAAGACCCAATTTGCAAAATGAACGTAGAAAAAGACGCTAAAAACACTTCTACTTATCAGGGTAAAAAAGTACATTTTTGTAGTATTGTTTGCAAAGAAATGTTTGATAAAAATCCAGAAAAATATGCTTTAAAAGCGGCTGTGAAGCGTTAAAATTAGTAATATTCGTTTTATTTAAAATAAATGTATTAGTAGAACTCAAAAAGAATATTCGTGATGAAAACTCTTGAAAAACTAAAAGCTATTTTCCTGAGAATAGATAATGCTAAAAGTAATTCAGAAATCGAAGCTTTGAGTTTAGAAGTAGATAAGTTATTAAATGAAAGACCAATTGAAGGAATTGCTGATTTTTTACTAGAACAGGCTAATTTATTGAATCAAAAAATAAAATCAATAAGTACTGAATTTGAGGTAAATGTGGTTCAATGAATCTATTTTGCAATTCATAAAAAAACACCCTCCAAGCAAACAACAAGTTTTCAGGAGGGTGTTTTTATTTCAGGTAAAACTTAAACTTCCATTTTAGTCCAAACTGCACCTGCTGCATTTGATTTCAAAACAGTATCAATAAATACCATTCCACGTAAACCTTCTTCAATGCCCATAAAGTCATGAATTTCAGGATCATATCCTGATGTATTTTCGCCTTCTCCATTTAGTCCACCAGTAGCATTTTTCTGAGCTTCTTCTCCCCATCTTGCACGAAGTGCATAAGTAAAGTTTCTATAAATATTGGCAAATGTTTCAATGTATCCTTCTGGATGACCTGCTGGTTGACGAGTATGCGCTTGAGCAGCTTTAGATAAATTACCCACACCAGTACGGATAATTCTTGAACCATTTTCTTGATTTGTCAAAATCAACGTATTTGGCTCCATTTGTTTCCATTTCAAACCACCAAATTCACCATATACTCTGATATTCAAATCATTTTCTTCGCCATTACAAATTTGTGAATTGTGCAATATACCTTTTGCTCCATTATCAAAACGTAAAAGCATATTGGCATCATCATCCAATTGACGGCCTTCTACGAAAATCGTTAAGTCAGCACAAATCTCAGTAATTTTTAAACCAGTAATATATTCAGCCAAGTTTTCGGCATGTGTACCAATATCTCCAACTCCACCTGCTGCACCACTTCTTGCTGGGTCGGTTCTCCAAGAGGCTTGTTTTTGTCCAGTTGCTTCAACCAGTTGCGCCAACCATCCTTGTGGATACTCAACAATTACTTTACGAATTTTACCAATGGCACCAGCTTTTATCAAAGCTCTTGCTTCTTTCACCATTGGATAACCAGAGTAATTATGTGTCAAAGCATAAATCAATCCTGATTCTTCAATAATATCTTTTAATAAATAGGCTTCTTTAGAATTCAAGGTAGCAGGCTTATCAGATACCACATGAAAACCATTTTCTAAAGCCATTTTGGCAGCAGGAAAATGCACATGGTTTGGAGTAACAATAGAAACAAAATCCATTCTTTCTCCTTCTGGCAATGCTTTTTCAGCCAAAATCATTTCCTCAAATGAACCATAAACACGGTCTGGGGAGATATACAATGCTTCGCCTGTAGCTTTTGATTTCGCAGGGTCAGAACTAAAAGCTCCACAAACTAATTCAATTTCGCCATCCAATGCCGCCCCACGACGGTGAACAGCTCCGATGAAAGCTTCCAAGCTTCCACCAATCATACCCATTCTAATTTTTCTTGCCATTTTTCGTATCAATCAGTCGGTAAGTAATTGTTTTATGTATTTTATTACCACAAATTTACCGCATAGTATTCTAATAAATTCCTTTCTTGTGATAAACTAAGTACAAAATTTCATAAAAATACTGATAAGAACTTACAGACAATCTGGAAAAAAATTCGTTTTTTTGATAGATTTTTCTTTGATGATTTTTCACATATCTAAGATTCCTAATTATTCAAACACATTTTAAATCCCTAATCAACTATGTCTCAAATCGTTAACCGTGACAAACTTTTCTTAGGAAGTTGTTTTGCCTTAATTACTACGGCAATGGCTTTCGGTATCCGTGCAGGTGTCCTTACTCAACTCGGTGTAGAATTCAACCTTTCGTCACAAGAACTTGGTTACGTAAATCAAATGGCTTTCTTGGGCTTTCCTATCGCAATGATTATCGGTGGCCCTCTTTATAATGCACTTGGTCCTAAAAAAATTATCTGGGTAGCTTTTGTTACACACGTTTTAGGTTTAATAATGACTATCTTTTCTGGTGGATTCTGGACTTTATTAATTTCAACTTTTTTTGTTGGTTTTGGTAATGGTACGGTTGAAGCTGCTTGTAATCCGATGATTTCGGATATGTACGAAGGAAACGAGAAAACAAAAATGTTAAACCGTTTCCACATGTGGTTTCCGGGCGGTATTGTAATCGGTAGTTTGCTTTCTCAATTCATGACTTCAGCAAATATGGGCTGGCAATTACAAATCGGTGCAATTTTAGTTCCTGCTGTGATTTATGCCTTTTTATTCTTCGGTCAAGCATTTCCTGCTAGTCAAGACGAAGGTGCAGTTTCTACTGGCGAGAACTTCAAAGCAATGCTTTCACCATTATACATTTTCATGTTAGCTTGTATGGCTTTAACAGCGATTTCAGAATTCGGTCCAGAACAATGGATTGGACCAATTCTTGGTAAAGCTGGTGCAAGTCCAATGATTATTTTGGCTTTGGTAACTGGTTTAATGGCTGTAGGTCGCTACTTTGCTGGCCCTATTGTTCACTCTATCAACCCAACTGGTGTATTATTGGCATCAGCCATTTTCGCTACGATTGGTGTTGTATTGATGAGCCAAGCTACTGGTGCTATGGTTTATGTTTCAGCAGTAATTTTCGCAATTGGCGTATGTTACTTCTGGCCAACAATGATTGGCTTCGTTGCTGAAAACCTACCTCGTACTGGTGCTTTTGGTCTTTCTATCATGGGTGGTATGGGTATGTTCTCTACTTCTATCTTCCAACCAATCATTGGTGCATGGTTAGATGGTGAAACGGCTAAAGCTGCTGAAGCTGGATTGACTGGTGATGCTGCTGAATTAGCTGCCGGACAAGCAACTTTGCAAAATATGGCGATTTTCCCAATTATCTTAATTGCTGCTTTCATTGGCTTATACTTATATAAGCGTAAAAATGCTACTGTACACGCATAAGATATTTCATCATATTTCTTTAAACGAAACCCCACAAATACTTGTTATTCTGTGGGGTTTCTTGATTTTAAAGCATATTTTTTCTACTTTTATTTAATAAAAATCAAATGTTATGCTAACCGTTTCTGAAAAAATATATACTGTAACAGAATACTTCGAGCTGGAAAAAACCTCAGAAGTAAAGCATGAATTTGTAGAAGGACACCTTATTGAAATGCCTGGAGAAAAGAAAATTGCAAATCGTATCGCTGGAAGTCTTTACGCTTTACTGTTACAACTACTGAACCAAGAAATTTTTGATGTTTACTTTCAAGATGTACGCCTAAGTACCGTAAAAGGTAAACGCTATCGCTATCTCGATGTAATGGTTGTACCAACGATTGATGATGAAGATGAATATACTGTTCATCAAGCAGTATTAGTAGCAGAAATACTTTCTCCAACAACTGAAAAAACTGATAGAAACGAAAAGCTGAAAGAATATTCCAAAATACCAACGCTACAATATTATTTATTGATTTCACAAGAAGAACCAGTCATCGAATTGTATAGAAGAAACGGAGCTATTTTCGAATACCTTTTCTTTACTGACAAGACTGAACGTATTGATTTACCTTTCTTTGATGTATCATTTACATTAAATGACATATACAAAAAAATACTTTGAAATGTCATTAATCATACTTTCACCAAACAAAGCCTTGTAGATATTTGTAGTATCTGCAAGGCTTTTTATTTAAGTGAAATACTTTGTTTGTTATCAGTATTTTTGAAGAATCAACTGGTTATTCCGTTTAAAATGAATCAGACAAAAATGTTAAAAATCGGAAAAAGACTGCTCATTGCATATATCATTCTCTTTATCATCTCGCAAATTCTATCTTCATGTTTCAGTTTTAGAATGAGTCAGCAAGAAATTGATAAGGCTTTTACTGGCTTCAAACAAAAACCCATTCAACATCAAATAGAGGTACAAGGAACAAAAATGAATTTTGCCGAAATCGGGAATGATTCTTTGCCTGTCGCTTTTTTTGTGCATGGTTCGCCCGGTTCTTGGACGGCTTTTATTGATTTTATGAAAGATACTGTTCTGTTGAAAAAAGTAAAAATGGTTTCTGTAGATAGAATCGGTTTCGGAGCATCTGAACTTGGCGACGGTGAAAAATCTTTGCAAACACAAGTAGATTTACTGAAACCTATCGTAGCTTATGAAAAACGTTTTGGTAAAAAGATTATCCTCATCGGACATTCTTTGGGTGGTCCAGTCATTGCGAAAATGGCGATGGAGTATCCATCATTGATTGATAAACTTATTATCGTAGCAGGTTCTATCGCTCCAGATTTAGAACCTAACGAAAAATGGTTTAGAATTCCGATGGCATTTTCGCCTATCCGAGTATTAATTCCTGCCTCTTTTCGGGCATCTAATGATGAAATCTTATTTTTGAAACCAGAATTAGAAAAGATGTTACCTTTGTGGAAAAATATTCGGCAACCCGTTATCGTGATTCAAGGAGGAAAAGATATGTTGGTGAATCCGAAAAATGCAGATTTTGCCCAAAAAATGTTGGTCAATTCAGCAAAAGTAGAAATCATACGGGTAGATACCATGAATCATTTCGTGCCGTGGTCGCATCCGTTTTTAATAAAGAAAGCAATAAGCAGTGAGCTTTGAGCAATGAGCTTTGAGTTTTTATTTTCCAAAATCTCAAAGCTCAAAGCTCATAGCTCGTAGCTCGAAGCTAAAAGCTAAAACATGAAACTAAGAGTAGGACAAGGCTACGACGTACATCGTCTGGAAGAAGGAAGAGATTTTTGGTTGGGTGGAATTATCGTTCCACACACACATGGAGCTGTTGGGCATTCGGATGCTGACATTGTTTGCCATGTAATTTGTGATGCCCTTTTGGGTGCAGCCAATATGCGAAATATCGGTTATCATTTCTCAGACAAAGATCCAAAATACAAAGGCGTCGATTCTAAGATTTTGGTAAAAAGAGTATTAGAAATGATTCGTGAAGCAGGTTGGGAAGTAAACAACCTAGACGTAACGGTGATTTTACAAGAACCCAAACTCAATCCGCATATTCCAGCTATGAAAACCTGTTTGGCAGCAGTGATGAACATTCCCGAAGAAGATATTGCTATCAAAGCCACCACTTCCGAACACATTGGTTTTGTAGGACGTGGCGAAGGCATCGCCGCCCAATGTGTGGCTTTGATTTGTAAAGAGTAAGAATATTACACAAACCCCGAAGGGCTAAAAGAATTATCACTTACTGAATTATTCTTTTAGCCCTTCGGGGTTTTTATGCTCAATACTTCTAAACCTTAATTTGCTTAAACACTCTGCCCAAAAGTCAGCAGATTATTGTCGGGGTCTAGGATTGAGAACTCTTTTTGTCCCCACGGTTTTAGCTGTAAATGTCCTGCTGGATGAATACTTGTTTTATTGGCTAAAAACGTTTGGTACAATTGGTCAATATCATCTGTTCGGATATATACTTGCCCATAGTTTTCGTTCGGGTCTAGTGCTGTAAACTCAAAGAAGTGAATTTGAATATTATCATTTTGTACCATCAAATAACCATCAAAATCAGCGCTCCCAAATTCTTGAAAGCCCAATTGATTAATATAAAAATCCCTTGTAATAGCCTTATTACGCATGGGAAGTTTAGGATTGATGTCGGTAAGCATATCTTAATTGTTTAATGCTAAAAGAAATATTGTTTGTAAAAGTATTTGCAGACAGCTCCTGCATTTTATTTATCGTTTCAAGGCGAAATCACTAATGCTGTTTGGTGTCTTTATACTGCCAAAGAACATTAATGATTTTCCAAGTACCATTAAGTTTCACAATGTGCATATAGTCAATCCATTCGTCGGCAATTAATTTTACAGAGGCTGTACGTTCTGAAACGTCGAGCAGTATAACTTCTTTTTTAGGTGACGAAGGAAATTTGTCGCCATTCTTGTTATAACTTTCTGCTAGCAAAACCATCGATTCTGTAGTCGTTTCTCGGACATAATCTTTTCCTGTTGCTTTGTCTTTCCAAAAAGTACGTTTAACCATTCTAGGGTGTAATGCCCCATCCATTTGTTTAGGATTTGGTTTGTGTTGAGATTCTATATAGTCAAGAGCGGCTTGTTTGATGGCTAAACTATCTTGTTTAGTTTGTCCAAAAACCATATTACTTGTCAGAAATAATACAAGGTATAAAAGAACATGTTTTGTCTTCATTTTAGTTGTTTTGTTGATGAATAAAGTTTAGTGAAAATTTTATATTGTTGGGTGTGATGATAATTTTAATTCTGCTATGTAAAGTAGAAAAAAGATTTGAAACAGCCAGTGATAGTCTATTTTAAATAATAATAACCCGTTACAACAGCATTTTCTAGTTTTTCTCCTCGTAAACTTCTAGGCTTATTGATATCCATCGTAAAATTAATATCATATTTAAATCTAATTCTTACTTCTCTTCCATCTTTGATAAGTGATTCTATAAAGCCCGCTGTTATCATTTTTATTACCTTCTCATGCTTAGGAATAACTAATTGAAAATTGATGATGTCGTCTAGGTCTTGTTTTTCGTAGTTCCCCTCTTTATCCATAGTTCCCATTTCAATTCCACTTATTGCTTGTTCTGATTCCATCCACATTTCATTATGATACCATGGCTCATATTTTGACTTCCTATTTTCTATTTCAACACAAGAGTAAAGCCATTCTTGAATCATATAATTTGTATCCGTTTTATTTACAAACGTTAGTATTAATCTGGGTTTTGAATCTTTATATACATAGTTCATAGAAACATCAACCGAATCATTGATAACTTGCTGTTTATCTTCTTGATTATAATTTACACAACCAGTGATTATCAAAATCAACATTAAAAAAAATGAAAGCCTTTGTTGTGGTTTTTGCATGGACTCCTTAATGTTAAATACTCCTCTTCATAAATTTCGAGTGGGACGCTCTTCCATGTTTTAGGTCTTAGGAGAACCTAAGACTAGTTGGAAAATCTCTCAGTCGGGAAGCAAAATCCCTTAGTCAGGTTGCTTAATCTCTCAGTCGGGAAGCAAAATCCCTCAGTCAGGTTGCTTAATCTCTCAGTCGGGAAGCAAAATCCCTCAGTCAGGTTGCTTAATCTCTCAGTCGGGAAGCAAAATCCCTCAATTAGGATGCTTAATCTCTCAGTCGAGAAGCAAAATCCCTCAGTCGGGTTGCTTAATCTCTTGGTCGGGAAGCAAAATCCCTCAGTCGGGTTGCTTAATCTCTTAGCCATTGTATATGTCTCCACACACAATTTCAACTTGCTATAAAAAACCCTTTAACAAATTTTGTGCGGGACGCTCTTTTATGTTTTAGGTCTTAGGAGAGCCTGAGAATAGTTGAAGGACTAAACAATAGATGAAGCTTTTCCTTTAATTTTGTCCACTGCTTTTATTATACTCCTGTTTTTACCTGATTTGTAATAATAATGTACAAAGTATTCAATAAATATATTCATGATATTTTTTATCTCTTTTCGTTTTAGTAAAAATAACTCATCACTCATGTTCCTATGTAAAGTAAGGTTTCTTTCGATATATAGTTCAGTGATTACATATTCTACATAAGTGTCTATATTACTGTTAAAAGTACTTTTATTACTACTAAATAACTGAATATTATCTACAATGTCTTCTATAATTAGACTATCAATTTCTGATTTTAGTACATGGATATTCTTCTGAAATCTACGTAATTCAGATTTTGCCGTCTTAGTATTTATGCTTAGTTTTTCAGCTACTTCCTTTGATAAAATATAGTCTTCTGGGTTTAGTAAACTATGCTTTTGGGTCAGTGAATTAGATAAGATATTTTTCCATTCAATCAGATAATAATTATTTAGATAAAGTTTTAAAATAGCTTTGATAAGCTCTTTTATATTACTCTCACTTTCAAATAATGCCTCTAAGCATACCCAAAGTTTTCCTGGGTAGTACATTTTATCTGTTAAAATATCAGAGACAACACTTATAAAATTCAATACTCTTTTATCTTCTTCATTTTCTTGTTTTAGTTTATCTATATAATGTAATCTACTTTTTTGATATTCAAGTATTTCATCAATGGCGCCAATTTGAGGTAAGGCATTAGTTGTACCCCAGATTCGATTAAAACTACTATTTGTAACAAAAACATTATTAACAAATACTTTACCGTTTAACTCTAATTCTCTATTCAAAACAGATAAAGCTAATTTTACCTTTTTATAGCCTTTTAAATATATTTGTTCTTCTTGCAAGCCTTCTACTTTTACGAAAGCATTACACTGAGATTTATTTTCATCTTCATTGTAATTTAATGAAAACGTTTCATTAAATATTATAGAAGGCAATTTCTCTTTTAAGGTTATCTTGGGATTAAAACCAATGTTAGGATTGTAAAACTCTACATCTAAAAAATGTAATGGCTCGCATCGCCAATTAACATCAAAAACTCGAAATATTAAATAACGAGTTTTTAAGGGTCTATTGAGTAAATTAACAATACTTTCTATCTGCTTTTTTAAGGTAAGTGTTTCCCACTCATTTTTTTTATATTCATTATATTCGTGATTACTCGTAAAATCAGCATCCGATTTTTCAAATGGGAATCTATCAATATCAAAGAGTATTTCAGGTAGTTCTTTGATCAGCTTTGCATTAAAACCTTTATTGAAAAGTTCAATAATAAAATAGTTAGTGAGTTTTTTTATATCCTCTTTATCATTATTATCAATAGGTGTATTTTTTTCAAGTAATTCTATTAAACACTTAGAAATTTCAAAAGAATAACTACTATCTATCCAGTTTTTAATTGTTAATATGTGTTTTCTTAACAAATGTTTTCTAGGCTGAATATTAGCTTTAGCTTCATTTTCCCATGCAGTTTTTGATGTACTTTTAACCTGTATTATATAATCAATAGCTCTTTTTACTTTTTTCTTTACAATTCTTTTAATCAAAATATTATCGTTCCCGTAATGTTCATCATCATAGAATTGTGTTATATATTTATGTGCATAAAAAAAATTCCCTTCTATTTGAAGTTTTACCTTTTCAATAATTGTTCTGTGTGATTTTAAATAATACTTGTCAAAAATCACATCTTGTGCATAAAAAACCAATTGCCAATAGTTAATAAAATATTCAACTCTTGTCGAAGTATTTACATCTTCTTCCTTTGTTAGTTCATCTAAATATTTAAGCTTCTTAAACTGCATAATTTTAATCAGGTTATATCCAAATATTTTCCTCTGTGTATGAAAGCGTTATTTAAGTTCAATATAAGATACATATTCCATATAAAAAACTTTACTTAGTTGAGCAATTGTACTAAACATTAAATGAGTATCTATGCACCACTCATGGCATGAATGATAGAGATTTGTCAATGCCACAAACTAAATAAAGTAATACCATGAGTATTTATCACTTCATTTCAATAGGGGTGGACTTAACTCCACCTCTATTGAAATAAAGTAAATTTTAAACCTATGAGGTTTTAAAAACCTCATGGTTTGTTATACTTACTTAATAAAAATATGCAATGGCTGTATGTCTTTTCCATTCATGTTAAGCTTTGCGTAGGTTGATGCGTTTTTCCAACATGTTGACGCTCCGTTTTCATAACCAACTCCATACACATCATTTCCATGCTTAACAAGGCTATTGGCTATTGAGCCATTTACATTACTAAAATACTGAAGTCCTTCAGCATTATTTTTCCAGTAGCAAGCCTTCCCATTATTCATCCCTGATAGGTAAAAATCATCTCCTTCAAAAATCATTGGAGATTGGCTACCGTAATTGCTTTGTGCATTTGCTTCTGCAAGCTTAATAATTTCTTTGCCCGACCCATCTGGGTTTAGCTTTAATACCGCTATGTATAATTTACTATTCGCTTCAAAGTAAGCACCAACGATATACAACTTTGTTTTGTTGGCATAAATATATCTTGGACTAAAACTATCATCCTCTGAAAGACTAATAGATTGCTGTGTACCACCTGCTATTCTAAGCATGACCGATTTCACAACGCCATTGATACCTTGTGTGCCAACGGCAAAATACTCATTATCAAGTTTAGTAATATCAGCAAGGTTATGCACAGCACCTTGGTTGTTTGAAGCAATTAAAACAGTATTATTGCCTTCTTGTAGGTAAAAATTAGGTCTGGTAAAACCACCAGGCGTAGAACGATAAAAATAACTTAACTGATTCTGAAAAACCTTATAAGCTATCACCATTGCATTGGACTCTGTACTGTTGATGGCTGTAATTAACTGCTGGTTTTTTCGGTATTTATAAGAACCGCCGATATAAACATCTTGATTATGATAATAGCCAAATTTTATATCTAAACCTGTGGCAGTGGCACTCATATCTACCGTTTTTTCAGCATTCCACAATACGACACCGTCGCTATTGGTGTTACCGACAGTATGACCTAAAACATGTAATTATGGATTTGTTTGATTAATGATTTCTTCACTATTACAGGCAAAGAGGCTGATAATACTTACAAAAAGTATTAGCCATGAGTTAAAAGTTTTCATTTAAAAAGGTTGTGTTTATGAGGTTATATTGGCTTTTTTAGCGCAATAAACTAAAGATGCACTTTCCCCTTAATTGGTTGGAAACGTTTTTACAATTTTCAAAAAATGATACGAAAAATATTTATCCACTCATGGCATGAATGACAGAGGTTTGTCGATGCCCCAAACTAAATAAAGTAAATTTTAAACCTATGAGGTTTTAAAAACCTCATAGGTTTGCTAAAAATGTAATCTCAACTGTACTTTCACTTCTGAACGATGCGGAGCTGAGATTTCATCTAAACCTGAACCAAAAGTAAGGGCATCGCCCAATAAGTCCGTCCTTGCCCAACGAATCCAAGCATCCACATTCCGATTGATTTTGTATTTCGCCAAGAGATAATGCCGAAAACCATGTTCATAATAAGCAGGAAAGGAAAAGGCATAGAGGACATCTTGTTCATAGAAATATTGTCGGTTATCATAATCATCCGTCTTGAAAAAAGCAATTCTACTCGATAAAGCAATCCGACCAAAATCTGCATTGACATCTTGGGCAATGGCAAAACCTTTGGTAAAGGCTTGTCCATCAAACTGAAAAGTACTTGCCGAAGCCCTTGTTTGGAATTCCCAAGTTTTAGAGAGTTTGTAATTTACATTCACCAACAAAGCCCTTTTAGTTCTTTCCCTTACCACCGTTATTTCTCTGGTTTTCTCCTTCCCTTTATCCAAATACGTTTCGGTGATTTTAGTATTCTCTTCCTTATTCTCTTGCCTGATTTGCAGATAAGCCTGTAGCTTTTTAGAGGGTTGGAAAGTCAATCGTCCCAGATAATCAAAGCCTTTGGTTGGCTGTTTATCCACTAAGTAACGATACCAAGGAAAGTAAAAATAATCGAAATAAGCAGAAGCCGACCATTTCCTGTTAATAGTGTGTTTGATGCCCGTATAAACTCCCCGTTCGTTGATATTTCGGGAGTTTTCAGAAAAGCCATTGGCATAAAAACTATGGAAATTTTTATCATAATTCCGAAGCATTAGCGAAATATCAGTTTGTTTGCTTAAACTCGCTAAAATACCCGTTACTGCCCCTACTCCACCACTTTCTGAACGAGCGATTTCACCAAAGAGATTATAATTCTGGAAATGATAACTCCAATGCAAGCCCGCCAAGAAGTTTTCTTTGCCCGAAAACTCAAATTGATTATAAGCTTTATCAGCTTTAATCAAGGGCAAACTAAAATTGGTTTGCAACAAAGTAATTCCCGTTTGCAAAGTATTGCTTTTGTTATGATAACTAATATTTACACCGACGTTCTCTTCCCTTAAAGAAGCTTTATCAGCAATTTCAGAAGGCGTGCGATGTAAACCAGAAGTTTGAAGCGAAGTAACGAAAGCGACGTCGGTATTGGGATAAGTTTCCAAATTTGCATCACGTTTGATACGAGAATAAAAAGCGGTAAAATCAAAAGAATGAATTTGATAAGTAGCAGTTCCACCACGAAAGAAATTACTTTCCATCACCGAAGTATAAGGACGAGCACCAAGATGGTTTCGGCGAGTCGTTAAAACAGTTTCGGCACCTTTACCCAAATAGAATCCAGCAGCAGAAATTAAGCCTTGTCCGAATTGTAATTGATAATCGCCCAAAGTGATGTTTTTCCAATGTCCTTTGTTTTGTACTTGGAAATGAAAAGAAGTAAAATCTGTAATTTGGCTTTCGCCTTCATCTTTTTCGATGGTGAAACCTGCACTAAAATCTTTGGGTAAAGCGATTTTATAGCGTGCATATAATTTCATCGGCGAACCTTCATAACGCACTTTACTGCGTGCATCTGGTTCGGTAAATCCTTTTTTGGTTTCCAAATATTGGGTGTATCTCAGCAAGAAGTACTGATTGGCTTTTTGTAAGCTATTTTGAAAAGTTTTGATAGAAAATCCATCCGCATTTACCCGCACGAAGGGAATGAATTTATAAATAGTCGGCAAATCAAAGTCTGGAATGGCTTGCAATTCATAGATTGAAAGAAGTTTTCCAACATTTTCACGATAAGTAAAAAAGGCATTCAATTGTTTTTCAGAAAGCAAGTAAAGGGAAGCTAATTCTTGTCGGGAGACTGTATTCAAATCTAAAGGATTCAAATAATTTTGATAGAGCGATTCAAATAATTCTTCGGAAACACCATCAACAGGATTTCCTAAGATTTCTTGAATGAGATTACGAATATTACTTTCTTGTGTAGAAAGTTCTTGAGCATTGATTTGCGTATAAACTACGATGCTCAATGTGAGGAGTAGGATTTTTTTCATGGTAGAAATATTTAATGTGCAGTACAAAAAAAGAGATGCTTTGAGTATTTAAACCAAAAGCATCTCTTAAATCGCTTTGTACTAACAAGTTAAATATTTTTACTGAAATTTTCTAGCGACTACTTCTAAAAAATCGTTGGCTTCTTCTGCTACTGAAATCCAATTATATTTTGGTGCTAAAAACTTATTCATATAACTTTTAGCATCCGATAAATTTCCACAAGCATCAATTTTATCAATCGCATTACTGTATGCGTTGATGTCGCCGTCAAATAATTTACCGATGAATACAAACTTCTGGTTTAAACTCACGCCATCGGCAATACTCTTGATGGGGCGATTAAAAGCTAAATCTGCCAATGGAGTACCTCCAACAATAGCATCTCTTTTCAACAAATCATTCACCGTTGGTAAATCGCCAATGAAAGTATCATTGAGGCGGTCAATTCCGGGTAATTTGATTTCTGCTGGCGTTCCTTTTCTATCTATCTCCGCTTGAATTTTATCAACCGTTGGCAAAGGCACATTTTCATCATCTAAATCTTCTTCTGGCTCAATATCAAAAAAAGATTGAGCGGCTTTCTTCACAGGAATTTCTTCTACTACTTTTACAGCAGTTTTGATAAAATCCTCTTTTCTGAAAGGCACTTTTGCAGATAATATTTCAAAAAACTTATCTGCATTTTCAAACTCTACTTTATCGCTGATTTCCTTTAGCCAATTCAAGGCAACTGTTACATATACTTTATCATCGCTTCCCATTTTCTCCGCCATCGACTTCGCAATATGGTTGTTGATTTTCGTATATTTTACAAGTTGCGCCAAACGCTCTTTGGTGAGTGTAAACTCTGGAGAATCTCTGACAAAATCATCGAAATATTTACTTGGGTCAAGTAAAAGAATGATAGTTCTAACAACTGCTTTCGATAGCATTGGTTCAAAATGCTCTCGTTTTACCATAATATGTTGTGAAGCCGTATTCATAAAAGCTTTCAAAGCGGCTTTTACGTCGTCATTATCAAAATTAAAGTAAGGGCTTTTAAACGCTTCTGTATCTGCTTTCCATTTCTCGAACAAATCGCTCACCACAAACATATTTACTTGTGCAACGTTACTCAGCTTTAAGATTTGTTGACCATTAATGGTAGCAGTTCTATTAAAAAAATCATCACAAACTCGTGCGGCGTATTGCTGTCCGTAATTTTCGATTGCCGAAAAATCTAACTTCATGATTTCTTAGAGGGTCTTTTTAACTATTTGAAATATCGTAATAAATAATACTTATTAACAAAGTTAATATTTTAATAAGTCAGAAAGAAGGGGGATTTCTCCAATCAAGCCTATATTACATAACAGAGCAACAAGTATTAGAGTAAACGCAAAAATTGAACCAAAGATTATTAAATAAAAGAAACTAATCTATAAATCCTTCAAAAGACGTTTTCTTTGAACGTTTTGAAGTAATTATTAAGCTACACAACAAAGTCCACAAAAAAACCTGTGAAGTTCACAGGTTCTTTTATTAACTAATTTCTAGCTTTTCACAGGCTTTCATGGCTGCGGTTTGCTCGGCTTTCTTTTTGGAATAACCTTGCCCTATCGAAAAGGCTTCTTCATTCACAAAAATAGTTGCTGTAAATTCTTTATTATGTTTTGAGCCTTCTTCGATAATTTCAAACCTAATTGGTTTGCCTTCTCTTTGTGCCCATTCAATGACAATTGATTTAAAATTAGGATTGTTTTGTACAACCGTTTCAATATCAAAATGCTGAGTAAGTATTTTCTTGATGATAAACGACCTTGTAAATCGAAATCCTTTGTCTAAGTAAATCGCACCGATTAAAGCTTCGAGTGCATCGCCGTACATAGAAGTTCTGGTCAATACTGTTTTACGATTTCCATCATATTCTACAAGCCTGTCCAAACCAATTTTTCTAGCCACAACATTCAAAGACTCTCGGCTAACCATTCTTGAGCGAATTTCAGTTAGGAAACCTTCATCTTTAAAGGGAAATTTCTTAAACAAATATTCCGCTGTAATCATCCCTAATACTGAGTCTCCTAAAAATTCAAGACGTTCATTAGAATCCTTGTAACCTTTAGCTATTGTTTCTTTTGATACTGAAGAGTGCATAAAAGCTAATCGATACAACATTAAATTCGAGGGATTCTCTCCGATAATATGTTCTACTGCATTTTTTAGCTTTTTGTCTTTAGGATCACTTGAAAAAAAATCAATAATTGGTGATAGCATATTTTTAAAATGATAATTGATAGTTAAAACCTGATAGCCAAAGCTGATTAAAGGAGATTACAACATTAATAAAAAAATTTGACTTCGCCTTAACTACTATCAATTATCCTCTAATGCACTATCAACGATAAAGCTATATTTTTTTGAAAATAACTGTAGCATTATGACCTCCGAAGCCAAAACCATTACTTAAAACGACATCAATTTTTCTTTCTTGTGCTTTATTTAAAGTCAAGTTCAAGCGATTATCAACTTCTGGATCTTCCGTGAAGTGGTTAATCGTTGGTGGAACAATTTGATGTTGCATTGCTAAAATTGAAGCAACAGCTTCGATAGCCCCAGCCCCACCTAATAAGTGCCCAGTCATAGACTTTGTCGAGCTAATGTTCATTTTGTAAGCATGCTCACCAAATAAATCTACAATAGCTTTTAATTCTTGAGGGTCACCAAGTGGTGTTGAAGTACCATGAGTATTGATATAATCTACTTCTTCTGGTTGGATTCCAGCATCATCAAGGGCATCTTTCATTGAAAGTAATGCTCCATAACCTTCTGGATGTGGTGCTGTGATGTGATAAGCATCTGAAGAAAAACCTCCACCGATTAACTCTGCGTAGATTTTTGCGCCACGAGCAATCGCATGGTCATAATCTTCAAGGATTAATGCACCAGCACCTTCGCCTACAACAAAACCATCACGGTCTTTGTCATAAGGACGAGAAGCCGTTTTAGGGTCATCATTACGTTCCGACATTGCACGCATAGCAGTAAAACCACCCACACTTGCAATCGTTACAGCCGCTTCCGAACCACCCGTTACACAAATATTGATACGCCCTAATCTGATATAATTAAAAGCATCAATAATAGCGTTATTAGCAGAGGAACAAGCCGAAACAGTTACGTAGTTTGGTCCACGGAAACCATGACGAATTGAAATGTTACCAGATGCTGAATCGGCAATCATTTTTGGGATAAAGAAAGGATTGATTTTAGGAGTACCATCGCCTTTTCCGAAGTAAATCATTTCTTCTTCAAAAGTTTTTAAACCTCCAATACCAGAACCCCAAATTACACCTACTTTATTTTTATCTATATTTTCAAGATCAAGACCTGAATCCACAATGGCTTCATCAGCAGCAACAACAGCGTATTGCGTAAATTGATCCATCCGACGAGCATCTTGGCGGGGAATAAATTTTGTAACGTCAAAATTCTTCAATTCGCAAGCAAAGCGAGTACGGAACTTTGAAGCATCAAATTTTGTGATATTATCACAACCACTGACACCGTTTTTTAATCCATCCCAAAATTCTGGCACAGTATTTCCGATAGGAGTCAACGCACCTATTCCCGTTACAACTACTCTTTTAAAACTCTTCATGAGAAAAATAAAATTTAACTAATTTTATATTAGATAAAAGACGAAAGACAAAAGATGATATTTGAATAATTTGTCAGCAAACTCATCTTATTATTAAAAAATTCTTGGTTTTACCTTCTTGGGCTTTTATCTAAGCATATAATTAATACTCAAATTTGAGCATAATTAACCTGAAAATCAATAAAAATGTGCTAATCTGTCTATAAAACTATGGTTCAGGAAGAATCAATAATTTTACTTTCAAATTAGCACATAAAGAAGTTCAGATTACTTGGCGTTTTCTTCAAGATATGTGATTGCCTGACCAACTGTTTGGATATTTTCAGCTTGATCATCTGGAATAGAAACGTTGAATTCCTTTTCAAATTCCATGATTAATTCTACTGTATCCAATGAGTCTGCACCCAAATCATTTGTGAATGAAGCCTCTGGAGTAACTTCTGCTGCGTCAACGCCCAACTTCTCGACGATAATGCCTTTTACTTTTTCTGCAATGTCTGCCATTTTTAGAACGAATTTTGGTTAGAAAAACGGTGCAAAGATGATGATAAAAATTAGATTATCAAACATTTTTTTAATACCGCATTACTATGAAAAGATTTACTATAATTATTTAAAGAATATTATTAAAAACATAATGAAGCAGCCCCTAAAAGACCTGCATCGTTGCCTAAAGTAGCACGTTTGATGGTCAAACCATCAGCATGATATTTCGTTAACCAGTGCTCCATCTTAGCTGTCATTGATGGTAAAATGTAATCAAAAGAAGCAGATAAACCTCCACCAATTAGGATTAAATTAATATCAAGAATAGCCACTAAGTGACATAAATTCTCGCCTAGCAACTCTCCTACTTTAGCAAATACTTGTAATGCCAACACATCACCTTCAGAAGCAGAGGCTACTAAGCCAGTCGTAGAAATTGTACCATCATCTGGCAACTGAGTAATTCCTCTAAACTCTTTTCTCATCGAATTTGCAAGGTCTAACAACTCATTTTTGCCAATATTTCTTTCTAATACTTTACCATTCACTGAAGGAGTATGTCCTGGTTCCATTGCATTTCCTCTACCGCCAGAAAATACTTTTTTACCAATAATTGCTGCACCGCCAACACCAGTACCTAAAGTAATGAAAATATAGCTTTCGTCGATACGTTCTTCACCAAAATAAAACTCTCCTAACGCTGCTGCATTAGCATCATTTTCAAGGAAAAAGTCAACTGCTGGAAAACGTTTTTTAAGTATTTCAACTAAAGGTACGTTATTTAACTCTGGAATTGCTGTAATTTCAAGTGGCGTTACTCTTGCCGAATTAATCATTCCCGGTAAACCGATTCCTACTTTTGTAATATTTTTATTGTCGATTAATTGTAAACCGATTGCTTCTCCAAGACGATCCTCAAAATGCCCTGATTTTCTCCAGCTCACAGTATCGTGACTATAAAAATTAGAAATCTGACCCGTTTCTGAATTTACGATGCCCATTTTGACATTCGTTCCGCCAATGTCTATGCCTAAGTACTCGACTGCCGCCATTATTTTGTATTGCTATAGTGATAGTAAAAGTTTGTGGTGTCAAAAATACGGAATTTTTATCAGTGGATAATACAAACTAAAAACGAATTACGTCTTTTTATGTACTATCCTGTATTATTGAGGGGAACTATTTGTACTTTTTTAGCATTTTATATTGTCAAAGTTATTCTACAATTCCTCCTTTATTCCCTAAACCCGCTTTTTTGAGCTGTTCTACAATTTCAAAAACGGCTGGACAAACTTTAGTATTCTCTAAAGTAAGTGGTAAAATTCCTGCAATATTTTTACGATCTGTATGTGGATACTCACGGCAAGCCTTTGGTCTGACATCATAAATAGAGCAATAATTATCCGAACCCAAGAAAGTACAAGGTGTAACATTCAGTACATAATCATGGTCGCTATCTAAATGTAAATGTTCTTTTACCAATTGTGCAGGACGAATACGCAAATGTTTTGCAATGCGGTCAATATCAATATCTGTAAAAATTGGACTCGTTGTTTTACAACAATTTCCGCATTTCAAACAATCTACTTCATCAAACACTTCATCATGAACAGGATGAAAAGCTTCGTCCAATTTCTTGATTTTTTTATTTTTAAGTCTATCGAAAAACTTTTTATTTTCAGGAAACTTCAAGCGAGCTTGTTCGTTGAAAGCTTCTATATTTTCTTCTGTGTATATCATGGGATAAGTAAAATGTAAATCGATTACTTCTGATTTACTAAATCGCAAATAAAAAGGTTCGACAATTTACAAAAAACTGTCGAACCTTTTGGAAATATTATATTGCTTATTAAGCCAATGCACCTTTCAATACACATTCGTCACGGTCTGGACCGGTTGAAATGAAATTGATTGGTAAGCCTAATTTTTCTTCTAAGAAATTAATATAGCCTGTTAATTCAGATGGAAGGCTTTCAAAAGTTCTTAAGCCTTCTAATGAACAATTCCAACCTTTTAAGGTTTCATATACTGGCTCTACAATAGTGTCAGTCATGTCGTAAGGCAATTGCTCAGTAATTGTTCCGTCTGGTAATTTGTAAGCAACACATACTTCAATTTCTTCAAAAATATTCAATACGTCTGCCTTCATCATTACCAATTGTGTTACACCATTAATCATCATGGCATATTTCAATGCTGGTAAATCAATCCAACCACAACGACGAGGGCGACCAGTAGTTGAACCAAATTCACGACCTTCTTGACGCATTCTTTCGCCAACTTCATCCATTAATTCTGTTGGGAATGGGCCAGAACCTACACGTGTAGCATAAGCTTTGAAGATACCGTAAACTTCGCCAATGTTTTTTGGAGCAACGCCCAAACCTGTACAAGCACCAGCAGAAATTGTATTTGAAGAAGTAACAAATGGATATGAACCAAAATCAACGTCTAATAAACTTCCTTGAGCACCTTCTGCCAAGATTGTTTTTCCAGCCGTAAGTGCATGATTTACTGAATACTCAGAATCTACCAAACGGAATTGTTTCATAAATTCTACTGCTTCAAAGAAATCAGCTTCAGCAGCAGCAAGATCGTATTCAAAATGATAAACATCTAAAACCGCTTTGTGACGAGCCACCAAAGCATCGTATTTTGCTTTGAAGTTTGGTGAAATCATATCACCAACTCTTAAACCTTGACGAGAAATTTTGTCGGTATAAGTTGGTCCAATTCCTTTCAAAGTAGAACCAATTTTGGCATCCCCTTTCGCTTTTTCGTAAGCAGCATCTAACAAACGGTGTGTTGGAAGAATAATAGAAGCTTTTTTAGAAACTTCTAAGTTTTCCAATACATTCAAATTATACTTAGCAAGTCCATCAATTTCTTTTTTGAAAATAATTGGATCGAGTACAACGCCATTACCAATGATGTTTTGTACATCCTGACGGAAAATTCCAGAAGGAATTTGGTGCAAAACATGTTTAAAACCATCGAATTCAAGGGTATGTCCAGCATTTGGGCCACCTTGAAAACGTGCAACTACCTGATATTTAGGGGCTAAAACATCTACTATTTTACCCTTTCCTTCATCACCCCACTGCAAACCCAACAATACATCTACTGCCATTTTTTTGTTTTTTGGTTGTCAATCTCACGAAGGAAGCATCTGGCGGTGGCAGACCAGTTCCCTCCTGACGTTAAGATAACAGGAAACAGAAAAATCAAAAAAGAATAAACCACCTAATCAAAGTCGCAAAGATAAACAAACAAAAATAAAACCTCACAAGAATTTCAATAATGCTGTAGTTTTAGTGCAGAGTATTCAAAAAAAATCTCTGGAAAACAAAAATCTGCAATATCATTCGCTGTATGAATAATATTGCAGATTTAAATCTTGTTGAAAACTAGTTATGCTCTCTTCCAGAAATTTCTCTTTCCGCTAACATTGCTTTTTTATGTTCGCAATCTGTTTTTGTACAAGCACCATAAAAAATCAATGAATGGTGCATCACATTAAACTGTAGCATTTCACCTACCATTGATTGTATTGTTTGTACTCTTGGGTCACAAAATTCGGTAACATGATGGCATTCCGTACAAATCAAATGATCGTGTTGACGACGTCCGTAAGATTTCTCATACTGAGCCTGGTTTCGACCAAATTGATGCTTTGAAACTAAATCACATTCTACTAGCACATCCAATGTGTTATAAACTGTAGCACGTGAGACTTGATATTTCTTATTTTTCATCGAAATATACAATTCCTCCACGTCGAAATGATCATCTCTTGTGTAAATTTCCTCCAAAATAGCAAAACGTTCTGGAGTTTTTCGAAGACTTTTATTTTCAAGATAAGCAGTAAAAATCTTCTTTACTGCCTCTAATGTGGCGTTTGATGGCATTACTGACTGTTTTCAGAAAAACAAAAAATAAAATTCATTGATTCAGTATTTAGACTAAATCAATTTTGGAAAGTAAAATAAATCAATTTTTAAGAGAAAAAGAAATTCTACTCACCTCTTTCAATTTGAATAACGCCATCAACTTGCTCTAAAGAATGAACAAGTGTTTCAAGATGTTGTGTATCTTGAACCATTAATGCGATTTTTCCTTCGAAGATTCCTTCTTTTACTCCAATAGATAGATTTTGGATATTTACTTTTAATTCTTGTGAAATTACTCTTGTCACATCGTTCATTAAGCCCATCCTGTCAGTTCCTCTGATAATTAAATGAGCGACAAACGACATCTTCACTTGGCTAGTCCACAAGGCTTTGATTACTCTATCACCATGACGAGACAATAATTCTGTTGCATTCGGACAAGACGTTCTATGAATTTTAATACCTTCATTAATCGTAACAAATCCAAAAACGGTATCACCAGCAATAGGATTACAGCATTTGGCGAGCGTGTAATCTACTCTGTCCATGTCTTCTCCAATCAAAATCGCATCGGCATTTTTTACATCGCCGTGTAATTTCTTGAGTTCTTTAATGACATTTTTGGTATTGGTTAATGGCTCTTGAATCGCTTTTGTCGCTTGCTTGCGTTCATGAGCTTCACGATCAGACTTCCATTTTTTGATTTCATCTAAACTGATATAAGCTTTTCCGAAACGATAAAAAAGGTCATTAGAATCCTTCGCATTAAAATATGCACGAAGTTGATTGGTGATTTCGAGCGTTAAAGTATTTACACCAAGTACTTTTAAGCGATGTTCAATCATATCACGCCCCATGATGACGTGCTGCTTATTGGCTTCTTTTATATAATCTTTGATACGAGCTTTCGCCTTGGTCGTCGCCACAAAAGCCAACCAATCTTCAGAAGGTTTTTGCTTAGGCGAAGTCATACATTCAATAATATCGCCAGTTTTGAGTTTATGACTCAAAGGGACTAACTTATTATTTACTTTCGCCCCAATGCACCTCGCTCCTACTTCAGAGTGAATCTCAAATGCAAAATCTAGTGCAGTTGCACCATCTTTTAGCACAATTAGTTTACCTTTTGGAGTATAAACAAAAATTTCATCATTGTACAAACTACTTCTAATATCATCTACCAATTCAACGGCAGACTGCGATTTATCAGAAGTATCTAAAGCTTCACGTATCTGACTTAACCAAGATTCAAAAGCTTTATTGGTCCGAGTATCATTTCCCTTATATTTCCAGTGAGCTGCAAAACCTTTTTCGGCAATTTCATCCATCCGAGTCGTTCGGATTTGTACTTCTACCCAACGTCCACGCCTTCCAGAACTCATTACTGTGGTATGTAAAGATTCATAACCATTTGATTTTGGGTTAGAAATCCAATCTTTCAAACGTTCTGGATTAGGTTTGTAATGGTCTGTTACCATCGAATAAACAGCCCAACAAGCAGATTTCTCTAATTCAGTAGGAACATCTAAAATTACTCGAACCGCAAAAAGGTCATAGATTTCCTCAAAAGGAGTATTATTCTTTTTGAGTTTATGATAGATAGAATAAATTGATTTTGGGCGACCTTTCACAATGTGTTTGTAACCCATCAGGTTTAAGTCTTTCTCAATCGGTCGAATAAAGTTTTGTATAAAACTCTCTCTGGAAGTTTTGGTTTCTTTTAACTTCTTAGCAATATCTTTATAGGCTTCTGGTTCAGTATATTTCAAGCATAAATCTTCTAATTCAGATTTGATAGCATGAAGCCCCAAACGATGCGCCAATGGTGCATACAAATAAAAAGTTTCAGAACTGATTTTCAATTGTTTATCACGAGGCATACTTCCCAAAGTTCGCATATTATGCAAACGGTCGGCAAGCTTTATCAGAATTACTCGAATATCATCCGAAAGTGTCAATAACATTTTACGGAAGTTTTCCGCTTGTTGCGAACTTCCATAATCAAAAACACCTGAAATTTTAGTAAGTCCATCAATGATTTTAGCCACATTTCTCCCAAAAATGGCTTCGATTTCTGACAACTCAATTTCTGTATCTTCTACCACATCATGCAATAAAGCACACATAATCGAAGTAGCACCTAAACCTATTTCCTCAACACAAATCTGAGCTACCGCAATAGGATGATAAATGTAAGGCTCACCAGATTTTCGCCTCATCTCTTTATGAGCTTCGGCAGATAACATGAAAGCTTTTTTTATCAGTTTAGCATCATCATCTTGCAGGTATGGACGGGCAATATTGAGTAATTTTCGGTATCGCTTTAGGATCTCTTTTCGTTCTTGCTCTAAATCTATTTCTTTTACTTCCACGGTGTTATTCAAGGACAAATGAGTATTTTTTGAAAGACTATGAATTAGTGTTTAATCTAAATTAGCGAATTTTAAGGGAAACGACAAATTGAAGTCTATTTAATTTTATAGACTTGTGCATGCTTTTTTCAGAAATTAGAGTAAAGTCCTGATTGATAATTAGTCGCAATTATTTTATTGAATCACGGGGCATTTTATATTAGGAGAAAGATGGTAAATTAAACGAAAGCTAGTTAATACGTAAATATCATCTAATCTACTTGCTCCATTTCTAGCAGAACCTTGAGGAAAAATATTAGGAAAAGAGCTTACAGGTGTTAATGAGGGATTGGCATAAATAGGATTCACATTTCTAGCTAAATATTGCCTTATTGCGGCTTCTCTATTATTACCTGAATTAGCCGCAATCAATTCGTATTCTCTATGTCCCATAGCAGCAGCAAGTGGACTTATTGTAAGCAATTCATTGGAACTAGCATAGTTCCCTCCAATATCATCAAGGTAATCAGTTAAGTTATAACGGACTCCAATTTCTACTCCTAAATCAACCTTTCTGTTTATTTTGTATTTTAATCCAAAACCGAGTGGAAAATTCAAGGCAAATAGCTCATATTTTGATTTTGGATTACTCGCCAGACCTTGCCCTTCTGTATGAAGTGGCTGAAGGCTAACCCATTCACCAGCAGTTGCTTCAGAACCAACAAAATCTAATGGTACTTTAGCAACAGGATTATGGTGAAAAAAAGCAAATCCTAAAAATAAGTACGGAGAAATAGTTACTCGTTTTTGAAAATTTCTACTTCCTCTAATGACATTAAAAATACCTTTAAAAGACAATTCTTGAATATTATTTCTAAAATGCGCATTTCTCATAAAAGCATTTTGCTGAACAGCAACTCCTTCTAATTCGTTATCATCTCCAGCAATTCTTACCCATGTTAACGCTACATTTCCGGAAAATCTAGGAGAAAAATGTCTTGTTAAATCAAAGGAGAGGTTCCAACGTATATTTTGCAAAGTAGATTGTATTGGTCTATTAATAGGAACAATGTCTCCATAATAGTTTGCTGTTCCTATTCCAAAAGCAATATCAGAGTGTTTTTCAAATAGTTTTTTCTGTGAAAATACCTGAAAACACAGGCATAGAGCAATCATTATTTTACAAAAGGTTCTGACTAGCATCCGTAAATCTGTCTGTTTTATTTTTAAACGAGCAAATAACTATAAAAATACAAAGAATTTCACAAATTAAGCCACCGTTACTTTTCAATCGAAATTAAATAATTTTATTTTACTATCTATATCCTTTGTTTCTTCTATAAAACAAAAAATCTCCTGAGTACGACTTAGGAGATTTTTTGCAAAAATGCTAAAAATGAAGATTAAGCAACAGTAGAAATCGCTTTCATATCTGTCATTGCTTGACGTAACTCAGCACCTACAAATTCAATATCGTGTGAACGAAGTGCTTCGTTTACTGCGATAATAGTTCTGTTGTCTACACCATTATCTTTACCAGCATTAAAGTTTGTACCGATAATGTCAGTTTCAACAGTTGTCATGAAATCAGCTAATAAAGGCTTACAAGCGTGGTCAAATAAATAACATCCGTATTCAGCAGTATCTGAAATTACAGAGTTCATTTCGAATAATTTTCTACGTGCAATCGTGTTTGCGATTAGTGGCGTTTCGTGTAATGATTCATAATAAGCAGATTCTTCTTTGATACCCGCTTCAACCATTGTTTCAAATGCCAATTCAACACCTGCACGAACCATTGCTACCATCAATAAACCGTTGTCGAAGTATTCTTGCTCTGCAATTTTAACGTCGCCTGCTGGAGTTTTTTCAAAAGCAGTTTCGCCAGTAGCAGCTCTCCAAGTCAACAAGTTTTTGTCATTGTTCGCCCAGTCAGCCATCATTGTTGAAGAGAATTCTCCGCTCATAATGTCGTCTTGGTGTTTTTGGAACAACGGACGCATAATGTCTTTCAATTCTTCAGAAATTTCAAATGCTTTGATTTTCGCAGGATTCGAAAGTCTGTCGAACATAGCCGTAATACCACCTTGTTTCAAAGCTTCAGTGATTACTTCCCATCCGTATTGAATTAATTTAGAAGCATAACCAGCATCGATTCCTTTTTCAACCATTTTGTCGAAACAAAGGATAGAACCCGTTTGTAACAAACCACAAAGGATTGTTTGTTCTCCCATTAAGTCAGATTTTACTTCTGCTACGAAAGATGATTTCAACACACCAGCACGGTGCCCACCAGTACCTACGCAATACGCTTTTGCATAAGCCCAACCTTTTCCTTCTGGGTCGTTTTCTGGGTGAACGGCAATCAAAGTAGGCACACCAAAACCACGAACGTATTCAGCACGTACTTCTGAACCCGGACATTTTGGAGCAACCATAATTACTGTAATATCTTTACGAATTTGCATTCCTTCTTCAACGATGTTGAAACCGTGTGAATAAGAAAGTGTAGCACCTTCTTTCATCAAAGGCATTACTGCGTTTACTACTGAAGTATGTTGTTTATCTGGCGTAAGGTTGATTACTAAATCAGCCGAAGGAATCAATTGCTCATAAGTTCCTACTGTGAAATTGTTTTCAGTAGCACTTTTCCAAGATTGTCTCTTTCCATCAATTGCTTCCTGACGTAAAGCATAAGAAACATCTAAACCTGAATCTCTCAAGTTCAAACCTTGGTTCAAACCTTGTGCTCCACAACCTACTACTACGATTTTCTTTCCGATTAATGCACTTACTCCGTCAGTGAATTCAGTGTTATCCATGAATTCGCAAACACCTAACTGATTTAATTTTTCTCTTAAAGAAAGAGTATTGAAATAATTTGCCATTTTTTGAATGTTTTTGATTTTGAAGAACGCTGTCGATACTTAAAATTCACGACATTGCTGAAATATGCACAAAGTTGATAAAAATCATTAATTAATGAATGGTAAATTCGTGTTTTATTTAGGTACTTTTTATGGCTAATTTATATTTACTCAAATACTTTTTATTTTAAACAGATGATTTTAAAACTTTTACAGAAAAAAGCAATTGTGTAATTTTATCAAATGAAACAGCTTGACATTCCCGTTTATAGCATTGATAGGTTTAATAATAAATCTGAAAAAACGATTCAATTTCAGATTGAGCACTATGATATCAATCGAAATTTTAAAGTAACATATCCACATCGTCACGATGATTTTTATGAAATACTCTTTCTTACACAAGGAGAAGGCATTCATACGATTGATTTTCAGAATTATACCATTAAGCCTAATACGATTTTCTTTCTTTCACCCGGACAAATTCATGAATTAAATCTTTCTGAAGATGTAAAAGGCTATATTTTTCTGTTTACTTCTTCTTTTTATCATTTTAATAAAACTGACCCTTATAAACTTTTTGAACTTCCGTTTTTCTATAATTTGAATCAAGAAACGCCACCAATTTATTTGGAAAATGAAAGTGAAAAACAAGTCATTACCGAGCTTTTCAAAAATGCTATTTACGAAAATCAGCAAAACCTGACTGATTCAGAAGAAGCCATTCGGGCTTTGTTGGATTTAATTCTGATTCAGTGTAAGCGAATTTATCCACTCAGTAATTATGACGATAAAACCAGTAAAGGTAAAATCATGGTGAAGCGTTTCAAACAATTGATAGAAGAAAAAAGTCAGGAAAATTTATCGGTGAAAGACTATGCCAGTTTACTTTCCATCACACCTAATTACCTCAGCGAAACCGTAAAAAGTGTAACAGGAAGAACTTCAACAGATTTAATTAATGATAGAATGATTATGGAAATAAAGCGTTTTTTAACCCATACCGATTTAGGAATCTCAGAAATTGCTTATCAATTAAACTTTTCAGACCAATCGTATTTTTCGAAGTATTTTAAAAAATTGACGAATCAATCGCCCTTAGAATTCAGAAATTTACTTTCAAAATAAGGAAGGGTATTTATTCCTTACAAACTATCTTATATTTGTAAAATAAAAATCAAAGGCTTTATTTCATCAACATGGCTAATAAAACAGATCAAAAACAAGATGCTATTTTTCCCACGCTCGAAAGTATTTATGAAGCGGCTGAGCGCCTTCGTGGTGTAGCAGTTCATACTCCACTTACCGAAAACATTGTTCTTTCCGAACGCTATGATGCTAATATTTTTTTAAAAAGAGAAGATTTACAAATTGTTCGCTCTTATAAAATCAGAGGTGCATACAATAAAATGGCTAGGCTTTCTGCGGAAGAATTGGCAAAAGGAGTAGTCTGTGCTTCTGCGGGAAATCATGCGCAAGGCATGGCTTACGCTTGCCATAAAATGAAAGTAAAAGGCACGATTTTTATGCCTACGACTACGCCAAATCAGAAAATCAAACAAGTAAAAATGTTTGGGAAAGATGATATTGAAGTAATGCTAGTTGGCGATACTTATGATGATGCGTCAAATGCTGCCAAGCAATATTGCGAAGAACACAATGCTACTTACGTTCATCCTTTTGATGATATGGATGTGATTACTGGTCAGGCGACTGTCGGGCTTGAAATCTTTAAAGATTCGGATGTTAAGATAGATTATATCATTTTGGCGATTGGTGGAGGTGGAGTTTCGGCTGGTGTTTCTACGGTTTTCAAACAACTTTCTCCACATACCAAAATCATCGGTGTTGAACCTGCTGGTGCGGCTTCAATGAAAGCAAGTCTTGAAATCGGTCATGTAATTGAATTGGAAAGCATTGACAAATTTGTAGATGGAGCAGCCGTTAAGCGTGTTGGCGAAAAGACTTTCAATATTTGTAAAGAAACGCTGGATAATATTATTGTTGTTCCAGAAGGCAAAGTATGTACAACTATTTTAGAATTGTATAACGAATCTGCCATTGTAGCCGAACCAGCGGGAGCTTTAACCATTGCCGCTTTGGATTTTATGAAAGAGGAAATCAAAGGTAAAAATGTGGTTTGTTTGGTTTCTGGTGGAAATAATGACATTACTCGTACCGAAGAAATAAAGGAACGTTCACTCCTTTATGAAGGCTTAAAACATTACTTTATTATTCGTTTCCCACAAAGAGCAGGCGCATTGAAGAATTTTTTAAATAATGTATTGGGAGAAGAAGATGACATTACTTTATTTGAGTACCAGAAAAAAACAAACCGAGAATCTGGTCCTGTATTGTTAGGCATCGAACTGAAACACAAAGAGGATTATGAACCCATGTTAGAACGAATGATTGAACAAAATATAGTCTATCAAAAATTGAACGAACAACCTGATTTATTTTCGGTGTTGGTGTAAAGAATTAGGATTTGTCTTAGCTGGGTAAAAACTCGTTTGAAATATTTCGAGATTTTGCCCAGTAAGAAGCCATCATTTCTTCTGAACCCCCAAGATTATACCAAAAATGTTCAACAGTATCGGGAGATTGGTAAGCAAAGAAAAAATGCCATTGAAATAGATATTTGGCTTGGGGTTTATCAATTTCAAAAGTATCTGCATACAAAGTAACTTCCTCAATAATAGCCAAATATTTATACTTCAACTTTGGGTCATAGCTTCTAATGTCCTCTATTATTTGCGGGTCTTTCTTTTCTGCAAGATTAAGTAAATTGAATAAATCAAGCATTTTCTCATCTCCCAGAAATGATTTCCACAAAGAAGATAAATTTTGTAATCGCTTAAACTTTTGTTGTTTTTGGTACTGGTACAAAGCAAAAATACCTCCAAAAATTACCATTAAAGGCTGAATAATATCTTTTAAAATGTTCATTATTTCGTGTTTTTTGCTTGCTAAGGTATTATTTTTTCACACAATAGTCAAGAATTTGTGATTCATTAAATCAAAAATTAAGGCTATGTTTAGTGTACTCCTGAGAAGTATCAAAAACATAGCCTTAATATACTAACGCAAATTATGGAAATTGAAGCTTTATAATGCTGAGTCAAAAACTTTTAAATTTTCGCTTCTTTAAAGCTATTTTTCTCTGCTTTAGAAACACTCAATATCAACTCTGCTACAAGACCAGTCCAACCCGTTTGGTGTGCAGCTCCTAGCCCTTTCCCAGTATCACCATCAAAATATTCATTGAAAAGAATCAAATCTTTGAAGTGAGGGTCGCTTTGCATTTTTTCGTATTTCTCATACATTGGACGTCTTCCTTCACTGTTTTCAGTAAATAGATTTATCAAACGCTCAGAAATACTTATCGCTGCTTCTTTGATACTCACCATATTACCCGAATTGGTAGGATATTCTACCTCATAATCGTTTCCATAATATTCTTGGAATTTCATCAGCGAATCAATCAATAAGAAATTCATTGGGAACCAAATTGGTCCACGCCAGTTTGAGTTTCCACCAAACATACTTCCAGTTGATTCGGCAGGTGTATAATCCACTCTGAGTACATCGCCATTTACTCTGAACTGATAAGGATGTTCTAAATGATATTTTGAAAGTGAACGAATACCAAAATCAGAAAGGAATTCTGTTTCGTCAAACATTCTTTTCATAATCATTTTCATACGGTGACCTCTCAGAATTGCGAGTAATCTACTTTCTCCTTTACCTGATTCATACCAACGGGAAATCAAACTTGCTAAGTCGGGTCTATTCGCTAAAACCCATTCTACTCTGCGACGGAAATCTGGTAACTTTTCAAGCATTTCAGGATTCAAGACTTCTACTGCAAAAAGAGGAATTAAACCAACCATCGACCTGATTTTCAACAACATACTATTATTGTTCGGTAAATGAAGCATATCGTAATAGAATTGATCTTCTTCATCCCAAAGACTTATTTCATCTCCTCCAAGCGATTGCATCGCTCCTGCAATATGCAAAAAGTGTTCGAAGAATTTTGAAGCCATGTCTTGATAAACAGGACGTTCCAAGGCAATTTCTACGGCAATTCGTAACATATTCAAGCTGTACATTGCCATCCAACCAGTACCGTCAGCTTGTTCTAAACGTCCGCCAGTTGGTAAAGTAGCCGAACGGTCGAATACTCCGATATTATCCATGCCAAGGAAACCTCCACCAAAAATATTATTACCTCCTTCATCTTTTAGGTTTACCCACCAAGTAAAGTTTAGTAATAATTTATGAAAGATTTTTTCAAGGAAGGCAATATCGCCTTTGCCATTCATTTCTTTGTCAATTTCATAAACCTTCCAAGTTGCCCAAGCATGTACAGGCGGATTCACATCCGAAAACGACCATTCATAAGCAGGAATTTGTCCGTTCGGGTGCATATAATACTCACGGAGTACTACAGCTAATTGACGTTTCGCAAAATCTGGATCAACCCTAGCCAATGGTAAAGTATGGAAGGCTAAATCCCAAGCTGCGAACCACGGATATTCCCATTTATCGGGCATCGATAATATATTGGCTGAATACATGTGTCGCCAACCTGCATTTCTTCCATACTTTCTATATTCCGAAGGCTTTGGCATAGCAGGGTCACCTTTTATCCATTCGTTGATATTATAATAATACCATTGCTTCGTCCAAAGCATACCTGCGTAAGCTTGTCGCTGGATTTTTAACAATTCTGGATTTTCTACACCTTGCTGTACTTCTTCATAAAACTGATTTCCTTCACGAATACGTTTATCCATTGTATCTTCAAAACCACCAAATGGTTCAAGAATAGAATGGTCAACCAAACGAAGTCTAACCGTATAACTATCACCACCTTTAATGGTTTTAGTGTATCTAGCCGCCGCCTTTGTACCAATGTTATTCGGATTTATAGCGGTTTTCTTATCATCAACAATATAATCATTGATACCATCCTTACAATAAGGCGAAGCATTTCCTACTTTATAAAGACGTTCAAAATTGGTTTCGTTTTCACAGAAAAGTAATTCCTGAGCATTTTCGCAGTACAGTTTGTAATGACCAATATTTTTATTGTCAATATCGATGGCTTTCTTCGCCACACCAGTCATCATTGGTTTGTACTTGTAGTTTTCGTAGCCCCAGCTCCAAGTATTTCTAAACCAAACAGTTGGTAAAATAGTAAGTGGCGCAGCCTTTTTACTTCTATTATGAGCCGTTATTTTGATAAGAATATCTTGTTCGTCTGCTTTAGAATATTCTATAAAAATATCGAAGTACTCATTGTTATCAAAAACACCTGTATCAAGGATTTCATATTCAGGCTCTAAACGAGAACGCTTTCTACTTTCGGAAACCAATTGATCATAAGGATATGAATTAATTGGATACTTATAGAGCATTTTCATGTAGGAGTGTGTCGGCGTAGAGTCAAGGTAATAATATAATTCCTTTACATCTTCTCCGTGATTAGACTCGCTACCAGTTAAGCCAAAAAGACGTTCTTTTAAAATATGGTCGTTATGATTCCAAAAAGCCAAAGCAAAACAAATATGAGATTTGTTGTCTGAAATACCAGCAATTCCTTCTTCGCCCCAACGATAAGCAATTGAACGTGCCATATCATGTGTCACTGAATTCCAAGCATCCTGATTGGCTGAGTAATCTTCTCTAACTGTACCCCATTGCCGCTCTGAGAGATAAGGACCCCACTTTTTCCACCCCTTATTATCTTTGCGAGTATTCAATCGCAGCTTCTCCGCACTTATACTTTTACTCATACCTTTTTATATAAATGGTTATCAATAAGTTTCTAATAAAAATTTACTATTTTATTTATAATTTTAATATGTAAAATACCAAAAGATGCAAAGTATTGCAATATTCTATTCACTTAATGCACTTGTATGCAATAATACCTCCAAATTTAAAAAAAACACCCAAACCTTTATCATAATAGCCTTGCTAAATAGCTTAAAATGCAACTTTTAGAGTAATTATACTTAATAAATGCTATTGTTCCATCATTAAAAGGTTAAAATTTCTATTATTTATTTTGCGCTTTACCTTCAATAAAGCCTAAAAATAGCCCAAAAAGTTGCTATTATTAAATCTTGTAAGACCCAACAATGGATTGCTTCATTTATAGCGCATTTTTCCGCATGATAGTACAGGACGGTTTAAGATACGGAGAATTCTAGTTTTGCTAAACATTAATTATTATATTTTTTATAAAAAAATGGCAACCAAGACATTCAAATACGTAAGCTATCTTTGGGACGAAGCCAAAGCTGCTGAACTAGCAGGCGACGAAGTAGCTTTATTCATTTATCGCTCAAACCTCTTAGGAGCGGATCTCCGTTTAACAAATTATGGCGGTGGAAACACTTCTGTTAAAATCGTAGATAAAGACCCATTAACGGGAAATCAAACTGATGTGATGTGGATTAAAGGCTCTGGTGGTGACATCGGTACTTTGAAAAAATCAGGTTGCGCAGCTTTATATGTTGACAGACTTCGTGCTTTAGAAAACGTGTATCGTGGCATCGAATTCGAAGATGAAATGGTAGAATTATTCAACCACTGTATCTTCGATTTAGCTTCTAAAGCTCCTTCTATTGATACTCCTCTTCACGGGTTTTTACCTTTTGCTCATATCGACCACTTGCACCCAGATGCAGCCATTGCCATCGCAGCAGCAAAAGACGGTAAGCAAATCACTGAAGAATTATTTAACGGTGAAATCGGCTGGGTAGGCTGGCAACGTCCAGGTTTCGACTTGGGTCTTCAATTGCGTGAATGTTTGGAAGAAGCAGCTTCTCGTGGTATCAAATTAAAAGGTATCATGTTGGGTTCACATGGTTTGTTTACTTGGGGCGATACTTCTTTCGATTCTTATATCAATACTTTAGAAGTAATCGAAAAATGTGCTGAATACTTAGAAGCAAACTATGGTAAAAAAGCACCAGTTTTCGGTGGACAAAAAATTGAAAGTCTTCCAGAAGCTGATCGTAAGAAACAAGCAGCTTCTATTGCTCCTATCTTACGTGGTTTCTGTTCTTCATATCGTAATATGATTGGACATTTCACGGATGATGCTCGTGTATTAGAATTTACAAATTCAAACGACTTAGCAAAATTAGCACCACTTGGTACTTCTTGTCCTGATCACTTCTTACGTACTAAAATCTCTCCTTTAGTTCTTGAATTAGAACCAAACGAAGATTTGACAGACGTAGCCGCTATCAAAGCAAAATTAGAACCTGCTTTTGAAGCTTACCGTGCGATGTACACAGAGTACTATAATACTTGCAAAAGAGACAATTCACCAGCCATGCGTGACCCTAACCCAGTGGTAATTCTTTACCCAGGCGTAGGAATGTTTACTTTCTCGAAAGATAAAACAACAGCACGTTTAGCTTCAGAATACTATGTAAATGCTGTGAACGTAATGAAAGGTGCAGAAGCTGTTTCTGAATATACTTCATTGCCACGTCAAGAAGCATTTGATATTGAATATTGGTTGTTGGAAGAAGCGAAATTGCAACGTATGCCAAAACCAAAAGCTCTTTCTGGTAGAATCGCTTTAATCACTGGTTCAGCTGGTGGTATTGGTAAGGCAATCGCTAAGAAATTTGCAGAAGAAGGTGCTTGCGTAGTAATCAACGACATCAACCAAGAACGTTTAGACGGCGCAAAGGCTGAGTTTGTTAGCAAATTCGGTAAAGATGCCGTTTCTTCTACTTTATTAAATGTTACAGATGCGGCTTCAATCGCTTTAGCTTTTGATGACGCCGCTTTAGCTTTTGGTGGTGTTGACATCGTAGTAAACAACGCTGGTATTAGTATTTCAAAATCTATCGCTGAACATTCAATTGAAGAGTGGGATAGATTATATGACATTTTAGTAAAAGGTCAATTCTTGGTTTCACAAGTAGGTGTGGCGATGATGCGTAAACAAAATTTAGGTGGCGACATCGTAAATATTGTTTCTAAAAATGCTGTAGTTGCTGGGCCAAACAACCCTGGTTACGGTTCTGCTAAAGCTGCTCAAGCACATTTAACTCGTTTGATGGCGGCAGAATTAGGCGGAGACAAAATCAGAGTAAACACAGTAAATCCAGATGCTGTAATTTCAGATTCAAATATCTGGGCAGGCGGATGGGCTGAAGGTCGTGCGAAAGCCTACGGAATCACAGTAGCTGAATTACCAGCTTACTATGCAAAACGTACTTTATTGAACGAAATCATTCTTCCAGACGATATTGCTAATGCTTGTTTTGCTTTTGTAGGTGGTTTATTAAGTAAATCAACTGGAAATGCCTTGAACGTAGATGGCGGTGTGGCAATGGGCTTCTATCGTTAATTGAATTATGAGTTAGTAATTTAGATATGAGTTAGTAATTATGAATTATGTGAATGAAAAAGGAAACTTGAAACATCTCATAATTAATAATTCATAACTCATATTTAAAATTCATCTTTTTTCCTTTCTCTCCAATGCAACTCGAAAAATATAAAATCCAATCACATAACGAAGATGTACTTGCGGGACATCAACGTAAATTAGCATACACACTTTCAGAAGTTGAAAATGCTGAGAATATCATTCAAAAATTAGTTGATTTCCAAATTGCGATTCCTTCTTGGGCTTTAGGCACTGGTGGTACCCGTTTTGGTCGTTTTTCAGGCGGCGGAGAACCAAGAAGTTTGGAAGAAAAAATTGAAGATGTAGGTTTACTTCATTCATTAAACCAAGCAAGTGGTGCTATTTCTTTACACATTCCTTGGGACATACCACAAAACGCACAAGCAATCAAAGTATTGGCGGCACAACATGGTTTGAAATTCGATGCAGTAAACTCAAATACTTTCCAAGACCAAGCTAATCAAGAGTACTCTTATAAATTCGGTTCACTTCAAAACGTTAATAAAGCCATTCGTAAACAAGCGATTGACCATAACATTGAAGTAATCAAACAAGGAATTGAATTGGGTTCTGAATCTTTAACGGTTTGGTTATCTGATGGTTCTTGTTTTCCAGGTCAATTAAATTTCCGTAAAGCTTACCAAAATACTTTGGAAAGTTTAGAAGAAATCTACGCAGCTTTACCAGATAACTGGAAATTGTTCTTAGAATATAAATGTGCTGAACCTAATTTCTATTCTACAACTGTGGGTGATTGGGGACAGTCGTATTCATACGTTAAAAAATTAGGTGATAAAGCCTTTACTTTGGTTGATTTAGGTCACCATTTGCCAAATGCTAACATCGAACAAATCGTTTCATTGTTATTAATGGAAGGCAAATTGGGTGGTTTCCACTTCAATGATTCTAAATATGGTGATGATGATTTAACGGCTGGTGCTTTGAAGCCATACCAATTGTTCTTAATCTTCAACGAATTAGTAGAAGGAATGGATGCAAGAGGAATGAATCACGCTACAGATTTAGGTTGGATGATTGATGCTTCACACAACGTGAAAGATCCTTTAGAAGATTTATTACAATCTGTTGAAGCTATCATGACTGCTTATGCTCAGGCATTATCGGTTGATAAAAAAGCTTTAGAAATTGCTCAAGAAGAAAATGATGTAGTGCGTTGTCAGGAAATTTTGCAAGATGCTTTCCGTACTGACGTTCGTGCATTGGTAGCAGAGGCTCGTCTTCGTGCTGGTGGTGCATTGAATCCAATTGCATTGTATCGTAACTTGAAAATTAGAGAAAATTTGATTCAAGAAAGAGGCTTGAAAGCCGTTTCTACTGGGCTTTAATGTTGTATGGCAAATAAAACTTCTGTCATTGCGATTTTTGACATTGGCAAAACCAATAAAAAACTGTTTCTCTTTGACGAACAGTATAAAATTGTTTTAGAAAAATCAACCCAATTCGACGAAACCAAAGACGAAGATGGTGATAATTGTGAAGATTTAGACCTCCTCAACTCATGGGTAACCAAAACGTTTGAGGAGGTACTAAGCCTTCCTGATTTTGCTATAAAAGCATTAAACTTTTCAACTTACGGAGCAAGCTTTGTTCATCTTAATGCTGATGGCGAAGCCATTGCACCTTTGTATAATTATTTAAAAACGTATCCAGAAAATCTAAAAAAGCAGTTTTACGATACTTATGATGGCGAACAGAAATTCTCACAAATTTCGGCTTCACCAGTATTAGGGAATTTGAATTCTGGAATGGTTTTGTATCGTCTGAAATACGAAAAGCCTGAATTATACGCTAAAATCAAGTATTCGCTTCATTTGCCACAGTACTTGAATTTCTTGTTTACAGGAAATTATTATTCAGATATTACAAGTATTGGTTGCCACACAAACCTTTGGGACTTCACTAAAAATACTTATCATAGATGGGTACATGAAGAAGGAGTTGACGAGAAATTAGCACCAATTTTCCCTTCTAACCAAGTTCAACAGCAAAGTATTGGCGAACATGAATTACAAGTAGGCGTAGGTTTACACGATAGTTCGGCAGCTTTGATTCCTTACTTGGCGAGTTTTACAGAACCTTTTATTTTACTTTCAACGGGTACTTGGTGTATAAGTTTGAATCCTTTCAATCATATTCCACTCAGTGCTGAAGAATTGCAATACGATTGTTTGTCGTACATGCACTATGAAGGTAAACCCGTAAAAGCTTCAAGATTGTTTGCAGGATATGAACACGAACAACAAACCAAACGTTTGGCTTCGCATTTCAATTTGGCAAATGATTATTACAAAACAGTAAAATGTAACGACGAACTTTTACAAGCATTAAGGGAAAGTCAATTGCATGGTGATGACGACCATTTGCGAGAAGCAAAACGTCCGCCATTGCAAGAATCACTTTTTGGAAGTAGAGATTTAACAGTTTTTAGTAATTACGAAGAAGCTTATCACCAATTAATTATCGACATCGTTGCTCAACAATTAATTGCTACCGAATTAGTATTGAATAATTCGCCTGTGAAAAAACTCTTTGTAGATGGTGGTTTTGGAAAGAATGAAATCTTTATGAAACTTCTGGCTATGGCATTTCCAACGTTGGAAGTTTATGCAGCATCGGTAGCTCAAGCCACTTCGTTAGGAGCAGCACTTTCAATTCATAAGTATTGGACAGCAAAAGCTTTACCTGAAAACTTAATTGAATTAAAACATTATCAGCTTTAATTTAAGCTTAGTAATTAAGCCACATATAGAAATTCTTCAAGAAGCGAGCATCTAAAAATGCTCGTTTTTTATTTTACGGCACAAAAAAAAGTGATTAAACGTATTTGGGGCGTTTAATCACTCAGCTCTGTTAAAAGCACAATTCAACCACGAATTGATTATTATGCCACAAAATTAGTATAAATACTCATACTACAATAAGTATTTGTACTTATTTTTAAAAATAATTTTGATTCATCATTTCACCCTTAAATTGTAATAACACATAAGTACTTGTAAATTGCATTCGCATTGAATTCAAACAAAAGCTAAATGATTGTTTGACACACAATTATAATTAACATGAGTGTTTTAAAAAAACTAGCGAGCGAAACAGCATCGTATGGCATAAGTACTATTTTGGGGAGATCACTAAATTTTCTATTGGTGATTGTTCATACAGCGGCTTTTTTGCCAAAAGAGCTTAACGTAAATGTAAAGCTTTATGCCTACGTAGCCATTGCTAATATTATTTATACTTATGGCATGGAAACAGCTTTTTTCCGTTTTGCAGCAGACGATAAAGCCAAGTATTACAATATCATTCAATCTGCCATTATTGTTAGTAGTTGTATTTTCTCAGGAATACTCATTGTTTTTTCAACGCCCATTATTACAGCTTTAGGTTTTCCTGGCAAAGAAATTTTCTTAATTTGGATTTCATTAATTGTAGCGATTGATGCCATTACTGCCATCCCCTTTGCACGTTTGAGATTAGAAAAACAAACCAAAAAATTTGTCAAAGCCAAAATTTTCAACATTCTGGTAAACGTTTTACTAAACGTTATTTTCTTATTAGGATTCAAAAAAATTGCAGAAGGAGATTATTTACTTTTCTTACAACCATTAGCTCAGAAACTGTATTTACCAAGTGTTGGTGCTGGTTATATTTTCTTAGCAAACCTACTTGCCAATGCTTGTTTCTTTTACTTTTTAAGAGCTGAATTCAAAGACTTCAAATTTCAGTTTGATAAAGCCGTTTTAAAAAACTTATTGATATACGCTTACCCAATCATGGTGATGGGCTTGGCAAGTACATTCAATTTAATGTTTGATAGAATTTTATTAGAAAGATTACTTCCCGAAGGTTTTTATCCCAATCGTACTTCTCAAGAAGCCCTTGGCATTTATGGCAACGTTTATAAACTTTCCATTTTTATGGCTTTGGCTACTCAGGCTTTTCGTTATGCGGCTGAACCATTTTTCTTGGCAAAAGCAGAAGACAAAAATTCACCAGAAACTTTGGCTGATGTTACAAAATGGTTTTTAATTACTTGTGTATTTATTTGGCTTGGAGTATGCTTAAATCTTGATATTTTAAAAGTATTGTTTTTACGAAAACCAATCTATTGGGAAGGCATGAAAGTAGTACCCATTTTACTTTTGGCTAATCTTTTCTTAGGTATTTATTATAATATTTCTGTTTGGTTCAAACTGAATAAAAAAACCTATTTTGGTACTAGAATCACTTTTGCGGGTTTAGCCATTACTATTCTTTTCAACTTTATTCTCATACCCAAAATGGGTTATATGGGCTGTGCTGTCGCTTTTTTGATTTCATGCTTTTCGATGACAGCCCTGTGTTATTACTTCGGTCAAAAGTATTATCCAGTACCTTATAAAATTTTCTCTGGCTTTGGTTATATCATTTCTGCGGGCGTGTTAATTTATTGTACCATGCAAATTCATATCGAAAATCTATGGATTTCTATCCCCTACCATTTCTTATTATTGAGTTTATACACGGCAAGTGTTGTTTTGATTGAGCGAAAGACAATTATTCCACTGAAAGTCAGAGATAAGTATGCTTTTTTAAGATAAAAACATAAACTTTTCGAGTAAATTATAGAACTTTGTATTTATATAGGATTAAAGCCAATATAAATTTTAGGCTTTTCAATAATGTATCGTTTTTTATTTAGATTTTTAATATCTAAAGAGTTTACAGGAAAAATCACAAACAGACGGCATGATAACTGACAATCAAATTCGGAATCAATTTGAGGCCTTAGAAGTAAAACTAAGGAATGTCGTCTTGAGATATAAAGAACTGAAGAATAAACTTGAACAAGCCAATAAAGAAAACGAATCGCTGAAAAATACCTTGGCGGAAACATTAAAGGAAAACCAAGAATTAAATAAAAAATTAAACCAAAGAATAAAAAACTTTAAAAAATCAGATAAAATCAGTAAGATTGCAGTAAACAATCTAAATAGTACAGGCAATAATGCCGAATTGAAAGAAAAACTTGACCAATATATCTTAGAAATAGACAAGTGTATTAGTCAACTTAGTAAATAACAAAGTTTCAAAAATCAATCGTTTAATAGTTCATAGTCTCATTAACTAAATAACTGAAAACTTTTAATTTAAAACTTGAATATAATGGCCGAGAAAGTCCCTTGTAATATAGTCGTTGCCCATGAACCCTTCAACCTATCTGTAGGTAGAGAAGAAGAGGAATTCGTTCGCAAGGCTGCTAAGTTGATTAATGAAAAAATGGATTCTTATCGAGAAACGAAAAAGGTTGAATCTCACCAACGTCTGTTAGCAATTGTTGCTTTAGATTTTGTAATGAGTAACCTTAAATTTGGTGCCAAACACAGTGATCTTCAAAAATCAGTGATGGGGAAGGTTTCTGAATTGGACAAATTATTAAGTTCTGTTACAGAATGAATTAATATATTTCTTTATTATTTGTTTAAACGTTTTTGTATAAAATTGAGCGAATTAAATCATCCTTTATAAAATTAATACAAGTAACTGAATTCCATAAATTAAACCTTATACATTCTAACGACATGATTTTGACTGGATTCGTTTCCAAAAACAACGCCATACAAATTTCTAGTTTACTTGTTTGATTTATTTTTGAAATAACATTCTCAATTTTAAATAAGATAATACCAACGTTTATTTTTCTTTTCACATTCAAGGCATCTGTCTGTTTTAGTTCCTTTTTTTCACTCAATAGTTGGTCGGATTGCATCACAAAATGCACGAAAACTATTAACTAAAACGATATAAATAATGCTAACTCCCATCATTGCCGCAGTTGCTTCGCTGATAGCGGGAATATTTGTCGGTAAATTTGCTTTTGCAAAGAATACCCAGAGAATTGAAGAAGAAGCAACTTCCAAAGCTGCAGATATTGTCAAAAATGCTGAATTACAAGCAGAAAACATCAAGAAAGATAGAATACTCGAAGCCAAAGAAAAGTTTCTAAAACTTCGTTCAGAATTTGAAGATGATTCAAATAAGAAAAAGCAGATTTTGGTTCAAAATGAGCAAAAATTAAAGGAGCGTGAGCGTAATATTCAGATTTCTATGGAACAAACCAAGAAATTAGAATCTGACTTAAATTCACAAAAACAATCGTTGACTTCTAAAGAAGAAAATCTTAGAAAGAAAACTGAAGAGGCTGATAGAAAAAGAATACAAGCTGAAGAAATGTTGGCTTCGCAAGTAACGCAATTAGAGAAAATTGCAAGCTTAACGGCAGAAGAAGCTCGTCAACAATTGATTGATGCTTTGCGTGCTGAGGCTGAAACGAAGGCTTCGTCTATCATCAAAAATACAATTGAAGAAGCTAAATTAACCGCAACGAAAGAAGCAAAAAAAGTAGTTATTGAAACCATTCAAAGAACGGCTGCTGAAAATGCAATTGAAAACTGTGTATCTGTTTTCAACATTGAATCAGACGATGTGAAAGGTAAAATCATTGGTCGTGAAGGTAGAAATATTCGTGCTTTAGAAGCCGCAACTGGTGTAGAATTTATCGTTGATGATACGCCAGAAGCGATTATTATTTCTGGTTTCGACCCAGTTCGTCGTGAAATTGCTCGTTTGTCATTACACCGTTTAGTACAAGATGGCCGTATTCACCCAGCTCGTATTGAAGAAGTAGTAGCAAAAACGAAGAAAAATATTGATGAAGAAATCATCGAAATTGGAGAACGTACTGTGATTGACTTAGGTATTCACGGTTTACATCCAGAGTTAATTAAAATGGTTGGTAGAATGCGTTTCCGTTCATCTTATGGACAAAATCTTTTACAACACTCTCGTGAAGTAGCAAAACTTTGTGCTACTATGGCTGCTGAACTAGGTTTAAATGCGAAGTTGGCTAAACGTGCTGGTTTATTACACGATATTGGTAAAGTTTGGCATGAAGAAGCTGAATTGCCTCACGCTATTTTAGGGATGCAATTGGCTGAAAAGTATAAGGAAAATGTAGAAGTTTGCAATGCGATTGGTGCTCACCATGATGAAATTGAAATGACTTCTATGATTTCGCCAATCATTCAGGTTTGTGATGCAATTTCGGGTTCTCGTCCGGGAGCTAGACGTGAGATGATGGAATCTTACATGCGTCGTTTAAAAGAATTAGAAGAATTAGCAGTAAGTTTCAGCGGTGTTCAGAAATGCTATGCTATTCAAGCTGGTAGAGAATTAAGAGTATTGGTAGATTCTGAAAATGTATCTGATGAAAAAGCAAGTATGCTATCTTATGATATTTCTCAAAAAATAGAAAAAGAAATGCAGTATCCAGGGCAAATCAAAGTAACGGTTATTCGTGAAATGAGAGCTGTAAATTATGCAAAGTAATTTAAAAATTAGTTTCAAAAGTGGGATTCAAAATTAGTTTTTGAATCCCACTTTTTTATTAAAACTGTTTTGGTTTCAGTTTTTGACTTGCCAATTCAGCAATTTCAGCAATTCTTCTTTGTCGAGTTTCCGCTTGTTTAGCAAGGACTAACCATTGTAAAATAGCTTTTCTGACAGACTTACTTAAACTTAAAAAGAAGTCCTTTGAACCTGCTTTAGTGTTGAATTCATTTTCTAAATCTACAGGAATGATTAATTCTTCTACTTCATCTAAAATTGACCAAGAACCATTTTGCTTCGCCTTTTCAATACTCTCAAAACCTGCTTCTGTCATCAATCCTTCATCAATTAAGCATTGAATCTTTCCTTTATTTATCTTCGACCAAACACTATTCGGTTTTCGTTTACTGAAAAACTGCATAAATGTATCATTCCCAAGCGATTTCTTAATACTATCTATCCAGCCAAAACAAAGTGCTTCGTCAACAGCATCATTATAACTTACTGTTGGAATATTAGCCTGTATTTTATGATAAACAAGCCAAATTGATTGTTTTGAACGATGATTTTCTGCTAACCACTCTCGCCAATTTTCTCGACTAGTTGGGCTAAAAGTTTCAATTGCTGTTGTCTGCATTTTCACTATTTCATTGAAACGATGATAAAACTTACAATCAAAATACCTACTAAATGATATGCTCCACTTATCATTCCATAAAGAATTGGTCGAGGAATATTTGGATTAATAGCAATGTTAATCGTATTGGCAACCAAATAACCAATGCCAATAAGTAAGGCGAATTCAAAGGCTGAAGCCAAAGACTGAACTTTTAAGGCTTCAATCAAAATAGCACTTGCCAGAGTAATCACCAATGAACAAATTGCTGGGCCGACGATAAAAATAGTTTTGTTGGGCAAGATTTCCTTATCCCGCCCCAATGAAACTTTGTAGGATTTATTGAAAAACAAAGTGAACCATAAAGCTCCCAATAAAAAATAAATGATAAATGCGAGTAAAACACTCATCCAATTTAAGTTTGTAAGTTGACTAATCATGATATTATTTTTTAGATTATGTCACAAAACTATATTGGAGAAATGACAGCCCTATGTCAGGGGTGTAAAATAAATTAATAGAATTTATCAAAATATTCTTGTAAGGTCATTTTATGAGGAGTAAATTTTTCGGTAAGGATTTCCAATTTTTTAATCCTATCCAAACGGAAATATCGAAATTCATTTCTTAAACGGCACCACGCTACCAATAACCAATTTTCTTGTGTACTCAGTAGCGCAAATGGCTCAATCAATCTCTCAGTTGTACTATCAGCTTCGTTAGTGTATGCTATTTTGGTTAGATAAAAATTCGTTAGTGCAAACTGTAAATCAGATAAATTATTACTGTTTCTTTCACCGTTAACATTCTGGCTGAATCTAGTTCGTTCAGCAAGTAAGTTTGCGTTGTCTTTCAGATTATGTTTTAAAACCGCTTTAATTTTGTCGATAGCTTCTGTGTAATCTTTAATAAATGAAGCATCCTTATTTTTCATCACTAACTGTTCTGCAAGAATCAACGCATTAGCTTGATTTTCTGTAAACATAATAGGCGGGATACTATAATGCTCCATCATTGAATAACCTTTTCCCTCTTCTGTAACAATAGGAATTCCGGCCTGTTCCAAAGCTCTAATATCTCTATAAATTGTGCGAACACTTACTGAAAATTTGGCAGCCAATTGTGGAGCAGTCGAGATACGCTTTGTTTGCAATTGAGTTAAAATTGCATTCAGTCGTGAAAGACGTTTAGTATCACTATCATTCATTTTTTAGATTTTAAGAGTAGCAATTTCGTTAACACAAATTGAAATAGCTAAGACTAATTCCACAAAGTTCCGTCTAAGCCTAAAACAATACCTAGCCAAAGTGAAATAACGAATGAAATAATGCTGAAAGCAAAAGCCAATACTTTTTTCAAAGTACCTTGAGAACCTACAAAGTCGATTGAATAAAAAGACAAACTCCCAAATGCAGTAGCAATAGGAACAATTATTAAAGGTCTAAGCATCCAAAATTTTCCCCATTCAGGATTAGGTTCTCCAGTTCCAGAAAGGAATAATGAGATAACGATTAATCCTACTCCTCCACCAATTAACATCCTTGTAATAAGCGATTTTCGATTAATTTCTTGTATTGTAAAATTGTTTCTCTGTGTCATAACGAATTGATTTAAAATTTCAAATACAATAAAGTACTTTGAAATACAAAGTAAAATTAAATAATAATCTTATACAAGAAAAGTTTTCAATCTTTATTAAAAAAAAGAGAACACAAAAAAAGAGATTACCTTGATTGAAGGTAATCTCTTTTTGACAAAACGAGTTGTTTACGAATACTCTACACAATTTCCCATTCATGCTCTGGTAAATATTCTACCAAGCCTTTTTCGGTTTTACCTACGGCTACTCTTCCAGATTTTAGGTATTCTAAAATCTCCCAATTTTTCATGTATTGGTAAAATTCTGCGATTTCAGTTTCTGTACCGTTTTTTTCAATCACTACGTAGTCAAGTCCCCAGTGAACTACTTTCGCATTCCAATCGAGATTGATTTCTTTGATGTTTAAAGGTGAACCTCCAAGCGGTGTAGCCAATTTGAAAAGGGCGATTTCGTTGAAAACAATTTCGTGGTCTAAGTAACCAAAAACTGCAAGTACGTCAACTACTTTACGAATTTGACGAACCAATTTTTCAACAGCCTCACGACTTTCGTGACGAATTACAATCGTAAATCTTGAAACACCTTTGCGTTCAGTTTCGCAAACATTCAAGGATTCAATATTCAACCTTCTCCTTGTAAAAATAATGGTAATTCGATTTAACAAACCAATGGTATTGGTCGTGAAAACGGATAATGTGTATGTTGTCATTTTTAACTTCTAAATTTAGATTTTAGCTAACAGAATAAACCGTGATTAGAATAATCTGAGAAAAAATGATAGAATGGTAAAAAAATCACTCAATCAGCAATCACTCAATAAATTTACTCTAATCTAATTGCCGAAACACTTGCACCCGCAGGTACCATTGGGAAAACGTTTTCTTCTTTCTCACAAATGATTTCTAACAAATAAGGTTTATCAGAAGCCAATAAAGTATCTAAGGAATCTGACAAATTCGCTCTGTCACTAACAGTATGTCCTGCAATACCAAAACCTTTGGCAATAGTAATGAAATCTGGGTTTTGTAATTCTACAAAAGAGTAGCGCTTTTCAAAAAACAGTTGTTGCCACTGACGAACCATTCCCAAGAAATTATTATTCAAAATAATAATCTTAACAGGCAAACCACTTTGGGCAATCGTTCCTAATTCTTGAAGTGTCATTTGGAAACCACCGTCACCGATTATTGCAATTACTTCACGGTCTGGCGCACCAACTTTTGCACCAAATGCTGCTGGCAAAGCAAAGCCCATTGTGCCTGCCCCTCCTGAAGTAACCAACGAATTCCAAGTATTGTATTGATAATAACGATTTGTAACCATTTGGTGTTGACCAACATCTGTAACGGTTACTGCTTCACCTTTTGTTTTATTAGAAAGCATCGTAACGGCCTCTCCCATCCTGATTTTATCACCATCATGGAATACGTCACGTTTCGTAATCTTCTCAAATTCAGCTTCGTCGTACTTCTTAAATTCAGCCTTCCACGTTTCGTGTTTACGCTCTTTTACCAACGGTAATAATGCTTTTAAAACTTGCTTAGCATCGCCAATTACTGGAGCATCCGCAAACACGTTTTTATTGATTTCGGCAGGGTCAATATCAATATGGACAACTTCTGCTTGCTTGATGAATTTTGATAAATCACCTGTAACACGGTCATCAAAACGCATACCTATTGCAATGATTAAATCTGCTTCATCCGTTAACACATTGGCACCATAATTTCCGTGCATACCCAACCAACCGATATAATTAGGATGATCTGATGGCAATGCCGACATACCTAATAATGTGGTAGCAACTGGAATATCTGTTTTACGAACAAAATCATCAAATTCTTGCTGTGCATTAGAAATAATAATACCGTGTCCAGCAAAGATATAAGGCTTCTGCGCAGCATTAATTAATTTGGCTGCCGCTTCCACTTGTTCTTGTTTTGGAGTAAGTCTTGGTCGATAACTTACAATTTCAGTACAAGGTTTGTATTCGAAAGGAATCGTCATCAAATCTGCTTGTGCAGTACGGGTAATGTCTAATAAAACTGGACCCGGACGACCAGACTCAGCAATGTAAAATGCTTTCGCCATTGCCTCTGGAATTTCGTTAGGGTCGGTAATCTGAAAATTCCATTTTGTTACTGGCATCGACATTCCGATGATATCACACTCTTGGAAAGCATCAGTTCCTAATAAATTTGCTTTTACTTGACCAACCAAACAAACCATCGGTGTTGAATCTAATAAAGCATCAGCAATAGGCGTCATTAAGTTGGTTGCTCCCGGCCCAGAAGTTACCATGGCAACCCCAGCACGACCCGTCATACGAGCATAACCTTGTGCTGCATGACCAGCACCTTGTTCGTGACGGACAAGAATATGTTTGATTCTATCTTGATAATCGTAGAGGGCATCATACGTTGGCATGATTGCGCCACCTGGATAACCAAAAATGGTTTTTACATTATTTTCTACCAAGCATTGCATGATTGCTTGCGCTCCTGTCAAAAACTTAGCAGGTTCTGTTTTCTTTTCCTCTACGGTCATGGTTTGTGAGTTTTCCATGGTTAACATTATTTATTTTTAATGAATAAATATATTATTGTGGTTTTGTTAGTCTAATCTATTAATGGCTTTCCTATTTTTTCAAATTTTCAATATCATTCAAATCTCTTGGACGACCAGCTGCTTTTTTTGCTAAAATCAAATCATCATAATGTATCAACTTTATACTTAATTCATTATCTATCTGATAATCAATATACTTTTCAAAGGAGTCACCAAAAATCAAACCTTTAACATTAGTGAGAATTTCTATTGCCACAGGTGGTCTTCCAAAAGTAAAGACATCTATTAAGGGATTATTTAAAAAATTATCAATGGTCATATCAAAAATTGGCATACCAAAATCTGCAAATGCACTAACAATTCTTTCATAATTTTCACTGGTTTTTTCAGCCCATAAATCCATATCACCTGTTGTGCGAGGATAACCGTGTAGTATTACAGAATATCCTCCTACCAACAAATATTTCACTTCATACTTGTTAAAAGCTTTAAGAAAGTCTTGAAAGTCCTCATTAAAAATATTACTCATAAGTGTTTTCTATGTGAAAAAAGAGTTTTGTCCATTTTAGGAGGATTCTTAATGTCAAAATTATAAGAGATACTATTCAGATAAAATGATGCTTCTAATCGTTCTATAATAGTTTTATCCTTCCAAAAATTCCGGTTATCACCACTTTCTAAATGGCTTCCCATCTTGAAAAAGTTACGATCTAATTTCATATACTTCTCTTAGTTTTTTAATTATCGAGAGCTTTCAAAAATAGGAATTAATACTAAATTCCTACAAATCCGTCACACAGCCATCGCTTGCTGATGATACGTTTTTCACGTATTTACGCAAAACACCTTGCTTAAATGGTGATTCGATTGGCTTCCAAAGTTTACGTCTTTCTGCTAATTCTTCATCTGAAACATGTACATGAAGAATGTTATTTACGGCATCAATCGTGATTAAATCTCCGTCTTTTACTAAACCAATATTTCCTCCTACTTGAGCTTCAGGCGTAACGTGTCCAACCACAAAACCATGCGTGCCACCCGAGAAACGTCCATCGGTAATCATCGCTACTTTATTTCCTAAGCCTGCACCCATCACTGCTGAAGTTGGTTTCAACATTTCTGGCATTCCTGGTCCACCTTTTGGTCCTTCATTACGAATTACAACTACTTGTCCTTCAACAATTTCACCTTTTTGTAAAAACTCAATTACTTCTTCTTCACATTCACAAACTTTGGCTACTCCTTCAAATTTCTCACCTTCTTTTCCAGTAATTTTTGCTACGGCACCACCTGTGGCTAAATTGCCATATAAAATTTGTAAGTGACCAGTCGCTTTGATAGGTTCAGTTAAAGGTTTGATAATCTTCTGAGTTTCAAAATTAATTTCTGGAATTTCAGCCAAGTTTTCAGCAATAGTTTTACCCGTAATTGTCATGCAATCTCCGTGCAATAAACCTTCTTGCAATAAATACTTCATTACCGCAGGAACGCCACCAATTGCCAACATATCTTCCATATAGTATTTTCCAGAAGGTTTTAAGTCAGCAAGTAAAGGAGTACGGTCTGAAATATCTTGAATATCTTTTAAGGTAAAATCAACTTCTGCGGCACGAGCAATTGCCAAGTAATGAAGTACTGCATTTGTAGAACCACCCATTGCCATTACTACAGTCATTGCATTTTCAAATGCTTTGCGTGTCATAATATCACGTGGGCAAATGTTTTTCTCTAACAAATTTTTCATTGCTGCACCAATAGCTAGACACTCTGCTTTTTTACCTTCGTGAGTAGCTGGATATGATGAAGAGTTTGGTAAAGTTAAACCCATTGCTTCCATTGAAGAAGCCATTGTGTTGGCTGTGTACATACCTCCACAAGCACCAGCACCTGGAATCGCATTTTTAATGACTCCTTCATAATCTTCATCAGAAATATTTCCTGCGAATTTTTTCCCTAAAGCTTCAAAAGCCGAAACGATGTCTAATTTTTGTCCTTTATACTCTCCAGAACGAATCGTTCCACCATACACTAACATCGCTGGGCGGTTTAAACGAGCAATTGCCATCATTGCACCCGGCATATTTTTATCGCAACCAACTACGGCAATTACGCCATCGTACCATTGCGCTCCAACTACGTTTTCGATTGAATCGGCAATTAAATCACGAGAAGGCAATGAATAAGACATCCCATTGTTTCCATTCGTCATCCCATCAGAAACCCCAATTGTATGAAAAATCAAACCTACCATGCCATTTTCTTGAATTCCTTTTTTCACATGAACCGACAAACCATTGAGGTGCATGTTACAAGTATTTCCTTCATAACCCGTACTGGCAATACCAATTTGGGCTTTTTGCATGTCTTCAGTAGTTAAGCCAATGCCGTATAACATTGCTTTTGCTGCTGGGTTTGTTACTTCTTGCGTAAGGGTTCTTGAGAATTTGTTTAGTTCTTGTGACATCTTGAATTGAAATTGTTTTGAATCAGCATTTAGTGTTTTCACTAAATTTCAACATGATTACTTGGTTAAGTTATTATATCAAAAATGAGATTTGTACTTTATCTGCTTTTTTTACATTTTTCTAAGAATTGAAATCCTTTTAAACAAAAGACCTTTCTCCGGTGTGAGAAAGGTCTTGGTATAGTAAAAATATCAAACCGTCTCACACCTGTTGGGGGAGTAGAATAACCACTAGGACGATATTGATAATTTGATTGAACATCTTTTCTTAGAATTTTTTCTAGCGAAATTTCGCTATTGTTTCTTTGTTTACTTAACAAATATACAGGAGTTAATTTCTTAATTCCAAAGAAACACCAAATAATATTTTAGTAATAAATACTTATACCAATTATTATTTTCTGAATAAACCTTTAGCTTCAAAAGATAATTCTTTAAATAGTTAAAATCATTAGGTTTTATTTTGCAAAACTTTTAAGATTCCAGAGAAAATATTTTTTATTATAATTACCGATTTTTCATTTAGCGAAAATTCGCTAAATGAAAAATCGGTAATAAATTTCAGTGTCAGCTTTCTATGTGTTATTACTTCAAGACAAAAATGAGATAGTATTAGAAAGTATAAGCTATTTTGTAAGCTTTAGAAAACTAAATAAACAATGATAAAGCCTATCAAACTACATGGCTATTTATATTACATTTGTATAATGTGAAAACAGCTCATATTTGTTTTTATTGGAATAACTATTTACAAAATAACAACGATTTCAAAACTTACCTGAATTTTATTTAAATGACTTACCTTGCTAATCCTGCTCGCTACGACCAAACGGGTAGCCGTCCGATGGAATTTCGCCGTTGTGGTAATAGTGGCTTACAATTACCTGCTATTTCTTTAGGTTTATGGCATAATTTCGGTGGTGTTGATGTCTTTGAAAACTACCGTGCTATTCTCCAAACAGCTTTCGATAATGGTGTCACGCATTTCGATTTAGCCAATAATTATGGTCCGCCTCCGGGTTCTGCTGAAGAGAACTTTGGCGTAATCATGAAAAAAGACTTCATCCCTTATCGTGATGAACTCGTGATTTCTACCAAAGCGGGCTACTTAATGTGGCCTGGTCCTTATGGCGATTGGGGTTCAAAAAAATACTTGGTGTCTAGTCTCGATCAAAGTTTAAAACGCATGGGTTTAGACTATGTGGATATTTTCTATCATCACCGTCCAGACCCAAATACGCCACTGGAAGAAACAATGGCAGCTTTAGACTTAATCGTCAGACAAGGAAAGGCTTTATATGTTGGTATTTCTAATTATCAAGCGGAAGAAGCTGAAAAAGCTATCGCCATTCTGAACAGATTAGGTACTCCTTGTTTAATTCATCAGCCAAAATACTCGATGTTTGAACGCTGGGTTGAAGGCGGTTTATTAGATGTACTCGGTCGTGAAGGTGTAGGTTGTATTCCTTTTTCTCCTTTAGCACAAGGACTTTTAACTGACAAATATTTAAAAGGTATTCCAAGTGATTCAAGAGCTTCTAAAGCACATGGCTTTTTACAAACCAGTCAAGTGACGCCAGAAGTGATTGCTAAATTAGAAAAACTCAATGCAATTGCGTTGGAACGTGGACAATCTTTAGCTCAAATGGCTTTGGCTTGGTTGTTAAAAGATTCAAGAGTTACTTCGGTGTTGATTGGCGCAAGTAGAGTTTCCCAATTATTAGATTCTTTAGATTGCTTGAAAAACAAAAATTTCAGCCAAGAAGAATTAACGAAGATTGAAGAGATTTTAAGCTTTTAGCTATGAGCCGTGAGCTTTGAGCTTTTTAGATTATTTTAGAAAAAGAAGGCTCAAAGCTCATAACTCACTGCTCAAAGCTTTTCTAATAAAAGATAAACAAAAATAACAATCCTAAAAATGCAATATAGAAAGTTAGGAAAAACAGGTTTCGACATCTCGGAAATCAGTTTGGGTACTTGGCAAGTAGGTGGAAAATGGGGTGCTGATTTTAGTCATGAAACGGCAGACGCTATTCTGAATACTGCCGTAGATGCTGGTATTAATTTTATTGATACTGCCGATGTCTATGGCAATGGCGAAAGTGAAAAAGCAGTTGGAAGGTTTGTAAAATCTCGTTCTGAACGCCTTTTTGTTGCTACAAAATGTGGGCGACAGTTAAATCCACACGTAAACCAAGCGTATCAACCAGCGGTACTTCGCAAATTTGTGGAAGATAGTTTGACCAACATGGGTTTAGAAACCCTTGATTTGATACAACTACACTGCCCGCCAACGGAAGTATATTATCGTCCAGAGATTTTTGAATTATTCGATCGTTTGAAAGATGAAGGAAAAATCTTGAATCTGGGTATCAGTGTCGAGAAAGTAGAAGAAGCACTGAAGGGCATCGAGTACGACAACGTTACTTCTGTTCAAATTATCTTCAATGTTTTCCGTCAACGTCCTGCTGAATTATTTTTTGAACAAGCCAAGAAAAAGAACATTGGTGTTATTGTTAGAGTACCTTTGGCGAGTGGTTTATTGACTGGAAAATTCTCTAAAAACTCTACTTTTACCGAAGGCGATCACCGCAATTTCAACCGAAATGGCGAACATTTCGATAAAGGTGAAACTTTTTCGGGTATCGACTACGAAACGGGCCTATCCGCTGTGGATGAATTAAAGGCTTTATTCCCAGAACATCCTAATTTAGCACCCATCGCCTTGCGTTGGATTTTACAACACGATGCCGTAAGTACAGTTATTCCGGGGGCTTCTCGTCCAGAACAAGTATTGTCGAATTTAGATGTTTTCAATATTGCAGATTTAACAGCGCAACAAGTTTCTAGTATTAATCAAGTATATCAACAGCGTATTAAACCATTAGTTCATCACTTATGGTAGTGAACAAATGTTATTAATAATCTGGAATTCGTTAATTGCGCCAGATTGCTGAAATATTACAACAATATTCTATTATCTTCTTATTCAACTATCAACTATTTCAAGAAAATGAAAAATAATCTCTTCAAAAGTACTCTTTTGTTTTTGTTGGCTTTATCATTTACCAGCACGACTTTCGCACAGCAATTTAAAGTGTTGTTATACACTAAAACTGCTGGCTTTCACCATGAATCAATTCATGAAGGCGTAGCAGCGATTCGTCAATTGGGCGCTCGCCATAATTTCTCGGTTACTTGGCAAGAAAATGCTACCGTTTTCAACGATAAAGATTTAGCGAATTTCAGTGCCGTGATTTTCTTAAACACAACTGGCGATATTTTGAATGATGAACAACAAGCAGCATTTGAGAAATTTATTCGTTCGGGAAAAGGTTATATAGGCATTCATGCGGCATCGGATACTGAGTACGACTGGGCTTGGTACACTAAAATGGTGGGTATGATGTTCAAAATTCACCCTGCACAGCAAACGGCTTATTTAAAAGTTGAAGATAGCAACTTCCCAGGAATGGAGCGTTTCCCTAAAAAATTCCTTTGGACAGACGAATGGTATGAATTTGGCGACCTAAAATCAACAGATTTACATTATTTAATTTCGGTAGATGAAAAATCTTATGAGCCTTACGCAAAATGGGGAACAAACGAGGGAAAAGGCATGGGTAAATTCCACCCAATTTCTTGGTACCATAACTACGATGGCGGTAGAGCATTCTATACTGGTTTAGGACATATTCCATTGACGTTCTCTGACCAAACTTTCTTAGATCATATCTACGGCGGTATTTACTGGGCAGCTACTGGTAAGGGTTTGTAGAACTTATCTGTTTCAATGAATTGATTCGAGTTTATACTTCAAAAAAAATCCTCATATCAACGATATGGGGATTTTTTTGTTTGCCCGAATAACCGCAAGGCTTTGCATCTACAATGATAATATGTTCCAAAATGATTGTCCTAATCCACATTCGTATCTAAGCTTTTCTCAACAGAAACAAATTAGATATAAGTGTTTCTAAGCATTTCTTAACAGAAACGGATGAGATACAAGTGTTTCCAAGCATTTTCTAATAGAAATAGATTAGATACAAATGTTTCTCATCATTTAACAATAGAAATATACTAGATACAAGTGTTTCCAAGCATTTTCCAATAGAAATAGATTAGATACAAATGTTTCCAAGCATTTTCCAATAGAAATAGATTAGATACAAATGTTTCCAAGCATTTTCCAATAGAAATAGATTAGATACAAATGTTTCTCATCATTTAACAATAGAAATATAGTAGATACAAGTGTTTCTGAACATTTACCAGTAGAAATAGATTAGATACAGAATTTTCTTAGCATTTCCCACTGAGAAATACTAAGAAATACTTTATGATTTTCACATGAATTATGAAAGGAATGGTCATCATCATATCAATCGCTAAAAATGCTCAAAGCTGACAGCTCATCGCTCAATACTATCTCACAGCCCCTTCAAATAAGTAATACTCAAAGGCACATTTTCTAATTCGTGTTCGCTTTCGTCTTCAATAAAGTAATGTTTGATACCAATCTTTTTGGCTATCTTCAAAATCGCTGGCCAATTGGCTTGTCCTGTTCCTAAAACTACATCATTTTCTGCGGGAGTATGTCCAGAAAAATCACCCACAATACCTTTTTTCAAATCTTTCACGTGCATCAATCTCCAGCGAGAACCATATTTTTGTAACAAAGCTTCTGGATTCGCTCTGCCATGAAGTGTCCATAAAACATCCATTTCAAAAGACACATAAGCAGGATTGGTATTCTTTACCAAATAATCGAAAAGCGTTCCGTCTTCATAAGGTCTGAATTCATAACCGTGGTCATGATAACAGAAAATAAGTCCATTTTCTTTCAATACTTTTCCTGCCTTGTTGAAAACTGCTACTGCTTTTTTAATGTCCTCAATGGTAAATTCATTGCCTTTGTGGGGAATCCAAGCACACATTACATATTTTGCACCCAAAGCCTTGGCGTTATCCACAACCTCTTGCGGGTTTTTCTCTAATTGTTCATAACTACAGCCCGCTGAAGGAATACTGATACCTCTGTCGTTACAAAGTTTTTTATAATCAGCATTACTCATTCCTTTTGCCCCGCTACTTTCTATTTCTGTAATGCCCATCGCCTTGATTTTATCCAAAGTATTTTCAACAGAAACAGGGAAATGATTACGAAAAGTATAAGCCTGCACGCCAAAAGGAAAATTAAATAAAGGCTTCGCTTTTTGAGCAAAAGTATCGCCGATACTCAACAAGAACAGTAAAGTAAGAGCGATAGTATAAGATTGTTTTTTCATGATTTGTGAAATTTATAATTGAATTGGATGATTGAATGCTAAAAAAATAAGAATCGTTTTTTACGATAAATATGCTTTAAATCTTTCTCGAAAAGCGTATAAGGGTCATCATAGAGCTTCAAGAAATCGGCAACGCTTGTTTGTGTAGGAAAAGGTGCATAAAAATGGGTTGGGCTTTTAACATCATTTCGCCAAACCAAAACGTAAGCCAGATTCATTTTTTCAGATTTCAGAGCTTTCAACAAAGTCTCCGTCCACCAAGTAGGATTAGGAATTGACTCTAAACCGGTTTCCGTTAAAGCCGCCAGTCGATTGGCTTTTTTGGCATAATCAGACACGATTTTTAATTTCTTAATACCCAATGCTAGATTGTACTTCCCATTTCTTCCAAAATCTGCATAATTATCCATGCCCAACATATCCACCCATTCGTCACCCGGATAACGCTCCAAAAATTCTTGTTCAGTAGTGAATTTACAATCAGGCGAAAAAGCATAAATAAAATTATGAACATCCAGACTATCACGCAGATAAGTAATGGTAAACTGCCACACCGAAATAAAATCTTCCCGAGAACAATGGCTTTTTCCCCACCAAAACCAATCGCCATCAAATTCATGATATGGTCTGAAAATCATCGGCGCTAAAGTACTATCTTGTCCTTTTACCGAATGAGCAAAGTCTGCAACAGTTTTCAAGATTTCCTTATATTTTTCATGATGCGAACCATCCGGTTTTATCAAAGCCATTGAAGCCGACGAAACGGAGTCTTTCCAATAAAAACCACCCTCAGATGCAGGATTCGAAAAATGCCAAGCAACCGTTGTAATGCCCCCACGATGATATGTATCGACAACATTTTTGCGTAAAGCCTCCGCCGTTTTGGCAATTTGTTCTTTAGAACGACCCGACAAACCACTAAAATCAATCCCAATTACAGCAGGATGCGAACCCGTAACCGATTTTACATCTGAACGATTTTGGTCGCCCGCCCAGCCATGTCCATATTCGGTAGCATGCTGATGTCCAAAAAGAATATTTTTCTTGGAAATTTTTGCTAAACTTTGATAAAGCCTTTTCGTTTCTTTAGTAGCTTTTTTGTCGATTTGTGCCAGCGTAGATTCTACAAAAACGGTACAGAATAATAAGAGTACAAATAGTTTTGGCATAGTTCAACGCTTTAAATGGAGTGAATAATAGATAATTCTTTAAAAATATTGCGTAGAAAATCGACTTCTACCCTTTTCTGAGTGTAAGCAGGTCAGCCAGAAGGCTAAAATTGCATTTTAAAAATATTTTTTAAAATCATTTAGGGATTTTGGCGACTTGTTTGACTATACATCAAATATTGATTCCGGAACAATCACATGAAGCATTCACAATTAAGCGATGAACAATTAATAGACTTTCTGAAAAAGGACGATAAAAAGGCCTTTGAGGAAATCTATCATCGTTATTGGTACAAACTTTTTGGCGTTGCCTATCACGAAACAGGCACGAAAGAAGAGGCTGAAGAGCTTGTTCATGATTTGTTTGAGAGTCTTTGGCTAAAACGAGAACAGTTGAATATTCGTTTTTTGAGTGCTTACTTGGTGGTTTCGATAAAACACTTAACAACCAATTATATCAAATCTCAAATCACAAATAGAAAATTTCAGGAGTACATCATTTTCCATGAAATTCAGCAATCGTTCTCTACAGAAGAAATTGTACATTTTGCAGATTTATCAAAAGCAGTAGATGAAGTATTGAAAAAATTACCAGAAAAAACCTGCGAAGTATTTAAGATGAGTCGATTTGAAAATCAATCTGTCAAAGACATCGCCCAACGTTTAGAACTAAGTGAAAAAGCGGTAGAGTATCATATTACCAAATCGTTGAAAGTACTTAGAGAAAACTTAAAAGTATATCATTCTGATAATTAATTCATCAACGCCTATTGTTTACAATTTCAAATCAAATTACAGCAAATACGAAAGATGAACCAATACGATTTCGATAAATTACTAGAAAAATACCTTGAGGGCGCTTGCACAGCAGAGGAAGAAGCGATGGTAAAGGAGTGGTCGGATAATATGCTAAAACATAGTGAACTTAGATTGAATTCAAGCGAAAAAAGCAATATTGAACAACAGCTTTGGACAAGAATTCAGCAAAGTTTATTTCCTAAAAACATTGTTGCATTACGTTTCAAATGGACGGCAGTTGCCGTGGTGGCTTCCTTAATTATAGGGATTTTTGGCTTATTTTATTATCAAAAAACTACGGCGTACAGCCATTCATTCACAGAAAGTATCGCCAGCAATTTAGGCGTTATTGAAGTAAAAAACACCTCTAATAAACCTCAAAAAATTAAATTAGAAGACGGTAGTGAAATCGTACTGAAAGCAGAAAGTAGCATTAGTTATCCTGAACATTTCAATGATAAAACCCGCAGCGTATATTTAAAAGGCGAAGCGTTTTTCAAAGTAAAAAGAAACCCTTCAAAACCTTTTATTGTACATACTCGTGATTTAGTGACAGAAGTATTAGGCACAAGTTTCACCATCAAATCTTACGATGATTCGAAAGCCATTGAAGTATTGGTCGCTACAGGAAGAGTATCGGTTTATGAAAATTCAGAGAAAGATGGCTTTCATAGAAATGGCGTAATTCTGACACCGAACCAGAAAATTGTTTTTGATAAAGAAACGAAAAAACTGATTCCAAGTTTGGTTGAAAATCCAGTTATCGTAAATATTCCTGCTACAACATTAGATTTCATTTTTGAAGAAACGCCACTGACAGAAGTACTTGAGCGTTTGAAAGAAGCTTATCAAATAGAATTTGTGGTTGAAAATCATGAACTCAACAAATGTGTATTCACGGCAGATTTAAACGAAATTTCCTTACACAGTCAGCTTGATTTAATATGTAAATCGGTCAACGCTACTTACGAACAACGTGGAACGGTGATTTTTATCAACGGCTCAGGATGTCAATAGGCTTTGAGCCTTGAGCTATTAGCTTTGAGCTTTTTTTATTCAATTGCTGAAAGCTCATGGCTCAAAGCTCAAAGCTAAACAACTCATAATTAACTAATAACTCATAACTCTTATTTAACTCCATGAAAACATAGTCGCTTTCAAATGAAAAAGCCGATAATGTTACGAGCATTACCGGCCTAAGAAACCCCACCAAACGCCAATTCGGTGACATCAGGACGATGTTCAGGGTTTGTTTTTCCACATTTCACAGTTTAAAAACAGTTAAAAGTATGAAAAAAAAATTATCATTTAAAAAGATTCTCTCCAAAGCGATGCGAATTACCATTACTCAATTATTCCTCTCGATTATCTGTTGCGGAATTTCTCTGGCAAACAGTGCTTTTTCGCAAGAGGTACTCAATAAAAGTATTACGCTAAGAACTGGGACGAGTACAGTTAAAAAAGTATTATTCCAGATAGAGAAGAAAGCAGATGTAAAGTTTGTGTATAGCTCAAATGCCATTCAGGCAGAGCAAATTGTGTCTTTTGATTTTACTGACGATAAATTATCAAAGGTTTTAGAGAAGCTTCTTAGCCCATTAAATATTTCGTATGAAGTAATGGATAATCGTATTCTTCTTCGTAAAAAAACGGTTACTGAAAAAGAAAACATTCAAACAATCATCCCAAACGAAATAATCGCCGAACAAACCATCACGGGAACAATCACCGATGAGAAGGGACAATTTTTACCTGGTGTTTCGGTACTCGTAAAAAATACCAACAGAGGTACAGCAACAGACAGCAAAGGTCAATACAAAATTGCAGTGCCAGATGGTAACAATACTTTGGTTTTCTCATTTGTAGGTTATCAAAAACAAGAAATTGCGGTGGCTGGTCGCTCGGTAATCAACGTTTCGATGTTAGTTGAAAACCAAAGTTTGGAAGAAGTAGTAGTAGTTGGTTATGGTACACAATCACGTAAAAACTTAACCAGTGCGATTACAACCATCAAGCCAGAAGACTTGAATAAAGGAGCTATCAGTGATGTTGGGCAGTTATTACAAGGCAAAGTTCCGGGATTGAACATCACAAGAAGTGGTGACCCTAACCGTGCGGCGGCTATCATTTTACGTGGTGCATCTTCATTACGTGATGGCGCACAATCACCATTATTCGTAATTGACGGTGTGCCGGGTGCAGATATTTCTTTGATTGCACCAGACGATATTGCTACAATGGACATTTTGAAAGATGCTGCTGCTACTGCAATTTATGGTAACCGTGCTGCCAATGGTGTAATCATGGTTACGACAAAACGTGCTAATAAAGGACAAATGCAGGTTTCATATAGTTCGTATATGGCAATCGACAAAGTGTCTAAGCAATACAACATGATGGATGCTAATCAGTTGAAAACATTTTTAACGAAAAATGGACAAGCTTTATCACCAGAAGATGATTTAGGTGCAAATACCAACTGGCAAGATGCTGTTCAACGTAGTTCGGCGATTAGCCAAAACCATAATATTTCATTTGGTGGTGGAAACGAAAATACGATTTACAATGCAAGTATCAACTACTTCGACCAAGAAGGTATTGTAAAATCAAGTGCTTTGAACCGTGTGGTAGCAAGATTATCTATCGAACAAAAAGCATTTAACGATAATTTGAAATTAGGTTTATCAGTAACCAATTCAGTAAGTGATGCAAAATGGGTTCCTTACAGAAACACTGTTTTAGCACAAATGTTGACTTATTTACCGACAGCTCCTGTACATAATGCAGACGGTTCTTTTTATGATAACTTCAACAAATCTAGTTATTACAACCCTGTTTCTTTGATTGAAAATGGACAAGAGCGTTTGAAATACAAGAGTTTAATAGGTACTTTCTTTGGGCAGTTAAAACTTCCTTTAGGTTTTACTTATGATGTTAAATTCTCGTATCAAAACTTCCAAACGAATTATGGCGCTTACTACAACAGTTATTATACACAATATTATAATAACATCCGTAGTACACCAGAACCTCCGGGAAACCCATCTTTTATCACTTTAGTAGGTGCAAATGGTTTGGCAACAAGAAATGCGTATCAGAATACTCAGAGTTTATTAGAAACATATCTTACTTGGGATAAACAAATCGGCGACCATTCAATTAATGCTGTAGTGGGTTATTCTTGGCAAGAAAGTATCAATGGCGATGGTTTCCAAGCAACTAGCACAAACTTTCCAGTTGATGCCGTTGGTTACAACAATTTAGGTTTAGGAAACCCTTATGCGGTTAACTCATTCAGAGTAAATTATGGTGGTGATAATTACCAACAAGTACGTTTAATTTCAGATTTCGGACGTGTTAACTATAATTACAAAAACAAATACTTATTACAAGGCTCAGTTCGCCGTGACGGTTCGTCAGTATTTGGGTTGAACAAACAGTGGGGATATTTCCCTGCAGTAGGTTTTGCTTGGAGAGTTGACCAAGAAGCATTCATGGAAAAACAACGAATTTTTAGTGAATTAAAATTACGTCTTAGTTATGGTGTAACAGGTAACTCCGCAGGCTTTAGCCCATATACCACGAAATTGATTTACGGAAACGTTGGTACATTTTATTACAATGGGGCACAACAAGCAGCGATTGGTGCATTACAAAACGAAAACCCAGATTTAGGTTGGGAAAAAACAGCGACTTCTAACTTAGGTCTTGATTTTGCCATTGCTAAAGGAAAAGTAAGCGGTACATTAGAAGTATATGATAAAACAACTTCTGATTTGATTTGGACATATCCAGTAAGTACTGTCTTATATCCAAATGGTTCATTAACTGCCAATGTTGGAAAAATGAGCAACAAAGGGGTTGAATTTACCTTAAATGTAAATGCTGTTAAAACCCAAAACTTTTCTTGGAATACTACTATCAACTTAGCGCATAATCAAAACAAAATTGTTAGTCTTTCGAATTCAACACTTAAAACAGATTCAGTTAAAATTGTACAACCTGATGGTGCTGGACAAACTGGAGAAACTGTACAGGTAATCGTAGCAGGACAACCAATCGGACAATTCTTTACTTATGAGTATGCAGGAAAAGATGCTAATGGCGTTTCGCAATATTATAATGCAAAAGGTGAATTGACGACCAAACCAATTAGTGTAAAAGACTATAAAGCTTTGGGAAATGCACAACCTAAATTATTAATAGGCTGGTCAAACAATTTTACATACAAAAATTTCGACTTGAATATTTTCATGCGTGCGGTTTTAGGAAACAAAATCATGAATATTACTCGTGCAGATTTGTTCAGACCAAGTACAGCAAGATTTACCAACATTCCAGTTGAAGTTGCCGAAGAATCAGCAAACGATTTTAACTCTTATCGTTACTCATCACGTTTCTTAGAAAATGGTAGCTACTTGCGTTTAGATAATGCTACTTTGGGTTATTCATTCAAAAACATTTCTAAAAACGTAAAACGTATTCGTTTGTATGCCTCAGTAAACAACTTGTTTGTGATTACGGGCTATAAAGGTATCGACCCTGAAATCAATCAAGGTGGTACAGCTCCGGGTGTAGATGCTAACAACTTCTATCCTAAAACACGTACATTCTTGTTTGGTGTTTCCGCCTCATTCTAAAAACATTTACAATAATTCAAACAGTACCTAGAAGCAATTACTGAATAAATGATGCTTTTGGAGAAATTCTTCTTAGAGAATTAGGTACTGTTCAAAACTATTAATGCTAGAAACAGATGAAAAAAATATTTCAATTGATAATAACCATTGCAAGCATAAGTGGATTAATGGCTTGCCATGACCTTGACGTCCCCGTAACAACACAACTAACGCCAGATATTTTCCCTCAAACGCCTACTCAGTTTATCCAAGCTGCGGGACCAACGTACAATGCTTTTCGTCAAAACTATTCAACTGACTACTGGTTTTTACAGTCGTTGAGTACTGATGAAGCTATTTTACCTGCACGTGGAGGAAACTGGTATGATGGCGGACGTTATGAGCAACATCATAAACACACTTGGAACCAAGATAACCCACACGTACAAAGTGCTTGGTCATGGTTAACAAGTACCATCAGTACAAGTAATCAGAATATTTTCTTGATTTCAAAAGCACCAGAATCTCCGGCAAAACAAACCAGTCTTGCTGAACTAAGAACAATGCGTGCGATGTGTTATTTTATGATGATGGATATGTGGGGAAATATCCCAATTTCAACAAAATTTGGTGATACAACCACAGCTAGAACAACTGCAAGAGCTGATGTATTTAAGTTTATCGAGAAAGAATTACAAGAAAGTATTCCAAACTTAAGCACAGTAGTTGGTCAAGAAACATACGGTCGTCCAAACAAATATACTGCTTATACAATATTAGCGAAAATGTATTTGAATGCTGAAGTTTACACAGGTACTGCACGTTGGAACGATGCCATCATTGCTTGTGATAATGTCATCAGTTCAGGAAAATATGCTATCGAAAGTGATTATCGTAAAATGTTTTTCGTGAATAACGGACCGCAAATCAAGGAATTTATTTTTGCCATTCCTTACGATGCCTCCGCTCCTAACGGTTATATGTTTTATGCTCGATACTCGCTACCAAGATCATTGCGTGCGAAATACAGCTTGCCTTTTACGCCAAGTTCAGCAGCAAGTACGCTTCCAGAATTTTATGCTTACTTCAACGATGCAAAAGATGTAAGAAATCAGCAATGGATTACTGGAAAACAATTTGATTACAAAGGCAATCCAGTAATGGTAAGTACCACAAAGCAAGGTTACGACGAAGATTACAAAGGTGCAGATGCTGGAACGTCTTTATCTTATCAAGTTGACATAACACCAGATGTTATCATCAAAAAACCTGCAACGTTTGACTTAGGAAATGATGAAAAAGCATGGAATATGGGTTACCGTAACAACAAATTCTATGCAGACAGTACTTCGGCAACTAGAAATCAAAATAACGATGTGCCGATTTTCAGATATGCTGATGTATTGTTGATGAAAGCTGAGGCAATTGCTAGAGGTGGTTCTGCGACAAACGGACAAACAGCAATCTCTTTAGTAAACGAAGTAAGAAGCAAACGTACTACTTCAACGGCTTGGACTTCTGTTACTTTACAACAGCTTTATGAAGAAAGAGCAAGAGAATTTACTTGGGAAACTTGGCACCGTAATGATATGATTCGTTTTGGTAAATACGAAGATACTTGGGGAGCAAAAACGGACAAAGATGTTAAAAAACGTCTTTTCCCGATTCCAACCAATGCTTTGCAATTGAACAGATCATTAACGCAAAACCCTGGTTATTAAAATTTAATTGACTGACTAATTATCAATAGCTTTGTATCAAAGAATTTTCTTGGTGCAAAGCTATTGTTTTCAAAAGCCATCCTGAAAATCTATTCAGACTATTATTACAAACATTACTTATGCAAAAAGGTATAAATTCAACTCGATTACAATCCTTGGATGCACTTCGAGGTTTTGATATGTTTTGGATTATTAGCGGCGAAGGCTTGATTCACGAATGGGCAAAAGCTTCTGATAACAGTACAATCAACTGGATGTCTAGCCAATTACATCATTCAGAATGGAATGGTTTTACCTTTTACGATTTAATTTTCCCACTTTTCATTTTCATTGCTGGTCTTTCAATGCCCTACAGTATTGGCAAACAACTAGAAAACCCACAAAATACCAAACTCTTTATTCTAAAAAGTTTATTCAAGAGAGCGATTATCTTAATCATTTTAGGAACAATCGTCAATGGTTTATTCAAATTCCAAGGCTATGAAAATACTCGTATCGCAAGTGTTTTGGGTAGAATAGCACTTTCTTGTTTATTCGCAGGAATTATTTTTATTTATACTGAACTCAGAACGCAAATCATCCTTTTCTTCGGTATTCTTATTGCTTATTTTTTACTTTTAAAATACGTTCCTGTTCCCGATTTTGGTGCTGGAATATTCACCAAAGAAGGCAATTTGTCAGCCTATATCGACCGATTATTTTTACCAGGAAAACTTCACCGAAAAGTATATGACCCCGAAGGTTTACTTTCTACTTTACCAGCCATTTGTAATGCTTTATTAGGCGTTTTTGTTGGGCAATTTTTGCGTTCAGTAAATATTTCAAAAATCAAAAAAGTAATAGCAATGTCAGCAACGGGCTTTGTTTTGCTTCTCTTCGCTTGGGCTTGGAATCCGATTTTTCCAATTAATAAAATCATGTGGACGAGTTCATTCGTACTTTGTTCGGGTGGATTTAGTTTACTTTTTATGGCTTTCTTTTACTTAATTATTGATGTATTGGAAATCAAATTTTGGATAGCGCCATTCGTTTGGATTGGGATGAATTCCATTACGATTTACTTGGCAGCACACGGATTAATTAATTTTGAATCAACAACTCTTTATTTATTCGGCGGTTTAATTCAGCAAGTAGCCATCACTTGGCAACCAGTAGCTTTAGCAGGCGGAATCGTAATAGTACAATTAGGGTTTTTATACTTTTTATATCGTCAGAAATGGTTTTTGAAAGTATAAATTCAAGATAACATTTACCAAAAAATCGAAATAAGTATTCGGAATAAATTAATTAAGCTTAAAGTCTCATCATTAAACATTATACAAATCCTTATAGATTTAAGTAAATAATTCTGAATGTTTCACATATTCCAAATAAACATGAATTATAAAAAAATTCTTTTTGCGCTGTTATTGCCTCTAGGAAGTGTGGCACAAAAACAGCCCGCAGATTATGTCAATCCGCTGATTGGTTCAGCACCAAGTACCACAGAAAGTGCCAAAAAACACAGCGAAGCAGGTTCTGAAATGAAAGGGCAAATTGTGCCTGCCATTGGCGTGCCACAAGGTATGACTTCTTGGACGCCCCAAACTAGAGCAACCGAATTAAAATGTATTCCACCATTTTATTATAACGATACTAAAATTCAAGGTTTCAGAGGAACGCATTGGATGAATGGCAGTTGCGTACAAGACTACGGAAGTGTTACCATCATGCCAATGTCTGGAAAGCTAAATGTGAATACAACCGACAGAGGAAGTGATTTTGACCGAAAAACGGAAACTGTAAAACCGTCCTATTATCAAGTAACGCTGAAAAAAGGCAACATTAAAGCAGAGATGACGGCTCTTTCTCGTGCAGGATTTTTACAGTTTAATTTCAGTCAAAATCAGGAAAATTATATTGTTGTTGAACCAAATTCTGACGAAGGCGAAGGTTTTGTAGAAGTTCATCCAGAAAAAAATGAAATCGTAGGTTATAATCCCGTTCACAGAATTTATCAAGGTGTTGGAAAACCAGCAGGTTTTAGCGGTTATTTCGTCATTCAATTCGACCAAACTTTTACTGATTTTGGCGTTTGGAAAAATAATGAAATAAATAATAAAGTAACACAAGCACAAGGAAACGGACAAAAACAAACTGTTGGTGCTTATGCCCAATTTGGCAATAAATTAGTAAAAGTACGCATCGGTACTTCTTTCACAAGCTTGGAAGGGGCTAGAAAAAATTTGGAAGGCGAAATCAATCATTGGGATTTTTCCAAAACTCGTCAAGCATCCAATAACGCTTGGAACAAAGCTTTGAGCAAAATTCAAGTAAAAGGTTCGGAGTATGATAAAACCCTGTTTTATTCTGCACTTTATCATGCCAAACTTACACCAAGAGTATTCTCGGATATTGATGGTACTTACACTGGTTTTGCCGACGATGATAACATTTATCAAGCCAAAGGATTTGATTATTATGAAGATTATAACCTGTGGGATACTTATCGTGCGGTGCATCCATTGCATACTTTATTAGAGCCAAAAGTAACGGCAGATATGATGCAGTCTTTGGTTAAAAAAGCCGAACAAGGCACTTGGTTACCCATTTTCCCATGCTGGAATAATTATACAGCTGCCATGATTGGCGACCACGCTACTGCTGCTATCGGCGATGCTTATATCAAAGGCATCAAAGGTTTTGATATAAAAACGGCTTACAAATTCATGCGAAAGAATGCTTTTGAAGTAAATACAGACCAAAAAAGTTATGAAGAAGGAAAAGGCAGAAGAGGTTTAGCCTCGTATTTACAGTACAATTATATTCCTTTAGAAGATTCTGTTTGGCAAGCTTTTCATAAAAGAGAACAGGTTTCACGTACTTTAGAATACGCTTATGATGATTTTGTATTGGCACAAGTAGCCAAAAAATTAGGCGAAAAAGCGGATTATGAAACGCTAATGAAACGCTCTAAAAACTATCAAAACGTCATCGACCCACAAACTGGCTACGCTCGTGGACGCTATGCTGATGGCACTTGGATTAAAACGTTCGACCCATTTGCGCAACGCAGTAGTTTCATTACCGAAGGCTCTCCAGCTCAATATACTTTCTATGTTCCACAAGATGTTGAGGGTTTAATTAAACACATTGGCGGAGAAAAACGCTTCATTGAAAAATTAGATACATTGTTCGACCAAGGTTATTATTGGCATGGAAACGAGCCGAATAATCAGATTGTGTATTTGTATCCTTTTGCAAATCAGGCTTGGAAAACACAAGAAAAAGTACGCCAAATTATTAGAGAAGAATACGATATTTCAGCGGGTGGAATGAGTGGCAATGAAGACGGCGGACAAATGTCGGCTTGGTTGGTTTTCAGCATGATGGGCTATTATCCTGTTTGTCCGGGTACACCAAATTATATCATCGGTAGCCCAACATTTGAAGAAACGACTTTGAATTTACCGAATGGTAAAACATTTAAAATCATCGCCAAAGGTAACTCTGCCAAAACACCTTACATTCAATCGGCAACACTCAACGGAAAACCATTTACTCAGAATTTCTTGACACATCAGCAAATTATGGCAGGTGGAATTTTAGATTTGAAAATAAGTAGCCATAAAAGTTTATGAGTTTAAGGTTTATGAGTTCATGAGATTAATATTGATAGTTTCAAAACTAAACTTTGTAAACCTAAAAACATACTTATAAACCTTAAACTCATAAACTCCATAATAACACAGGGCAGAGTTAAACTATTTCATTAAAAAGTTTAATTCTGCGTCAATTGATAACGTTTTTTTCTTTACTTTACTATCTAATAAAAACTACCGAGTACAGCTTTTTATAAAAATCTAATAATCAATCATTTAACTAAAATATGAACCGTAGAGAAGCCGTCCAACGAGTTGCCCTTCTAATGGGAGGCGTACTTTCTGCTCCATTAATGGCAGGAGTAATGGGACAAATCATCAATACTGGAGACAGTGTAGCCGTAAGTATTGAACAAGAAACATTACTGGCAGAAGTAGCTGATATTATCATTCCAACAACTGACACTCCGGGTGCAAAAGCTGCTGGTGCTGAGAAATTTATTGTACGTGTAATGCGTGATTGTTACAAGAAAGAAGACCAAGATAAGTTTTATGCAGGTTTGGCAAAATTAGATGCTGATAGCAAAACTAAATTTGGTAAAGGTTTTATAGAATTAGATACAGCTCAGAAGAACGAAATGGTTAAATTAAGCACAACTGCCGACAAACCTTTCTTTATGAGAATGAAAGAACTAACAGTTACTGGTTATTTTACTTCAGAAATTGGTGCTACTAAAGCATTAGCTTATTTGCCAATTCCGGGTAAATTCCAAGGTTGTGTTCCTTTGAAGCCGGGACAAAAAGCATGGGCGTTGTAATAGCTTTTTAGCTTTGAGAAGTGAGCGATGAGATTTTAGATTTTATGCTAAATTCATCCGCTATTTCTCAAAATCATTATCTAATTTTTTGTTTAAACTCAAAGCTGATAGCTCATCGCTCACAGCTTAAAAATATCAAGAGATGTCAAATTTGAATATAGATGCAGTAAAAGGAATGACTTACGATGCCATTGTAATTGGTTCGGGCGTTTCTGGTGGTTGGGCTGCTAAAGAACTAACTGAAAAAGGTTTGAAAGTACTTATGCTCGAAAGAGGTAAGCAATTAGAACACGTTACTGGCTACGAAAATGCCATGAAAGACCCTTGGGAAATGAAATACAATGGTCGCTTAACGATAGAACAAAAAGAATCTCATCCAAAATTAGCACGTGATTATCCGTACAACGAAATGACGGAAAAGTACTGGATGAACGATTCAGACTCATTATATAAAGAAGAAAAACGTTTTGACTGGTATCGTCCAAACATCGTTGGTGGAAAATCAATCATGTGGGGTCGTCAATCTTATCGTTTAAGTGATATTGACTTTGAAGCGAATTTAAAAGATGGTATTGCGGTCGATTGGCCAATTCGTTATAAAGATATTGCTCCTTGGTATTCTTATGTTGAAAAATTCGCTGGAATTTCAGGAGAAAAATTAGGTTTGCCTCAATTGCCAGATGGCGAATTCCTTCCTCCAATGGAAATGTTCTGTGTGGAGAAAGAAGTAAAACAACGTCTTGAAAAAACATTTCCGGGTCGTAACCTTACGATGGGACGTGTTGCCAACCTTTCGGAAGCGGCGAAAGAACAATTAGGAATTGGTCGTTCTTCTTGTCAATACCGTAACAAATGTTCTTTGGGTTGTCCATTCGGAGCTTACTTCAGTACACAATCTTGTACTTTACCTCCAGCTGCTAAAACTGGTCGTTTAACTTTACGTCCTGATTCAATCGTAACAGAAATTATGTACGATGAAAACAAGAAAAAAGCAACAGGTGTACGTGTGCGTGATGCAGTAACTATGCAAGACCGTGAGTATTTTGCTAAAATCATCTTTGTTTGTGGTAGTACAATTGGTTCTACTTCATTGATGATGAATTCAGTTTCACATCGTTTCCCAGAAGGTATGGGTAATGATTCTGGTCAATTAGGTCATAACTTGATGGATCACCACTTCCGTACAGGTGCTTCGGGTACTTGGGAAGGTGATTTAGATAAATATTACTACGGACGTAGAGCGAATGGTATTTATGTACCTCGTTACCGTAACATCGGTTCTGATAAACGTGATTACTTACGTGGCTTTGGTTACCAAGGTGGAGCGAGCCGTCAAGGATGGCAACGCAATGTAGCTGAACTTACTTTTGGTGCTGACTATAAAAACGAAGTAACACAACCGGGTAACTGGTCGATGGGCTTAGGTGGTTTCGGTGAAACTTTACCTTACTACGAAAACAGAATGTTCCTTGACAAAACCACTAAAGATAAGTGGGGAATGCCAGTAGTTGTATTCGACGCTGACTTACGTGAAAACGAAAAGAAAATGCGTATTGATATGATGAACGATGCTAAAGAAATGTTAGAAGCGTCTGGCGTGAAAAACGTGAGAACTTATGATAATGGTTCTTACTTAGGAATGGCGATTCACGAAATGGGAACGGCTCGTATGGGACGTGACCCTAAAACTTCAGTATTGAATGCGCATAACCAAGTACACGCTGTGAAAAACGTATTTATGACTGACGGTGCTGCCATGACTTCTGCTTCATGTGTAAATCCATCGCTTACTTATATGGCTTTAACAGCAAGAGCAGCAGATTTTGCCGTGAAAGAATTAAAGAAATTGAATCTTTAGTAATCAATATTCAATCCAATAAAAATCCCTACAGGAATTGTTTCTTGTAGGGATTTTTTGTTGACTTTATCACTAGAGCTGGACTTAAGTGATAAGATTGTATTTAATTTTTCTCTTCCGTCGAAAACTCATGCCATGACTTGAAGTCATGGCATGAGTAAAACTTACAAAGCCTTCGTCTGCTCTGCCACAACAGCAATTCCCTCTTCAAAACTTACTGGATTATAGCCTAAAACGGCAATAGCTTTATCCAAAATAAAACCTGTTCTTGGTGGACGTTTGGCTGGCTGAGTGAAATTACTTGAATCGGCTTCGCTGATTAGTGATTTATCTAAATGGAAAAAATCTGCCGTTTTAATAGCCATTTCATAAGGCGTTAAAAAGTCTTTTCCCGAAATATGAAAAATTCCTTCAGCTTCTTTGTCAGTCATCAACCAACAGCCTTTTGCCAAATCTTCTGCCAAAGTTGGTGTACGAAATTGGTCGGTAACCACTTTGATATTTTTACCTTCTTCCAATGATTTTTTTACCCATAAAATAATATTACTTCGGCTCATATCCGAAACGATGCCATAAACCAAAACCGTTCTGGCAATACTCCAACGACATGTTGAACGTCTTACTACTTCCTCCGCCGCATACTTTGTCCAACCATAATAACTTACTGGACTTGGTTGCGCTTCTTCTGAATATGGACCAGCTTTTCCATCAAATATAAAATCTGTTGAAAGATGGCAAAAGTAAATATTGTGCTTTTCGCAAGCTTCTACCAAATACTCCACAGCTTTTACATTCATTGCCCAACATAAATCTTTTTCAAATTCACATTGGTCAACATTCGTCATGGCGGCAGTGTGAATAATGGCATTTGGTTGTATTTTATCAATTACTTCTGCTACTTGTTCTGCATTGGTAATATCCATTTCCTGATATTCGTAGCCTTCTGTAAATGGCAAACGGTTTTTGCCACGAGCCGTAGCAATTAAATGAATATCGCTTTGGTTTGCCAATAATGAAACTAGCTTTTGCCCTAGCAAACCATTTGAGCCTGTAATGAGTATTTTCTTTTTTGACATTATATTCTCTATTTCAAGATTTACTCTCCAAAACTGTAAGCGTACAGTTTAGTAATCTTCTTTTTACGCATTTTTTTACAAGTAATTTTCATCGGAATATCTTTTAAAGGACGATTATTTTTGTCTCTCGCCTGATTTGCTACCGAATCTACGACCCATAAATTATCAATTACTTGTCCGAAAACGGTATAATTTCCATCCAAATGTGGTGTTCCGCCAATGGTTTTATAAACGTTTTTCTGTTCTTCTGTATAAGTTCTCAACGGACTTCTCGCCATTTGCTTCGTCAAACTTGAATCATTCCAGACCTGACCTTGTACAATATAATACTGACAACCCGAAGACGCTTTTTCTGGATTATTATCTCGTGCCGCCGCCAAAACACCTTTTTTATGAAACAATTCTGGTGTAATTTCTGCGGGTACTTTGTAGCCCACATCGCCATTCCCTAATACTTCTCCTTCTTTTGCTTTTTTAGAATTCGGATCTCCGCCCTGAATCATAAAAGACTTGATAACACGGTGAAAAAGTAAACCATCATAAAATTTATGATTCACCAATTTCAAGAAATTCTTTTTGTGCTGTGGCGTTTCATTGTGCAAAATTGCGTGCATTTCGCCAAAAGGCGTGCTAAAAGTAACCAGATAATCTTTTCTTTTACTTTGCGAAAAAGTCTGCAAAGAAATGAATGATGCAAGTAGGAATAAGAGTGTTTTTTTGTTTGAAATCATGCCAAACGAGACCATTTTAGTGAGATGAAATGTTAAAAACTAAATGTACTATTTTTTTCTTGATGCACAGAATCTCACTTCATAAAAACCACCATCAGTTTTTGGAATTGCACATTGTTAACTGATAATTCATGATTAACTTCAAGCATATTTTGTCAGACATCGAAGTGCATTCATGCTGCTTAATTCATTACAATCTCAAATATTAATAACTATGAAAAAAACACATTACAGTTTAATTTGCGCTTTACTCCTCAGCTCATCGGCTTTTGCACAGGAAGTCACCAAATTGTATTCAGGTAAAGCCCCAGGTTCTGAAAACTGGACTTGGTCGGAAGCCGAAAATACGAATAACATTTTCAAAACCAGAGTAATCTATAACGTTGCAGAACCAACTATCACGGCTTTTTTACCCGACAAAGATAAAGCAACTGGAACTGCAATGTTAATTGCACCGGGCGGAGCTTTTCATACACTTTCTATCGACAGCGAAGGCATTGAAGTAGCCAAATACTTGAACTCAAAAGGCATTGCGGCATTCGTTTTGAAGTACAGAGTAGCCAGAAGTTTCACCGATGACCCCGTGAAAGAATTGATGGGAAAAATGTCGAACTTCAAAACTTTGGATGAAGAAAACGCCCCAGTGATTCCTTTAGCCATTCAAGATGCTTCAACAGCGATTAAATACATCCGAAAAAATGCAGAAAAGTACGACATCGACCCCAATAAAATTGGGATGATTGGCTTTTCAGCTGGCGGAACACTTACTTTGGGTGCAATGTACAAAGCTACCGAAGAAAGTAAACCTAATTTTATTGCTCCCATTTACGCTTACACAAAAGCAGTAGATGAAATCAAAAATATTCCTAAAGAAAAAACGCCCATTTTTATCGCTTTGGCTTCCGACGACCAATTGGGTTTTGCGCCAGCAAACGCACAATTATATTTAGATTGGAAAGCCGCAGGACAACCTGTGGAAATGCACATTTACGAAAAAGGCGGACATGGTTTTGGTATGAACAAACAAAAAATTCCGACCGATACTTGGTACGAACGTTTTGGTGATTGGTTGAAAATGCAAGGTTATCTCAAAAAACGTTATCCTAACAAATGGGAGCAACAATTTTCAGAAGAACAATTAGAGACTTTTTCAAAACAAAATGCTGAAAGAGAAAAAAGAGATTGGGCAAATTTGGTAAAATACAAAAAAGCCAATGCCGAAATCGGTGAACCGAAACAAGGACCAACAAGAGTAGTTTTTACGGGAGACTCTATCACAGAAGGTTGGGTTGGTGCTGACGCTGACTTTTTTAATAGCAATAATTACGTAGGAAGAGGCATCAGCGGACAAACTTCTCCACAAACTTTATTACGTTTTCGTCAGGATGTGGTGGATTTGAAACCAAAAGTAGTCATTATCAACATCGGTATCAACGACATTGCTGAAAACACGGGCGATTATATGCAAGAATATACTTTGGCAAACTATAAATCTATGATTGAAATCGCCAAAGCAAATAATATCAAAGTGATTTTAGCTTCGGTGATGCCAGCGGCGGCTTTTCCGTGGAGAAAAGAAATTAAAGATGTGCCAAGCAAAGTAATTGCTTTGAACGAAGGCATCAAACAATTGGCAAAACAATACAACTTGGTGTATCTTGATTACTTCACGCCTTTGAAAGATGAAAGAAATGGATTGAGTAAAGAAATGGCAGAAGACGGCGTACATCCAACAATTGCTTGCTATAAAATCATGGAGAAATTGGCGAAAGAAGCTATTACAAAGGCTTTGAAGTAGTTTTTTGATTTGAAGATTTGAGATGATTTGATAATTTGAAAATGAGGTAATTTGAAGATTTGAAAATGGCTTTTGAAAAATGCTAATCAATTAGTAATTTGGAAGTTTCCACATTCTCAAATCTTCAAATCTTCAAATTTCCTCATTTTCAAATTTTATTTCCCCACCATAGAAACAGGTCTGCCACGCAAAGCAGACCAAGTTTCATCAATGGCTACTTGTGAAACCGCTTGAAGTCCGATTAATTCAAAAGCAGTCCAAACCGTTTCACGCTTAATATCACTTTTTATTTTACCTGTTCCTTTCGGATAACAAGCCCAGAATACACAATCGAATTTTCCTGCTTTATTTACAGACTGCATCAAATTTTCTAATTCAGCTTGCTGAATGGCAAATACTTGTACAAAATCATAAATTCCCTCCGCTTTTGGTTCAGTATCATAATTAGAGCCTGCTAATAATGATAAGTAACTTTCAGGAGCATTCACAACCAAAAGCTTTTTATTACTATCCAAACGAAGTTTTTTAAAGATATTTTCAGCAGACATAAGTAAAAGATGTTATATTACTGTAATCACTAAATCACAATTCACTAACTCACTAATTATTCAACCCCGCACGAATCTCTTTCAAAATTCTATCTCCGCCTAAACTCAAAATCTTTTCTGCTAAAATTTCGCCTACTTCAATGGCATCTGTTCCTGATACTCTTTCTTTTAATACTTCTTGTCCATCTAAACTGATGATTCCGCCTGTCATAGTCAATTCCCCATTTTCAGAAGTCTGAGTCAAACCAAAAACAGGAATGCTACAACCACCTTGCAAGCGTCTCAAGTAAGCACGTTCTGCCAATAATTGTTGTTCTGTTTCAGCATGATTACACAATTCACGAATTTTTGCTTTCTTTTCAGCATCCAACGAAACGGCACATTCTATCGCCACAGAACCTTGTCCGACGGCAGGCGTAAATTTATCTAAGGAGATCAATTCTGCAATATGTTCTTCGTAGCCCATGCGATGCACGCCCGCATAAGCCAATAATAAAGCATCACAAACGCCACTTTCTAATTTTCCCATGCGAGTTTGCAAGTTTCCACGCATATCCACGGTTTTGATGTGCGGATAAAAATGCTTCAACATCGCTACTCTTCGGGTCGAAGAAGTACCAACCACAAAAGGTTTTCCACTTTCCAGCGACAAACTTTTATCATAACTTACCAAAACGTCGTTTACTTTTTCACGCTCGGTAAAGGCAATTAATTCTAAATCATCCGCCAATTCTGATTGTAAATCTTTGGCTGAATGCTGTGCAATATCTATTTCGCCAGAACGAAGTTTTTCTTCTAATTCTTCCGTAAATACTCCTTTTGAGCCAATTTTCGACAAGGAACGGTCTAAGATTTGGTCTCCTTTGGTATTGATAATGACGATTTCAACCGATAAACCGCCTTTTTCTAATGTTTCTTTGATGAAGTACGCTTGCCAAAGTGCTAATTTTGACCCTCTCGTTCCTAATTTTATTGTACTCATGGTTGGATGATTATTAGCTCTGAGCTATAAGCCTTGAGCTGTAAGCTTTTAGTTTTTGGATAATTCCATTTAAAGTAGCTGGAATTATTAAATGATAAATCTTTTACCCTTATTACTCAACAAATTCCAATTAGCAGGCGAATTAATTCGCCTGCTAATTGGAAAAAGGTAATATTTTCTATCTGTTTGTTAATAATAAAATACAGATAACGGATATACTGTTAACGAATAACGTCTTTTTTACTTAACTTTTAAACAATCGGGCGATGGTTAATGATAAATCTAAATGTAAAATTTTCGCCCTTGCATTGCGTTCTAAATAATAATATACTTGGCTGAATTCTTGTACAATCAGTTCGATAGCTTCAATTTTTACTGCTTTTGAAAAATTCTGCACAAAAGTAAGCTCCTCTCCTTCTAATCTCACCAAAGCTTCTGCTCCATTTTTCCAAAGTAATAAATCTCTGAAAATATTCAAGCCGTACTCCATCATGCCTTTTTGGTCTTCTTTTGATAGAGCGTCAAATTCATCCGCTAATTTTATCAAGGCTGGCACATTGGGTTTGTACGCCATTCGCATCCAATTGGCAAACCATTCGTGTTGTACTTGTCCTTCGTGCGTAGTTAAAGCAACTGCTTTTGAAATATTTCCTTCCGATAAGTACGCAATTTGTTTGGCTCTTTCAGTGGTTACTCCTGTTTTTTCTGTAAGATATTCAACGGTATTTTCATCCGAAAAAGCAGGAATCATTACTCTTTGCGTTCTGGAAAGTATCGTTGTTAATAACTTGTTGGTATCGTTACATACGAGAATAAACAGCGTTTTGGTAGGCGGCTCTTCTAAAATTTTCAATAAAGAGTTTGCCGACTCAATGTTCATTAATTCTGGTTGCCAAATAATCAGGATTTTGTACTCTGCTTCAAAAGCCTTGAGCGAAATTTTCTCAATAATATTATGAGCTTCCTTGATAGGAATAATTCCTTGCTTATTGCCAGTTGCACCTGTAAACTCCAACCAATCCGTTAAACTTCTGTATGGACTTTCAATCAAAAACTTACGCCAAGTGGGTAATAATTCCAAAATGGTTTCCTTCGCACTCGGAGTCGGGAAAATATGGTGAATATCAGGATGTACCATTTTCGCCATTTTGATACAAGAAGCACAAGACCCACAAGCATCATTTTCTTCTCGCTCCTCACAGTTGATATAAGTAGCATAAGCCCAAGCCAAAGCCAAGTTTGCTCCGCCAACTGCTCCATGAAACAATTGTGCATGAGCCACATGGTTCATTTGCACCGAACGAATCAGCGTATTTTTAATGGCACTTAAACCTGGGATTTCTTTAAATAACATTTATTCTTTTCAATTTGAAAATTTGAAGATGTGGGAGAATTTGAAGATTTGAAAAAGTAAAAGAGTTTGAAAATTTGAAGATTTGAAAATAAGTAATTGCCCTTTATTTCATTTTCAAATTACCACACTTTCAAATTTTCAAATCAACTCAAAAATTGCTTTTAAAATTTGTTCTTCAACGGCATCAAATTCTTTTCCTCTACGTTCCAAAACAGCACGAGCCACTTGGTTTGCTTTACGCAAATGATAAGTTTTGAAAGTACCATTTCCGTTACTCCACGAAAACGAAGGAATATGTTTGGGTTGAAAATCCGCACCGAAAATATTACAATTCACGCCCACAACCGTTCCAGTGTTAAACATCGTATTGATACCACATTTAGAATGGTCGCCCATGATTAAACCCACAAATTGCGAACCTGTATTTTCGTAACGATTACTCACATAACTCCACAATTCTACTTTTGAATAATCATTTTTCAAGTTAGAATTATTGGTATCAGCTCCCCAATTACACCACTCACCAATCACAGAATTACCCATGAAGCCTTCGTGTCCTTTGTTTGAATTGCCAAAGATAACGGAATTACTGATTTCTCCGCCTACCTTACAATGCGGGCCAATGGTTGTATTTCTACGCATTTTTGCACCCATATTCACAACAGATTTTTCACAAATCGCAAAAGGTCCTTGAATTAATGCTCCAATACTCAGACTTACATCTTTGCCAATATAAATCGGTCCATGAGTAGCATCGAGTACAACCGATTTTAAATCAACGCCTTCCTCAATAAAAATTTGAGATTCATTATAAAAAGCTGTAAAGCGGTCGCTGATTGGCTGTGAAGTTCTTCCCTGAGTAATTCTCTCAAAATCGCTAATAATTTGCTCGCCGTTGTGTGTATAAATATCTATTGCGTGACGAATGATTCGGAGAGAACCTTCAAAAGTAACCGTATTTTCAAAAGTATTTTTCGTTTCTTTACTTCTATAAGCAAGAATCGTTTCTCCTTGAAGCAAAGCAGTTTCGGGAGCTAATTGTTGAATAGCTTCTACTAAAGCTTTCGTCGGACAAACTGCACCGTTGATAAATAAATTATCTTCAGTCAAGATTAGTGGATACTTTGTCTGTAAATAATCTTGTGTATCAAATGAAACTTCAGTTTGTAAGTACGCTTGCCATTTTTCACTGATGGTTTGAATTCCGATGCGGATTTCGCTGACAGGACGAGTAAAAGTTAGAGGCAACAAAGACTGACGAATCTGTATCTCATCAAAAAGGATAAAATTCATAAACTTTAGTACGGAATATCCCATCCGCTGGGCAAGATTAGTTGAGCGTTTGTAATCGTACAAAATTAATGAAAGTGCTACATTTCACTAATTTTCAGTGTTATCTGTTCATCATTAGCAGATAATCGCCACAAATATAAGTTATATATTACCGATAATTTATCATAAAAAAACCTTTCAGATTGCTCTAAAAGGTTTTTTTTCAATTTCGACACCGGTTGGGTAGAAGAATTATTTCTTGCCACCGAAACGTTTGTAGAATTTATCAACACGACCCGCAGTATCCAATAATACATTTTTACCTGTATAGAATGGGTGCGACTCAGAAGAAACCTCGATTTTGAATACTGGATAAGTTTCTCCTTCAAATTCAGTTGTTTCAGTTGTTTTTACACATGATTGTGTTAAAAACTTGTAATCAGCAGACAAATCATGGAAAACCACTGGTCTGTAATCTGGATGAATTCCTTGTTTCATGGTAATATTTTGATTTTGAGACGATTCCCCGCCGTCTCTGGATTGTATATAATGAGTCGTTTGTTAAATTGGGAGATACAGTATTCAAGATGTTTAAAATAATTAAACGAATTACTGATAACAATCGACAAAAGCACTTTTTCTATTTGAGGGTGCAAAATTACATTTTTTTTGGTGGTTTCAAAAACTTTTTTAAGGTAATTTGATTTAAGTTTTCAAGAAAAAGTATTCTTAATTTTTTATAAAAAACTTCAGTATGATTATTCCAAGTTAGACACTTGGCTGAATGGCACTGGGCTTGAATTCTTGTTGTACATAACAAATAGTTTGCTTTTTTTCTTGCTTTTTAATGGTTAGTTATTCGTTGCGAATAGATTAAGAAATTGTTATCTTTGAAGTGCATACCAAAATCATTCATTATTAAAGTTTCTGTTTTATTTAAAGATTTAGCCCATCGAATCAGTCCTTGATTTCTTTGAGATTGCTAACACAAAAATTCTTAAAATTTTAGCCGAATTAATTCTTAAATCATTTTTCATCTTCAAGAAAAAACAATGATTTAAGTAAAAAATAATGGAGATTAAGGAATGAAAAACAAAAGGTTTGTGTTGAAGAGAACACCCACAAAATGGTTTCAACAATATACTCAAGGAATGATTATTTGATTTCTTTGAATGATTATATTCAAGCCTTCTTTCTTTATTTTAATAGAACTGAACACAATAAAAAACCCGAGTTAATATGTACGTTATCAAAAGAGATGGCAGACGTGAGTCTGTAAAGTTTGACAAGATTACCGCCAGAATCGAAAAACTTTGCTATAGTCTCGATCCATTCTTTGTGCAGCCCCTCGAAGTAGCCAAAAAAGTTATTACTGGGCTTTATGATGGAGTAACCACGAGCGAATTAGATAATTTGGCGGCAGAAACAGCTGCGTCGATGACGACGAAGCACCCTGACTATGCCGTACTTGCAGCTAGGATTGCTGTTTCTAATTTGCATAAAGGGACTTTAAAATCGTTCTCGGCAACGATGAAACGTCTCTATAATTACACAGACCCAAAAACTGGCGAAAATGCCGCTTTATTGTCGAAAGAAGTATATGATGTCATTAAGAAAAATGCAGGTGAATTAGACGCTGCTATTATTTATGACCGTGACTTCGGCTACGATTACTTTGGGTTCAAGACTTTAGAAAAATCTTATCTTCTAAAAATGGAAGGTAAAATTGCTGAACGTCCGCAACACATGTTGATGCGTGTATCTATTGGTATTCACGGTAGCGATGTTGAAAAAGCCATTGAAACTTACAATTTATTGTCAGAACGTTGGTTTACTCATGCTACTCCTACCCTTTTCAATGCAGGTACACAAAAACCCCAAATGTCATCTTGTTTCTTATTAACGATGCAAGACGATTCAATTGAAGGAATTTATGATACATTAAAACAATGTGCTAAAATTTCTCAATCGGCTGGTGGAATTGGTTTATCAATTCACAATGTTCGTGCTACGGGTTCATATATTAAAGGAACAAACGGTACTTCAAACGGTATTGTACCGATGTTGAAAGTATTTAATGATACTGCTCGTTACGTTGACCAAGGAGGAGGAAAACGCAAAGGTTCATTTGCAGTTTACTTAGAACCTTGGCATGCAGATATTTTTGATTTCTTAGAATTAAAGAAAAATCACGGTAAAGAAGAAATGCGTGCAAGAGATTTATTCTACGCATTATGGATTCCAGATTTATTCATGAAACGTGTTAAAGATAATGACACTTGGTCATTACTTTGTCCACACGAATGTCCAGGTTTAGCAGATACTTATGGTGAAGAGTTTGAAAAACTTTATACCAGCTATGAATTAGCTGGAAAAGCACGTAAAGTAATTAAGGCTCAAGACTTATGGTTCGAGATTTTAGAATCTCAAACAGAAACTGGAACGCCTTATATGTTGTTCAAAGACCACGCTAACCGTAAATCAAACCAGAAGAATTTAGGTACAATCAAGTCTTCAAACTTATGTACTGAAATTATGGAATATACTTCTAAAGACGAAGTAGCGGTTTGTAACTTAGCATCTTTAGCTTTACCAAAATTCGTAAAAACTAACGAAAGAGGCTTCCAAGAATTTGACCACCAAGCTTTATATAAAGTAACAAAGGTTGCAGCGAAAAACTTAAATAAAATCATCGACCGTAACTATTATCCAGTTGAAGAAGCAAGACGTTCAAACATGCGTCACCGCCCGATTGGTTTAGGTGTTCAAGGTTTGGCTGATGTATTTATTTTGTTAAGAATGCCTTTTGAATCGGCAGAAGCGAAACAATTGAATAAAGATATTTTTGAAACCATGTACTATGCAGCGATGGAAGCTTCAATGGAATTGGCTATTCAAGAAGGTCCTTATGAAACTTGGGCAGGTTCACCAATCTCGCAAGGTATTTTCCAATTTGATATGTGGGGAGTTACGCCAGAGTCTGGTCGTTGGAATTGGGAAGATTTAAGAGAAAAAGTAAAAACACATGGTGTAAGAAACTCATTATTAGTAGCACCGATGCCAACGGCTTCGACTTCACAAATTTTGGGTAATAACGAATGTTTTGAGCCTTATACTTCAAACATTTACGCACGTAGAGTACTTTCTGGAGAATTCGCTGTAGTGAACAAACACCTTCTTCGTGATTTGGTGAAGTTGAACTTATGGAATGATTCAATGAAAAATAAATTGATTTCTGCCAACGGTTCGGTTCAAAACATTGCTGAAATTCCGCAAAGTTTAAAAGACCTTTATAAAACAGTTTGGGAAATCAAACAAAAAGTAATTATTGAAATGGCTGCCGACAGAGGTGCATATATTTGCCAGTCGCAATCATTAAATATTCATATTCAAGACCCGAACTTTGGTAAACTTACTTCGATGCACTTCTACGCATGGGAAAAAGGCTTGAAAACTGGGATGTACTATCTTAGAACAAAAGCTGCTGCCGATGCTATCAAGTTTACAGTCGAAAAACAAGCCGAAGTGGCCATTGAGCAAGCAAATGTTGTGCAAGAGCACGAGATGAGTTATGAAGCTTATGCCGCACAAGCAGCGCAAGCGAAATCATCAGCTGCCTCACTCGTTGTAGGAGGCCTAGACAGCGTAGTCGAACAAAATTGGTCGGCGATGCAATGCTCAATTGACGATCCTGATGGATGCGAAGCCTGCGGGTCTTAATCATTTCAGTTTTAAAAAAGCCCTCATTCCACAAGATTGAGGGCTTTTTTTATAAACTTCATCTAAAATACTGAAAAGAGTAGCAGAAAATTATTAATTTAACTGTTCATTCTTTGAAGTACACGCAATACTTTGACAAAGATTAAATTGCTTAACATAAAAACAAATCAAGTAACCCGATGAAATCCAAAAATTACTTAATACTTTTAGTCACTTTGTGCTTTTCTATTTTCCTACATATTCATGAAAGTAATGCTCAGTATGGTGGTGGATATGGCTATGGAGGTTACGGAAGAGGTGGAATGGGAAGAAGCACGCTACCTCAAGCAGGTGAAGGTACTACCCGAAAAGCAGATTTAGACCCTGAAAAAATGGCTAATGAGGATACTCGTTGGATGATAAAAAAATTAAAACTAACAGAAGAGCAAATTCCAAAAGTTGAAAATGCTAACATTAACTTTGCCTTCAAACGTTTAGATTTTTCGGAAGAAGTAAAGAAAATTGTACCTCCAATTACGGAAGAAGTACGTTCAAAAATCAGAGCAAAAGCTGTGACTATCAAAGAAGAAAGAGATAAAGAAATGAAAGCTATTCTAACAGAAGAGCAATTTCAGATTTATTTGAAAAAGAAAGATAATTATTAAATTGAAACGTAAAGTTGAGCAATAGATAAAAGTATTTTGATTAAAGTAAAATATAACAAAACATCGAAAGTCATCGACATATATTGCTGATGGCTTTTTTTATGTTAAAAAAATAATTAAAAATATAAAGGTTTACTTCGTAAAAACGCCTAAATTAGTCATTGATTCTTTACCCATTAAACGTTAATTATGAAAAAGCTACTATCCTACTTATCTCTTGCTTTGCTAGCAAGCAGTTGTTTCAAACTTGATAGCCCACCCGATTTCCCAATCACTAGCGAAGGGTATCGACCTATTTATGCAAATGCCGACGAAATAGACAAAGTAGTTATCACTACTCCACAACCATTAAAATCTCCCGGTAAAATTTATATCAAAGACCAGTTTTTATTTGTGAACGAACTTGGTAAAGGCGTTCATATCTTTGATAATAAAGACCCGAAAAGCCCCAAGAAAATTGCCTTTTTGCAAATTCCAAGCAATGTAGATATTGCCATTAGAGGTGATATTTTATATGCCGATAACTTGAAAGATTTGATAAGTATTAATATTAGCAAACCTTCAGAAGCCAAGCTAGTGCATCGCCTAAAAGACGTGTTTGAATCTCAAGATTATCCACCAGTTACCAATGTGCGTTTTGAATGTGTTGACAGTAACAAAGGCGTAGTAATTGGTTGGGAAAAAGTTTTAAACGTTGACTACACACTAAAATGCTACAGATGAAAAAGACACAATTATTATATTGTATTTTGGGGTTAATATACCTTCAAAGTTGCCAACAAGGAGCTAACGATTCGGTGTCTCCCTTTGGAAATGGTACAGGTGGTTCTATGGCTCGTTTTACTTTAGGAGATGGCTATCTTTATACAGTAGGCACTAGCAATATGTCTATTTTCGATATTAAGAATACTTCTCCTCAAAAAATCAAAACTATCAATTTAAGCTTTGGCTTAGAAACCATTTACCCTTATAAAAACATGCTTTTTATTGGAAGTAATACGGGAATGCAAATTTTCAATAATCAAGACCCAGCCAATCCCGTTTTACTTTCTACTTATACACACATAAAAAGTTGTGACCCCGTGGTGGTTCAAGATAATTATGCTTATGTGACCTTAAGAAATGGAACATTATGCCAAAGAGGAGTAAATTCTCTGGATATTGTCAATATCAGTAATCCCTCAAACCCTACATTAGTAAAATCCATTCCAATGAAAAACCCTCATGGATTAGCTGTAGATGGAAAAAACCTATTTATCTGTGAAGGTAGTTTTGGGTTAAAATCTTTTGATTTATCAGACCCAGTAAATCCTGTTGAAAAGGAGTTTTTAACTGATGTGGTTTCGTATGATGTTATTCCAAATCAACAAAAACTAATAGTAACTGGTCAGAATGGTATTTATCAATACGATTATAGCGACCCAAAAGCATTAAAACTTCTCAGTAAAATACCTATCGAATGAAATATTCTATCTTAATTATATTATTAGTCTTCAGTCGAATTTTCACATTTGCCCAAAGTGATACTACCATTTCGCATCGACACTTACTTCTCAAAATAGCACCATTGACATATCTAGGAGCCCATGCCGCAATTCAGCTTGGGCTTGAAACAAATATTAGTGCCAGAACCACCATTGCGTTTGATTACGCCTATGGTAATGCTGATATTTCACTATCTGGCACAAAGGGTACTTATGATGAAGGCGAAATATCACAACGATACAGATTAGAATTTAGAAGATATACAAAACCATTTGCTTTGAGAAATAAGGGCATAAATTCTTTTTATGGACTTGAACTCTTCAACCGCACCAATACTTATCCAAGTACAACAACCATTGGTAGAGGGGGAAACTCTTGGAATAATGATTATAAATATTATGAAAAACTCTCTGACGATACTATTTATAAAGTTTGGGGAGCTTATGGAAAAATAGGAGTAATGGGACAAATCAGTGAGCGATTTTGGCTAGAATGGTATGGGGGAATTGGTATGGCTACTCATACAAATACAACTGGTGAATACACATTAGAGCCCAATGACCATGTTTTCTCTGAAAATGGGCGTCCACAAACGATATACTTTAATTTTCATAATCCGCTAAACTTTAAAATAACAGGTGTGGATTTTTTATGGTCTTTAAAGTTGAGCTATCAAATTTTATAGAATGGTTATTAACAATTGAGGCTAACAAATCTGGATTTGTTAGCCTCTTTTTTAATTATTTACTAATCTCCAACATTGCTTTCAACGCCTTTAAAGCAGGAATTCTTACTTCTTCAGGCACTTGAATTTCTGGTAATTCATAGAACATTGCATTGTAGAGTTTTTCCATCGTATTCATTTTCATATACGGACATTCTGAACAAGCACAAGCATTTTTTTCATTTGCTGGTGCGGGGATAATCTTTTTATTAGGCACAGCTAATTTCATTTTGTGCAAAATACCTGCCTCTGTCGCCACAATAAATTCCTGACAGTCTGATGTTTGAACAAAACTTAAAAGCGCCGTAGTTGAACCTACAAAATCTGCTTGAGATAAAATTACTTCCTTACATTCTGGGTGGGCAATCAATAAAGCATTTGGATTTCCTTCTTTCGCTTTCTTGAGTTTTTCCAAAGAAATATCAATATGAACAATACAAGCACCTTCCCACAAAATCAAATCACGACCTGTTTTCTTCGCTACATATCTTCCTAAATTGGCATCAGGAGCAAAAATAATTTGTTTGTCGGCAGGAATTGATTCAACCACTTTCACTGCATTTGATGAAGTACAAATAATGTCCGTCATCGCTTTAATATCTGCGGTACAATTGATATAACTCACCACAACAGCCTCTGGATATTTTGCTTTGAAAGCTGCAAATTCCTCTTTCGGAGCAGCATCAGCTAGAGAACAACCAGCGTTTAAATCTGGCAATACTACTTTTTTATTCGGATTAAGAATCTTAGCTGTTTCACCCATGAAGTGTACTCCACAGAAAACAATCATATCAGCATCGGTTTGTTCTGCCGCTTGTGCCAAACCCAAACTATCTCCTAAAAAATCTGCGATTTCCTGAATTTCAGCATCAACATAATAATGAGCTAAGATTACCGCATTTTTCTCTTTTTTAAGTTTTAAAATCTGTTCTTTTAAATCTTCTCCTTTGAACGGAACAGAGCGACTCACATAGCCAACTCGTTGTGATTCTTCTAATAAATTCATTGTTAAAATTTTATATCGTGAGAAAAGACACCTTTTTATTGAGTGATTAAGTAAATAATATTAAAATTGCTAATTACTATTCACCAATCACTCTAATAAGCTTTTAAGCTTAAATCCAAACTATTTACATGATGCGTTAAAGCGCCACAAGAAATATAATCTACACCACAGTCTGCATATTGTCGGACGGTCTTTTCATTAATTCCACCAGAAGCTTCAGTAGGATATTTGCCATCAATGATGCTTACAGCCTCACGTAAATCATCAAATGAAAAATTATCTAACATAATTCTGTTTACTTGTCCTATTGCTAAAACTTCTCGAAGCTCTGTTAAGTTTCTTACTTCAATCTCAATACTTAATGCACGTTCTGTTTCTTTCAAATAATCGTTTGCTTGTTTGATAGCATTGTGAATTCCTCCAGCATAATCCACATGATTATCTTTTATCAAAATCATATCAAACAATGCGTAACGATGATTTTCGGCACCCCCAATTTTACAAGCCCATTTTTCGCAAAGGCGAAAATTTGGCGTTGTTTTACGAGTATCCAATAACTTGGTTTTCGTTCCTTCCAATAATTTCACCATCGAATCGGTATAAGTAGCAATACCAGACATTCTTTGCATACAATTCAGCACCAAGCGTTCTGCCTTTAAAATTGATTGCGAAGAACCTTCAACAGTCAAAACAATTTCTCCTTTTTTTATCGTCGTGCCGTCTTCCAGCAATACTTTTACTTCAAGGGCTTTATCAACTTCTTCAAAAATCATCGTTGCTAAAGTTACTCCCGCTAACATTCCATCTTCTTTTACCAATAGCTTTGCTCGTCCAGTGGCTGTTGCAGGAATCGTTGATAATGAAGTATGATCACCGTCACCAACATCTTCGGCAAGAGCAGTTTGAATGAATTTTTTGATATATGATGGTTCTAAATAATTAAACATTTCTACACTATTTATGAATGACGGCTCAAAAGTAAGAAATAATTTCAAACAGGTGGAACAATTATTTTAAGTGAGAATTTGGAATTACCAAACAAAAAGTGATAGTTTTGTAATTCAGAATGCAAAAAAATTCACACATAGCTCGTTTGTTCAGCGTCTTTTTGATGTCGCTCGTTATTGTTTTTACCGTTTTTGGTAAAACAATTAATGCTACTCAAAAAAGCCAAAACTTGCTTAGTAAAGTCAAAACAGAACAAAGACAGGACAATCATGCGCCTAAACAATGCTCTGTTTCTGAACTTTCGGTGATGCAGGTTTCTGTACCTGTTAATATTGATTTTGCACAAGAATTCATTTTCCATCCTTGTGAATTTGCTTTTTTATCTTTTGAACGCACCATTCAATCTGTTCAAAATTTAGCATTTCGCCTTCCGCATCTCGAAGTACTTTTCGAGCATTTTATCGTTACCAACGCCCCATAATTTTTTCTTGATAAATATTTTTGATAGAAAATTTCTATCAAATCAAAGACGTTTTGCTATGTCGGCTAAAATGTTACAACCCTAATCATCCGTTTATTTACTCACAATTACTTTTTCCCTACAAAAATGCGTTATAAAAGTGCCATAATTTGGCTGACTGGAATTATTTCAGCCTTATGTTTATTTTTCCTTTCGTTTACTTGGAAAGCAAGCTCAGTTCGTGAAGACGCCATTAATTATGCGACTTCAAAGTCTGGAGAATTAGATCCAGCAAAGAAAACTCATTACATTGACTCTCTTTGGAAACAACCTATTTATTTAGGCTTTACTTTACAAGAAGTAACTACTTATGCACTTCATAAAGGTTTGGACTTAGAAGGTGGTCTTCATGCAGTGTTAGAAGTTTCTCCAGTAGAAATCCTTCGTGCATTGTCAGGAAAAAGCAATGATCCTAACTTCATCAAAGCACTTAACCAAGCATCTGCGGCGCAAGCAACTTCAACAAAAACTTTCAACGAATTATTCTATGAAGCTTTTGCTAAAATTGCCCCGAATCAAAAATTAGCAACAATTTTTGCAAACTCTGTAAACCGTGAAAAATTAAATTCTAATTCTTCCGATTCACAAGTAAAGAAAGTAATCAACAATGAAATTGATGGAGCTGTTGATCGTGTTTATAAAACAGTTCAAACTCGTATTGATAAATTAGGGGTTGCTAACCCTAACATCCAACGTTTACCAGGAACAAACCGTATTCAAGTAGAATTACCAGGTATTGATAATCCTGAACGTGCTAGAAAATTATTATCAGCAGCTTCTAAATTAGAATTTATCGAAGTAGCTGAAATTTCTGAATGGGGACCAGGCTTAAATTCTTTAGGTGAATATTTAACTGCTGAAGAAAAAGCTAAAAAAGCAACGACTGCAACAGCCGCTACTTCAACCGACACTACAAAAGCAGGCGGATTGGCTGGTCAATTATCAGGTGCTGCTAAAGTAGCGAAAAAAGATTCTGCTGTAAAAGACACAACTGCTGGTTCGGCACTTACAAAATTGTTTTTGCCTTTGGATAACCAAGGAAGATCTTGGGGTGTTTTCCGTAAAGATACTGCTCGTGTAAATGAATTATTCAGTCGTCCTGAAGTAAAAATCATGTTCCCTTCAGGTCTTCAATTTGCTTGGAATGCCATTGGAATTCCTGCAACAAATGGTGACGAAATTATTCCTTTTGAATTCTTGAGAAAAGCAGAAGGACAAAAAGCACCATTGGATGGTGAAGTAATCACTGATGCTGCTCAAGATTTTGACCAAAACGGACGCCCAGAAGTAACCATGAATATGAATGGTACTGGTGCTAGAATTTGGAAAAACTTAACAGCTGCCAATGTTGGAAAACGTATTGCAATCGTATTAGATAACTACATTTACTCTGCTCCAAATATTAACGGAGAAATCGCAGGCGGACGTTCATCAATTTCTGGTTCATTCACAGTTGAACAAGCAAAAGATTTAGCGAACGTAATTAAATCAGGTAAATTATCTGCTCCTACTCGTATCGTTGAAGATGCTTTTATCGGTCCTTCATTAGGTGCTGAGGCTATCAACCAAGGTTATTTCTCAATGGCATTGGGTTTATTGTTAGTTGTTATCTTCATGATTGGTTATTATGGTAGCCCAGGTTGGATGGCTAATGCTGCACTTTTCTTCAACGTATTCTTTATTGCTGGGGTATTAGTACAAATTCAAGCTGCTTTAACTTTACCGGGTATTGCTGGTATTGTGTTAACATTAGGTATGGCAGTTGATGCCAACGTATTGATTAATGAGCGTATCCGTGAAGAACTTCACCAAGGTAAAGGTTTATTAGAATCTATCAAACTAGGTTATGAAAAAGCATTATCTGCAATTATTGATGGTAACGTTACTACAATCATTATCGGTATTATCTTAATTATCTTCGGTTCTGGTTCTGTAAAAGGATTCGGGGTTACATTGTGTATCGGTTTGGTTACTTCAGTATTTACTGCTGTATTTGTTTCTCATGTTTTTGTAGATTGGATGGCAAATCGTGCTATCAAAGCAGGAAAAGAAAAAGACGTTACTTTTGAAACGTTCATTTCTAAAGACCTTTTCAAAGGACTTAACTTCGACTTTATCGGAAAACGTAAATATTCATACTGGTTCTCGTGGGGTTTAATCGCTGTTGGGGCTATCGTATTAACAATCCAAGGTGGTTTTAACTTAGGTGTTGACTTCAAGGGTGGTCGTTCGTATGTAGTTGAATTATCTAAACCAGTAGAAGCTGGAACAATTAAAGATGGTTTAGCAGATAGCTTTGAAGGAAAAGGTGTTGAAGTAAAAACTTTTAATGGTGACACTAAATTAAAAATCACTACGGCATACTTAGTAGAAGACGAAACGATTCAAGCAAACCAGAAAGTTCGTAAAGCATTAGAAAATGGTTTGAAGAAATTTGCTGATGCTAAACCAACAATTGTTTCAGAATCTAAAGTAGGTGCAACCATCGCAGATGATATTTTAAAACAATCATTCATTTCAATTCTTTATGCTCTAGTTGGTATTTTCATTTACATTTTATTACGTTTCCGTAAATGGCAATATTCATTAGGTGGTATTATCGCCCTTTTACACGATTCATTAGTCGTATTAGGAATGGTTGGTATTACTCGCCTTTTCGGATTTGAGTTAGAAGTTGACCAAATCTTTATTGCAGCGGTATTAACTGTAATTGGTTACTCTATTAACGATACCGTGGTAGTATTCGACCGTATTCGTGAAGAGATTGGTAATGATGCTGATTTGAGCAACAAAGAATTGATGATTAAAACAATTAATCAATCTATTAACCATACTATGAGCCGTACAGTAATGACTGCTACAACAGTATTCTTGGTAGTAACGGTATTGTTATTCTTTGGTGGAGATATTCTAAGAGGTTTCTCATTCGCCATGTTTATCGGTGTTGTTTTCGGTGCTTATTCTTCAATCTTCGTAGCTGCGCCAATCGTTATCGATTTAGGTACAGGTAAGAAAAAAGTTGAACCTGCCACAAAAGCTTAAATACGCAATTAAAAGACCTGTAAGTTGATTGACTTGCAGGTCTTTTTTTGTTTTGACACAAAATATTCTGTATCTTCAAAGATGTTTAAACAAAATATACTTTCGTAGAATGAAGTATTAATACTTTTTTATCTCGAAAGGATTTCTTTGAACAAAAAACAGATTTATTAAACTAACCAAAATCTAAAAATCACTTCAAATTCACACAAAAACTAAAACCCTATGAATAACAGTATTTGGCGTAAAAAACCAATGGCAGCCTACGAAGCTGACATGAAAAAATCTGAACTTAAACGTGTTCTTACAAAGTGGGGACTTACTTCACTTGGTATCGGAGCAATTATTGGTGGAGGTATTTTTACTTTAACGGGTATTGCTGCCCACGACCACGCCGGTCCGGCTTTAGCACTTGCTTTCGTCATTGCAGCCATCGGTTGTACATTTGCTTCCCTTTGTTATGCTGAATTTTCATCCATTCTTCCCGTTGAAGGTTCTGCATATGCGTATTCTTATGGTACCGTTGGTGAAATCTTTGCTTGGCTAATTGGCTGGAACCTTATCCTTGAATATATGATGGGTGCTACCACAGTAGCGGTAGCATGGTCTGGTTATTTCGAGAAACTCGTTCATTTATTCGGAATTGAATTGCCAGTAACTTTAATGAACGACCCTTACACGGCTGGTACAAAACTAGGTGTTGATGGCCCAGTTCCAGCTTTCAATATTGCAGCCTTTTTTATCACATGGATTGTAACTTCTGTATTAGTAAGAGGTATTCAAGAATCTGCTAAAACAAACAATATTATTGTAATTACTAAACTCTCGGTAGTATTATTCGTAATTATTGTAGGTGCATTCTTTGTAAAAACAGAAAACTGGCATCCATTCATTCCAGAAAGAGTATTTGATGCAGATGGTAAAGGCCACTTCGGTTGGGATGGTGTCGTAACTGCAGCAACCATTGTATTCTTTGCTTATATCGGTTTCGATGCCGTATCTACGCAAGCTGGTGAAGCAATCAATCCACGTAAAGATATTCCTTTTGCTATCGTAGCATCTTTAGTAATCTGTACTATTTTATACATCTTGGTATCTTTAGTGTTAACAGGAATGGTAAAATACGACACCCTAGATTTAAAAGCACCAGTAGCTTCGGCTTTTGCTGATGCTGGCTTACCTTGGGCAGTGTTTATCATTACCATTGCTGCTGTAGCTGGTCTTACTTCTGTAATGTTGGTAATGATGCTTGGACAAACTCGTATTTTCCTAGGAATGGCGAAAGATGGTTTATTACCAGCTTTCTTCAAAACGATTCACCCAAATTTCAAAACACCTTGGAAAAGCACAATCTTAGTTGGTCTTATCGTATCAATTGTATCAGCACTTACGCCAATTGATAAAGTATCTGAAATGTGTTCAATGGGTACTTTGTTAGCTTTCGCTATGATTTCGGGTGCAGTACTTTTATTGCGTTACCAACAGCCAGACATCGAGCGTCCATACAAAGCGCCACTTATCTGGTTTGTAGCACCGATGGGAGTACTTTTCAATGTGTTTTTAATGACACAAGTAAGAAGAGAAACTTGGCACGCATTCTTGATTTGGAGTACTTTAGGTATTTTAGTGTATTTCCTTTACAGTAGAAATAAAAGTAATTTGAATAAGAACTAGTAATTATTTGATTACTCCATTTAAAAACCTCACAGAAAACAAATTTCTGTGAGGTTTCTTTTTTTATGAGTAATTTTGCAACTTATTTAAAAGATTTTTCAGGATTGAGGTGAATTAAAGTACTCAATCACTCATTTATAGATTGAAAATGGCAACCATACAAGAAGAAATACATAAACGCCGTACTTTCGGTATTATCTCTCACCCCGATGCGGGAAAAACAACACTTACCGAAAAATTACTTTTATTTGGAGGTGCTATCCAAACGGCTGGTGCAGTAAAATCAAATAAAATCAAAAAAGGTGCAACTTCCGATTTCATGGAGATTGAACGCCAAAGAGGTATTTCGGTAGCTACTTCTGTAATGACTTTCGAGTACAATAATCTTAAAATCAACATTCTGGATACTCCTGGTCACAAGGATTTTGCCGAAGATACTTATAGAACTTTAACGGCTGTCGATTCTGTAATTTTGGTTATCGACTGCGTAAAAGGTGTAGAAGAGCAAACCGAACGTTTAATGGAAGTTTGTCGTATGAGAAATACGCCTGTAATCGTATTCATCAATAAAATGGACAGAGAAGGACAAAATCCTTTTGATTTACTAGATGAATTAGAGCAGAAACTTAACATCAAAGTGCGCCCGCTTACTTGGCCAATCAACATTGGTTCAAACTTCAAAGGTGTTTATAATATTTATGAAAAATCGCTGAACATCTTCAATGCGAATAAAACCAAAATTGAAAAAGAAGTTGTTTCAGTAGATATTTGGTCGGAAGAATTAGACAAAAAAGTAGGCGAAAAAGATGCTAATCAATTGCGTGAAGATATTGAATTGATTGAAGGCGTTTATGGAGATTTTGACAGAAGTATTTATTTGTCGGGAGAAGTAGCGCCAGTTTTCTTTGGTTCGGCTGTTAATAATTTTGGTGTGCAAGAATTATTGGACACTTTCACTGAAATTGCCCCAAGTACGCAAGCACGAAAAACTGACGTAAGAATTGTAGAACCAGAAGAGAAAAAATTCACTGGTTTTATTTTCAAAATCCACGCCAATCTCGACCCAAAACACCGTGATAGAATTGCTTTCTTAAGAGTTTGTTCAGGAACATTCGAGCGTAATAAATTTTACAAACACGTTCGTTTAGATAAAAACCTTCGTTTCAACAATCCATATAATTTCATGGCTCAAGAAAAAGAAGTAATCGACGAAGGTTTTCCGGGTGATGTAATTGGTTTATATGATACTGGAAACTTTAAAATTGGCGATACTTTGTCGGAAGGAGAAGTAATGCAATACCAAGGCATTCCAAGTTTCTCTCCAGAAATTTTCAAAGAATTAATGAACCTCGACCCAATGAAATCTAAACAATTGGAAAAAGGAATTCAACAATTAACAGACGAAGGAGTAGCACAATTATTCGTTCAACCACATCTTGGAAATAGAAAAATTGTAGGAACAGTTGGAGAACTTCAATACGAAGTAATTCAATATCGTTTGGAGCATGAGTACGGTGCAAAATGTCGTTTCGACCATCGTGATATAGCTAAAGCTTGTTGGGTAACTTCTGATGACGAGAAAAAACTCACAGAATTTGTAAGATTAAAAGCTCAAAACATCGCACAAGATAAAGACGGAAACTTTGTATTTTTAGCAGAATCAGAATGGATTTTAAGAATGAATATCCAAAATAATCCAGATATTCAATTCCACTTTACTTCGGAATTTAAGAGAGCGGTGGAAGCATAAAAATAGTAGAGGCGAGAAAAATTTCTCGCCTCTACTATTTTACAATATTAATTATCTTTACTTCAAACCCAAATCCTCTTGAATCGCTGAAACCTTTTGCTTTAATTTAGAAAGAACAGCATCAAAATCTTCTGCTTTTTCTAAAGGCTCATTTACTGAAACATAGAATTTAATCTTAGGCTCTGTTCCTGATGGACGAGCAGATACTTTCGTTCCATCTGCTAAAACCAATTGAATTACATTGGAAGCTTCCATTCCCAATCCTGTTGGAATGCTTGTAATTACTCCAGATTTTAAATCTGTTGAAGTTAAGTTCGTATAGTCAATTACTGTTACTGGTTCTGAACCTGCCACTGTTGCGGGAACATTACTGCGTAAATCAGCCATCATTTTCTGAATTTCTTCTGCGCCAGCTTTTCCTTTTTTAGTTAATGAAATCAAGCCTTCGTAATAGAAATTATTTTCCATATACATACTCGTCAAGAAATCGAATAATGATTTTCCATTATCTTTAGCATAAGCCGTCAATTCAGCAATCATTGCACAAGAAGCAACAGCATCTTTATCACGAACAGCATCACCAATTAAATAACCATACGATTCTTCGCCTCCACCGATAAACTTCTCTTTTCCTTCTAATTCACGAATTACCGCAGCGATAAATTTAAAGCCAGTTAAAGTATTATAACATTTAACGCCTTGTGTTTCACACATTTTATCGATGATATTCGTCGTAACAATGGTTTTTGCGATGAACTCCTTTCCTGTCAATTTTCCTGCCTTTTTCCAAGCATCTAACAAGTAATAAATAATCAAACTTGCCATTTGGTTACCGTTCAAAAGTACCCATTCGCCCGCTGGATTTTTCACCGCTGCTCCTACTCTATCCGCATCTGGGTCAGTAGCAATTACCAAATCTGCATCAATTTCTTTTGCCAAATTCATGGCTAAAGTCATCGCTTCTGTTTCTTCTGGGTTTGGATAAATCACTGTTGGGAAATCTCCATTTGGCTCTGCTTGTGCTTCAACGACGTTTACATCTTCAAACCCTAGCAATTTCAAAGCTTTTGGTACAAGTGTAATACCTGTTCCATGAATTGAAGAATAAACGATTTTTAAATCTTTCTGACGAGTAATTACTGCTGGGTTAATTGAATTTACTTGAATTGTTTTCAAGTATTCAGCATCAATTTCTTCGCCAATAGCGGTAATCAAATCTGGATTTCCTGTAAAGTTTATTTCATCTACCGATTGAATTTTGTTTACTTCTGCTACGATATTTTTATCGTGCGGAGCAACTACTTGTGAACCATCGTTCCAATAAGCTTTATAGCCATTGTATTCACGTGGGTTGTGCGAAGCCGTAATTACTAGTCCAGCATTACAGCCTAAATGTCTAACAGCAAAAGATAATTCAGGCGTTGGGCGCAATTCTTTAAATAAATAAACTTTGATGCCATTCGCCGAAAAAATATCTGCAGCTACTTTAGCAAAGTATGAAGCATTATTTCTTGAATCGTGAGCAATCGCTACGCTAATACTTTCGCCAGTGAAATTAGCTTTCAAATAATTGGCAAAACCCTGTGTGGCAGAGCCAACCGTGTATTTATTCATACGGTTTGAACCAACACCCATTTCACCACGCATTCCACCCGTTCCAAACTCTAAGTCTTTATAGAAAGAATCTGTCAATTCTGTTTCTTTTCCTTCATCTAAAAGTTGTTGGATTTTGGCTTTTGTGTCAGCATCATAGTTTCCCGAAAGCCACAAGTTGATTTTTTCTTGGGTAAGTGCGTCTAAGCTAGCAATCATAGTATTATTTGTTAAGTTAAAGTCTGAGATTTTTCGACCAACAAATATAAAAATTATTTGTTGTATTGAATACTGTTCTATGCCTTTAGTGAATAGTGATTTATTGAGCGGTACTTTTTAGCAATTAGCTAATAAAATAATGTATTTTATTAGGTTTTGTATAGTAAAATATTACCAACAAATGCTATCTTTGAAATACCTAAAGTATCAATATTTGTTTACTTATTGTTAATTTTCAAGAATAAATTTTGCGACTTAGTAAAACCTAGTTTATCAACCAATTCTAACTAAACATTCAAATTAAACAACAAAATCAACAACATGAACAGAAAATTACTAATGATTTTTGTGCTGATGCTGACTTTAACGCTGAAAATGGCGGCTCAGGACAGAATTGTCTCAGGAAAAGTAACCTCCTCTGAGGATGGAGCAGTACTTGCTGGTGTGAGTGTTTCGGTGAAAGGTACATCCAAAGGAACAACTTCTGCAGCCGATGGTTCGTATAAAATTAGTGTTCCAAATAATGCAACATTAACCTTTGGTTTTGTTGGCTTTATTAAACAAGATATTGCTGTTGGAACAAAAACCATTATCAATGTTGCTTTAGTAAATGATGTAACTGACATCGAAGAAGTAGTTGTAGTTGGATATGGAACAACCAAAAAACAAAACCTTACGGCTTCTCAAGCCAATATTTCAGGAAAAGCTTTAGAAGGGAAAGCTGGAGGTTCAACATTTGATAATCTTTTGCAAGGTAAAGCAGCTGGATTACAAATTACTTCGGTGAATGGTCGTCCTTCAGGACAAAACTTTATCCGTATTCGTGGAGAAGGTTCATTAACGGCTGGTTCACAACCATTAGTTGTAATTGACGGTGTGCCAGTTGCCAATAGTGAAGCGCAAGGTGGCATCAATATTTTAAATACGATTAATCCAAACGAAATTGAAGATGTTCAAGTATTGAAAGATGCTTCTTCAGCAGCAATTTATGGTTCAAGAGGTGCCAATGGGGTAATTCTTGTTACTACCAAACAAGGTAAAAAAGGTTTACCAAAAATTACTTATTCTTTCCAAGCTGGATATTCAGAAAAAACACCTGACAATTTCAAAATGATGACTTTTGAAGAAAAGCTTCGTTATGAAAAAGACTTGGGTTATACTAATGGATATTTTCAGGTTGATGATGTTACAAAAATTACTGATGCCGAGTACCAAGCAGAAGTAACAAGATTGTCTGCTGGTAAAACAGATTGGTTCAAAACACTTTTACAGAAAGGTCAGTTAAGAACTCATCGTTTGGGTATTAGTGGTGCTAATGATGCCTTTTCATATAACATCGGCTTGCAAACTTCTAAAGTTGGTGGTTTGGTAAACGGTTCTAACTCTGATTTGAATACTGGAAGAATCAATTTGGAATATCGTGCTTCAAAATGGTTAAAAACTGGTTCTAATTTACAGTTTTCTGTTATTCAAACGAATGAGCAAAGAGATCGTTACAATGTTCAAAACCCATTTTATGCCATTTATGCTTACAATGCTTATGAACCAGAATTTAATGATGATGGAACTTACAACCTTACAGCCAACGGTTTCAGTATCTCGGAAGCAATCTTAAACAATACAGAAAAGCAAAATATTGTGAATGGATTGGGAAGCTTTTTTGTAGCGTTAACTCCTATTAAAGATTTAGAAGTACGTTCTCAGATTGGTCTTACTTATACTGATTATGCAAGAGAATATTATATCAAGCCTAATTCAATATTAGACCAATACGTTGGTGACCCAGCCGCAAGAGGTTCAAAAACTGATAATGGTTTTCAAAACTTCAACTATGTATTCACCAATACTGCTACGTATTTTAAATCAATTGATGACACCCATAATTTCAAAGTATTGGGTGGTATAGAATTTACCAGAGATAGACTAAAAACTTATACATTGTCATCAAAAGGATATCCATCAGACAGGGTAAATACTCAAGATAATTCATCAACACCAACGGGTGCATCTACTGGCAAACAAGATTGGGCATTATATTCACTATTTGGTCGTATCAATTATGACTTTAATCAAAAATACTTCCTTGATTTATCTATTCGCCGTGATGGTTCTTCTCGTTTTGGGGCAAATAATCGTTATGGTTTATTTGGGGCAGCTAGTGCTGGCTGGCATTTAGATAAAGAATCATTCATACAAGACTTAACCTTTATCAATTCATTAAAACTTAGAGCTAGTTATGGTTTAACAGGTAATGATCGTATTGGTAATTATACTTCATTAGCCCTATATCGTTATACAAGTTATGGGTTAACTTCGGCCACTTTTCCATCCCAACTTTTGAATTCTGATTTAACTTGGGAAAAATTAGCAGCCACAGATTTTGGTCTTGACTTCTCGGTATTGAATAATCGTCTTTATGGTACGATAGACTGGTACAACAAAAACAATTCATCATTATTGTATGATCGCCCTCTATCGGCAACAACTGGTTTTCAGACAAGAACAGAAAACGTTGGAGCTGTACAAAACAGAGGTTTAGAATTTACGCTTGGTTATAAAATTCTTAATACAAAAGACTTGAAATGGGATGTAAATGTAAATTATTCTATCAATAAAAATAAGGTTACAGCACTTACAGAAGATGGAATTATCCGTCCAGGAGGTCTTAGTAAACTGCAAATCGGACAACCAATTGATGTTTATTTTATGACTCGTTATGCAGGTGTGAATTCTCAAACAGGTGCCCAACAATTTTATAATATCAATGGTGAAATCGTTGAAAATTATAGTCCAAGCGATGCTGTCGTATTAGAAGGAAAATCACGTTTGGCAACTCGTTTTGGCAATTTCCATACAGATATTAGTTATAAAGGCTTTTCTTTAGGGGCTGATTTATATTACTCTGGTGGTAATTATATCTTTAACTCATTGTGGAATGACTTGACCTCTGATGGTGAATACATTTATAATAACCAAGCTGCAGATGCTTTGAATTATTGGAAAAAAGCTGGTGATACTGGTGTACTTCCTGAACCAACTGGAATCAGTTACACTACAGACCGCTATTTACAAAAAGGCGATTTTATTCGTTTAAGAAATGTTACTTTAGGTTATACGATTCCTACAGGTATTACGAAAAAAGCAAAAATTCAATCTGTAAGAATTTATGCGCAGGCTCAAAACTGGTGGTATCACGCAGTTGAAGCTAAAGGTGATCCAGAAATTGGTTTCGGACAAGCAGAAAGTACAGGTGGACAAACACAAGGTTTATTCCGTGGATATAGCTATCCTGTTGCTCGTCAATTAACATTCGGTATTGATTTAACCTTCTAAATTCATCCATAAAATAGACTTTCAAAATATGAAAAAATATATTTTAACTCTTGGCATTTTTACTCTGATAGGAGTAACAAGTTGTAGTGATAAGGAACTTGAATTAACTCCCTACAACTCAGTAACTGATACACAAGCATTTGAATCTGAAACCGATTTTGATAATGCTGCACGAGGTATGTATGCTCGCAATGTTGGTGGATTATCAGGTTTATCGGGCGGTTCGTACTATGCGGGTTCATCCATTAGTCTTCCAGATATTATGTCTGATAATGCTATCATGAGCCGAACAGGTCGTTTATCAAATCGCTTTTTTCATGAGTGGCGTTATAATGGTGACATTGCTTGGGATTTATGGACACAGGCTTATACAACTATTCGTAGAGCCAATGGTATTCTCGTTAACATCAATAAATTACCTGATGGAACTGCCAAAAATAACTTTAAAGGCGAAGCATTAGCAGTAAGAGCGCTTGCTCATTTTGACATGGTTAAATTATACGGAAAAGCTTTTACACAAGCAAGTGATGCTGATTTAGGCATTCCTTATGTAACAAGTATTGATCATAGTGCTAAACCCTCTCGTGAAACGGTAAAGTCTAACTATGCAAAAATCGAAGCAGATTTAGTAGAAGCTGCCAGCTTAATCGGTAATGGAAATGGAATTTATCGTTTCAATAAAGTTGCTGTTTATGGCTTACTTTCACGCTTGTATTTGTATGAAGCTCAATGGCAAAAAGCTGCCGATGCTGCTACACAGTCTTTAGCATTAAGTTCAAGTCCGGGTTCAATTGCCAATTTCTCAAGCATTTGGAAAGATGCAAGTAACGACGGAGTATTATTGAAATTACAAATTGTTGATAAAGACGCTGTATCGCCCGGTGTTGAATATAGCCAAAGTTCGGCATCAGGAGTACGTTCTGAATATGTTGTTGACTTTGACCTTTTTAGATTATACAAAGACAATGATATTCGTAAAACGGCATATATCGGTTCAAGTACTTTTGGTGGATTCAGATATAACAATATCATCAAATATTTCGGACGTGCCACTGGTAATGCAAACGTGGTTGACCCTAAGGTAATCAGAGTAGCAGAAGTATTATTGAATCGTGCAGAAGCTTTGGCACAATTGAACAAAGATGCTGACGCACTTAAAGATTTGAATGCTTTGAGAGCAAGCCGTTACATAGGTTTTGTAGCTGCTGATAACCAAGAAGGTGGTACTGCTTTGAAAACTGAAATTGATTTGCAAAGACGTCTTGAATTAGCTTTTGAAGGGCATCGTTTCTTTGACATTAAACGTAAAGGACTGTCTATTGCTCGTTCAAATTGGGGAGATAGATACGACGGAACAGGAACAACTTATGGTTTCAAAAGCTTAACGGTTGGTGATGCTAGATTCCAGCTACCTATTCCAACCAATGAAATTCGTACAAATGCCAATGTTAAACAAAACCCTGGTTATTAGTATTTAAAATAAATTTATGAAAAAGGCTTTCTTGATATAAAAAGAAAGCCTTTTTTTTCGTTTACATAATGCTTGCTCCTTGATTAATTATCGTTTCTAAATCCTTTATTAATTTCTATCAAAAATAGTTATTATCTTGTGTAGCAAACACTTCAATTTCTATTTAATAAGTCTCCTAAAAACATTTGAATATGAAAAAATTATTACTTTTTACTTTCTTTATAATGGGAAGCATTGGGGCTTTCTCTCAAAAAATCAAAATTGAGTCTATTCCCGGTACTCAAATTGTTGATTATGCCCAAACTCCTGAGCAAGCCAAAGAACGTGTTTTCCCAATGGGCTATACAGAGATGATGAAAGCTAAATTAGAAGCTGACAAAAAACTCGCTGCCAATACTCGTAAATCATCAAGCCAAGCGTCAAACTTCCAAGTATTTTATGAACAAGGTTCAAATTTATCTACAGAAGTAAAAGCCATATTCGAAAAAGCGGCAGCTACTTGGGCAAATGCTTTAAATTCAGACGTCCCTATTAAAATATTAGTACGATGGAGAAGTCTTGCCCCTGGTGTTTTAGGTTCAGCTGGTGCTTCTACATATTATCGTAATTTCCCCGGAGCGGCTAAAGCAGGCACTTGGTATCCAATTGCACTTGCTGAAAAAATGGCTAGAAAAGATTTGAACGGAGAAGACCAAGCTGATATCGTTGCTACTTTTAATTCTGACCGTACAGACTGGTACACTGGCGAATCAACACCAACTCGTTTACAATATGACCTTTATTCAATTGTATTACACGAGTTTGGACATGGACTTGGTTTTATTGGTACTTTCGGCGCAAATGAAACAGTGGCAGGTTGGGGAAGTGGTAGCTTTGTAGGTTCAGCAGGTATTTTTGATAATTTTATCGTAAACAGTACGGGAGTATCTTTAATTGACTCTACTACGATTGACAACTTTTCGGAAGCTCTTCGTAAAGAAATTACTGGTGGAAAATTGTTCTTGAATAGCCCATCTGCAACAAAAGCAAATGCTAACAAGCAAGCCAAACTATATGCCCCAACAACCTATAGTGCGGGTTCAAGTATTTATCATGTTGACCAAGCTACCTATCGTATCGGCGACCCAAATGCTTTGATGACACCATCCATTGCTGCTGGAGAGTTAACTCGTGACCTTGGACCAATTATATTAAACTTTTTTGCTGATATGGGCTGGGTTAGTAGTTCTATTACTCATGACGCTTTCACTGATAATGAAGATACTAATAAAGATTACGTTTTTACGGCTAAAGTGTTCGGAGATACTGCTATCAAAGATGGTTCTGTAAAACTTTACATGACTACCTCTAACCTCATTGCTGATGCCAAAGAAGTAGCTTTAACAAAAAGTGGAAATCAGTACTCATATACACTTCCAAAGTCAACAGATAGAAGACAAATTAGTTATTATTGGCAAGGAGAAGATTTAGCTGGTAGAAAGTTAGCGACACCAGCAGAAGCACCATTGAGTACCAAAGGCTTTACCAATTTCTATCGCTTTACTATCGGTGCCGATACCGTAAAACCAGTCATTGCTTATACCAACAATATTTACTCTATTTATACAACCGATACTGAAGTAAAATTACCACAAGGACAAGCCTTTGATAACATCGGGATTGATAGTGCTTATGTAGAATATTATATCAATGATGTAAAGCAAGCGCCAATCTTATTGACTTATACAACGGCTGATAGAACCATTACTTTTGATGGTAGCTTTAAATTTACAGCAGCCCAATTCAAAGGAAATGATGTTGTAAAATATCGTATCGTCGTGAAAGATAAAGCGAAAGCTCATAATACTAGGTTCTCTCCAGAAACTGGTTTTTATGAATTTAAAGTATTGAAATTATTTCCAGCAGTGAATACCTACAATAATAATTTTGATACTTCGCCTGCTGCTCCAGAAGATTTTTATTTGAAAGGATTTACCTTTTCGAAACCAACTAACTTTACCAGTATTGCTTTAAATTCAGACCATCCTTATAAAAATGGTTCTGAAGAAGTATTTGAATCAGACGGAAACCTTTTTACAAACTACATTGCTCAATTATTAAGACCAATTACTTTGAGAAGTGATACGGCCAAAATCTATTTTGATGAGGTAGTTTTAGTAGAAACAGGTGCCGATGGTTCAGTTTTCCCAGATAGAGATTTCTTCGATTATGTTGTTGTAGAAGGTTCTAAAGACGGCGGCAAAACTTGGCAGTGGTTTCAAGCTGGTTGGGATTCCAACGATGACCCTGAATGGGCTAAAGCTTGGACAAGCTTGAATGTTGATAAAGACCAAAACTCAAAAACAGTTGGGAATCCTAATCTTTTCAGAAAAAGAGAAATTGATATGCTAAGTTCTGGTGATTTTAAAGCAGGTGATAATGTTTTAGTTCGTTTCAGACTTTTAGCTGACCCATTAGCTTATGGTTGGGGCTGGACTGTGGATAACTTAAATATCCAAGGGCCATCTGGCAAGCCTGTTACGCCGACAAATCCAACCGTTTTAGGTAACGAAGCAAGTAATGCTATTGAAGTAGCGATTTCGCCAAATCCATCGACTTCTGGTGAATACAAGATAAAAGCAAGCTTTGCCAAAGCCACCAAAAACGTAACTATCAACGTTGTAAATATCTTCGGATTATCTGTTTTCAACGAGCAACATAACAACTCAGGAAACGAATTCAACCATATTATTAACCTTGGTGGTGTTTCAAATGGTACTTATTTATTGAAACTTCAAACTGAAAATGGAGTAATCAATAAAAAGATAATTTTAGTGAAATAATCTTTTTGAATGAATTTAAACGAGCCTTTTTGTGTATTCAATCAGGCTCGTTTTTGTTGTGACTCATACAATTTTTCACAAAAATGTTATAAGTCGAATAGCAATACCTTATCTTTGCGAAGATTTTTCGCTTCCTAGCAGTGAACTAACCACACTAATAAATTGGAACAAAAGGCTTTCAATCATTAACATTTGAATTTAGAAATCATAAAATATGTCTTGGTTTACCAGAAAAGATAAGGGTATTTTAACCCCTACAGAATCAAAACGTGAAGCTCCAGATGGGCTTTGGTATCAGTGTCCATCTTGCAAGAAAGCAATGCACACTCGTGAACATCGTTTGTTCGCTTATACTTGTTCAAACTGTAATTATCATGAGAAAATTGGCTCACAAGAGTATTTTGAGTTACTTTTTGACCAAACAAAATATACAGAATTGGACGCAATGCTTTCATCAGGTGATCCTCTGAACTTTGTGGATACAAAACGTTATCCAGACCGTATCAAGGCTACTGAAAAGAAAACTGGTTTGAAAGATGCCGTTAGAACTGCACATGGTAAAGTGAACGACATTGAAATTGTAGTTTCTGCAATGGATTTCTCATTTATCGGTGGTTCGATGGGTTCGGTAGTTGGTGAAAAGATTGCTCGTGGTATCGACTATGCACTTGAACACAAAATCCCATTCTTGATGATTTCAAAATCGGGTGGTGCAAGGATGATGGAAGCAGGTTTTTCTTTAATGCAAATGGCTAAAACTTCTGCAAAATTAGCTTTACTCGCTGAGGCAGGAATTCCTTACATTTCTTTATTGACAGACCCAACGACTGGCGGTGTTACGGCTTCTTATGCAATGCTTGGAGATTTTAACATTTCTGAACCGGGGGCTTTGATTGGTTTCGCTGGACCAAGAGTAATCCGTGAAACCATTGGTAAAGATTTACCTAAAGGTTTCCAAAGTGCAGAATTCGTTTTAGAACACGGATTCCTTGATTTTATCGTAGATAGAAAAGATTTAAAAGATAAGCTTTCGTCTTTATTGGGAATGTTAGCGTAATAGCTTTAAGCCTTGAGCGATGAGCTTTGAGATTACAAAAGGGTTGTTGATTCAAAATCAGCAACCCTTTTGTGTTTTTTCCATAAAAAACTCATGCCATGAATCAAAGTCATGGCATGAGTCATAACAGTGATCGCTTATATCTTTCCGCTAAAAAACGCTTAATGAGCCATTCCTCCTTTTTTACAGCAAGAAGGTAATTTTTCATACCCTTTTGCATCAGCTGCTACTTCTTCTGCATCGTAACCTACTTCAGAAATCGCTTTCTTAATTTTGTCCACAGAGGTTTTCTTTGGATTGAATGTTACTGTAACCACTTTGTCTTTACTTTCTACATTCAAATTAGACTCTGATACTCCTTTGGTAAAAGCTAATTTTTTCTCAATACGCTCTTTGCACATTTCACAAATGGCAGACGTTTTAATTTTTACAGTTTCTTTCTTAGGTGTTTCTGCAAAAGTGAACACTGAAACCAATAAAAGGACGAATACTAAAATGTTCTTTTTCATGTTGTTATTTGTTTATTATGTTGTTTAAAAATTTGTTTCTGTTTTATTTCCAGATTTGACAACTTTTGTAAAGTTGTCAAATCAATTGGCATCAAACCTGAGTATTTAAGCTCTCGCTTTTAGAATATAGCCACTCGCTCGAAGAATGTAATCATCCGCTCGGAGAATATAAGCACCTTCTTGGAGAATATAACCACCCGCTAGAAGAATGTAAGCACCTTCTCGGAGAATATAGCCACCCGCTCGAAGAATGTAAGCATCTTCTCGGAGAATATAGCCACCCGCTAGAAGAATATAACCACCCGCTCAGAGAATGTAAGCATCCGCTTTTTAGCTTTTTAAGCCCTTGTTGGAGTTATCTCCAACAAGATGTGCGTAAGCAACACGCCAACTTAATAATTTCATTCTCACTTCATATTTGGAGACTTGCTTACGCTCGTTTCGTTGGAGATAACTCCAACCTTTACTTTTGCTTATTATTAATATTCTAAGAACAGAAAAAACATTACTACTATAATATTTTTCTTTTTTTGCTTCTTTTTTTCTT
>NZ_JBEUMS010000016.1:0-174626 GCF_040543805.1 Arcicella rosea
TAAATGTCGTAATCTTGGTAATACAATAAAAAAAACTTGACAATTAATTCAGTTTTAACCCAAAATACTGTCAAGCTTTTTTAGGGTGAGACACATATAAACAATGCTCAAGAGTATATAAACAATACTCAAGAGCATATAAACAATACTCAAGAGCATATAAACAATGCTCAAGAGCATATAAACAATGCTCAAGTGTATATAAACAATATTCAAGAGTATATAAACAATACTCAAGAGTATCAAAACAATGCTCAAGTGTATATAAACAATACTCTTGAGCATCAAAACAATACTCAAGAGCATATAAACAATATTCAAGAGTATCAAAACAATACTCAAGAGCATATAAACAATACTCAAGTATATCTAAACAATATTCAAGAGTATCAAAACAATGCTCAAGAGCATATAAACAATACTCAAGTGTATTGAAACTAATCATTCATCATTAATACTGTACGAGGTTTAGATTTGTTTTTAAAACAGATTTTGTAGCGGCAAACCCTTGCGGTTGCCGCACTCAACACGGCAACCGCAAGGGTTTGCCGCTACAAAAAATTTAATTATGAAATTTTTTTTTCCAAAATTGAATCTCTCGTAATGTACTGACCTAATTCATCATTCCTAAAATTCCCCAAAAGATTAACAAATCCTTTGGGGAATTTTCTTATCTTCGATTTCATTCAAAAATCTTCAACAACATGAAAAAACATTTATTATTACTCTCGCTTTGTCTTTGGGCGAGTTTCAATTTATCCGCTCAAACCCCTCCTGTCAAACGTCCTTTAAAACCTTCTGATGTTTATCGTTTAAAAACTGTTACTGATGCCAAGATTTCTCCTGAAGGCAATTGGGTCAGTTACACACTTTCAACAATCGACTCAGCCAAAAACAAAAGAAATGCCGATGTTTACATGGTTTCTTGGGATGGGAAAGAAACCGTTCAATTAACGCACACACCTGATGGAGAATCTCAAGCTCGTTGGAGTCCAGACGGAAAATATTTATCATTCGTTTCTTCAAGAAATGGTTTAACCAGTGGTCAAATCTGGTTGATGGACAGAAGAGGTGGCGAAGCCAAACAATTGACCGACCTGAAAAAAGGTGATTTAGAAGAATACGCTTGGTCGCCAGACGGTAAAAAAATTGCTTTGGTCATTAAAGTTTCAGCAGATACTTCTAAATCAAAAGCACCCAAACCAATCGTTATCGACCGCTTTCAGTTTAAAAAAGATGTTGAAGGTTATATCACCAGAAGCTCAACGCATTTATATTTATTTGACATTGAAACCAAAAAGATTGATACTTTAACGAAAGGAAATTTTGAAGAAGAATCACCCGTTTGGTCGCCCGATGGTTCACAGATTGCTTTTTTGAGTAATCATACAGATGACCCAGACAAAAATGCTAATTCAGATATTTTTGTGATGGATGCCAAAGCCAATGCTCCTGCAAAACAATTGACAACTTGGACGGGAAGAGATTATTCACCTGTTTGGAGCCCCGATGGCAAACAAATTGCGTACTTGAGAACTACTTCTTCAGAAGCTTACATCATGTACGACCAATCTATTTTATGTACAATTTCCAAAGATGGAGACGAGCCAAAGCTCTTAACAAAATCTTTAGACAGACCTGTTTCTTCACATAAATGGACAAAAGATGGTGCTTCCATTCTGGCTTTAGTAGCCGACGACCGTACAAGATACATTGCACAATTCAACGCTACTGACGGAAAAATCACCAAACTCCTTGATGGTGAAAGAAGTTTTACTACGTTAGAGAGACATCCTGCTGGTACTTTCTTAACGACGATGAGTAACCCGCAAACTCCTGCCGAATTGTATGTTTTTGAAAATAATGCGATAAGACGATTGACCAAACATCATGAAGATTTCTTAGCACCTTTATCATTAGCAAGTGTTGAAGGTTTTACGTCAAAAAGTAAAGATGGCACTTTGGTTTCAAACCTTTTGTATCGCCCAGCGAATGCTTCAAAAACTGTGAAACTTCCAACGATTTTCTTTATTCATGGCGGTCCAGTAGCTCAGGATGAGTACAGTTTTGATTTAAGTCGCCAAATGTTAGCTGCCGCTGGTTATAATGTGGTGGCGGTAAATTATCGTGGTTCAAACGGTAGAGGTTTAGCTTATTGCAAAGTAATTTCTGGCGATTGGGGCAATAAAGAAGTAATGGATATTTTGGGGGCAACCGATTATGTAGTAAATAATGGCATTGCTGACCCAGAAAAATTGGGTATTGGCGGTTGGAGTTATGGCGGAATCCTGACAGATTATACCATTGCAACGGATACTCGTTTTAAAGTAGCATCAAGTGGCGCAGGTGTAGCAATGATTTCGTCAATGTATGGAGCAGACCAGTATATTTTACAATATGAACACGAATTAGGAGCGCCTTGGAAGAATTTTGATAAATATATTGCACTTTCGTATCCATTCTTGAAAGTAGAAAAAATCAAAACGCCAACACAATTTATGGTAGGGGAAAGTGATTTTAACGTGCCAGCCATCGGTAGTGAACAAATGTATCAAGCGTTCAAATCAGTAGGAATTCCAACGGAGTTGATTATTTATCCGGGGCAATTTCATGGCATTACAAACCCAAGTTTTCAAATCGACCGCTTTGAGCGTTATTTGAAATGGTTTGGAAAGTATTTGAAGAAATAATTAACAAAACAAATAAACCATATCTGGGAATGTCTGTATTATTTTATACATTCATTCTCAGATTTTTTTATGTCTATTTTTTCACACACACACATCAAAACAACCCTAAACGATAGAATACTTTATGAAAAAAATATTTTATCAATCTGTTTTTTTACTGCTCCTTTGCTCCTACTCATCGTTCAGTCAAGCAACGATTAAAGGCAAAGTAATTGACGAAGAGAACAATAAACCTTTACCTTTTTCAACGGTTTTTGTAGTAGGCTCGTCCATTGGCACGATTACCAATGAAAATGGAGAATTCACGCTAAAAGTACCTTTCGGAACCATACAAATTGGTGCTTCATTTATTGGTTATAGTACGATTAGTTCTGTTTTTGAGAGTAAACAATTGATTGATAAAACACTTACTTTCAAATTAATGCCAGTCAGCAAAGAATTACTTGAAGTAAAAATTGAAGGCAAAGTAAGCAAGCAATGGCTTAGAGATTATAAAGTTTTTAAAAGAGAATTTCTCGGAGAAAGTGAAAAAAATGAAGATTATGAAATTGAAAATCGAAATAAAATCCGACTGTTTTGGGAAGAAAACAAACTCTTTGCCAGTTGTGATGAACCACTCGTAATCATCAATCACAAACTTGGCTATAAAGTATTTAGTACTTTGAAAGAATTTCAATACAAAACCAATGGTGATGTTTCCTATTTAGGTATTACTCGTTTTGAACCCTTGAAAGCACAAAACCAAACAGAACAAAATACTTGGGAACAAAACCGAAAAGAAGCTTATTGGGGTTCACCAAACCATTTCTTTAAATCTTTGATAAGGCATCAATTGAAAGAAAATAAGTTTTTAGTGATTAAAGATACTTTGGTTAATTACAACATGAATGATTTCTATCTAAAGTTAACAAACAAAGCTTTTCAGATAGATTTAGATAAAATGATAGAGCCAGATTCTGTCAATCATCAGTACTTTCTCAAACTTAACACTCCTATCGAAATTGTTTATGAAGGTAAAAATAACAAACAAGCCAATTATCGTTATCGCTACATGCGCTATGAACATACCAGTATAGAGCTTTCCAACAAAAATGAAGTAAAATACCTAACTTCACAAGGAGAATTGTATCCTCCACAGTCCTTAAAATTTTCGGGAAGCATGGGTAATTATCGTATCGGAACGGCTTTACCTTCCGATTATGAACCTGAATAAGAATTATTAAAACAGTACGAAACAAAACATAAGAATATGCTTGAACAACGTTTCCAAAACCAAGTAGCGATTGTCACTGGTGCAGGTATTGGCATTGGTTTTGAAATTGCAAAACAACTAGCTGAACAAGGTGCGAAAGTAATCCTAAACGATATTGATGAGGATTTGGCGGAATCTTCAGCAAAAACAATTCGTGAAAATGGAAGAATTTGTGAAGCTTTTGGTGGAGATGTTGCCGATTTAGAAAGTATCCAACTCTTGATTCAGAAAACAATAATAAGTTTTGGGAAATTAGATATTTTAATTGCCAATGCTGGCATTACTACTTTTGGAGATTTCTGGGAATATCAACCAGAATCAATGCAGAAAATTTTACAAGTAAACTTATTCGGTACTTTCTTCTTGACACAAGCGGCAAGTAAACAAATGTTAAAACAAGGACATGGTGGAAGTATTTTATTAACTTCTTCAGTGACGGGGCATCAAGCACATAAATATTTGGCGGCTTATGGAATGACAAAAGCGGGGATAGAACAACTGGCTAAAAATTTAGTGGTTGATCTATCCCCGCATCAAATAAATATCAATACTGTTGCTCCTGGTGCAACACTTACAGAACGGACTTTAAGTGATGCAAATTATCTTGAAACTTGGTCGAGGATTACTCCTACTGGTCGCCCAGCTACTGTTCAAGACATTGCCAATGCCGCACTTTTCTTAGTTTCTCCACTTTCCAGACAAATCACTGGTCAATGTATCGTAGTAGATGGTGGTTGGACTTCTGTTGGGCCTTCGCCTTATTAGTTGTGAGTTGTGAGTTGTGAGTTGTGAGTTGTGAGTTGTGAGTTAAAAAATTGCTCTTCTTTCAAACAAGTTCATCAATACTATCTTTTTTCAACAGTTGTAGCGAATAAAATTCACAATTCATCACTCATAATTCACAACTCATAATTATTTCTAGCTTTTCCAATATTTCTTCAAATTGTAGCTAAACGTTAACATAAAATATTGTTGAAGTACATTCGATTGATTGTCTTCGATATAAGTTGTTGTTACGTTTCTTTGAATACTTGTGTTTAATTTCAATAAATCGAATACAGACAGGCGAATTTCTCCTTGTTGTTTTTCAAACAATTTCTTCGCTACAGCCATGTTCCACAATGTGTAAGATTGATTGAACGAAGACGAAAGTCCAGAGTTTGAATAATAAGTAGCATCTGTATTAAACACAATTCCTTTCCAGAAAATAATGTTCAAACGCAACTTTACATTTTGGTTGAAGTAATTATTGTTCAAACTATTTGAGATGGTATTTTGAACAAAGCTAATATTTGAATTTGACGAAATCGTGAAGTCAACATTTTGGCTAATATTACTACTCAACACTAAACCAAAAGCATAACGTTGAGAATCGCTGTAGTTCAAAGCTGTGTTAATTAAACCAGGCGTTCTTGAAAAACTTGCTGTAAGATTGGTATTGATGTTTGACTTGATAGCTTTCACAGGGAAACCATAAGACATAAAACCTCTCACCGAATACTGTCCATCTAAATTAACAGGACGAGAAAGTTGAGAACCAGCCTTCAAAGTAATGTCTTTACTGATTACAGTATCTCTTGTAGCAATAAAACTGCTGTTAGTAATATTTCCTACTACAAAATTGGCACTCATCAAAGTAACAAAATTTGAAAAAGTAGTTGGACTTGTAGCCGTATAACGTAATGAAAGTTGATGCTGATACTCCTGAGTCAACGAAGAATTACCAGTTGATAATCTTAATGGATTGTTATTATTAACTACTTCTTGCAATTGGCTAATACTTGGTTGCTGGGTTTGGGTTTGATAATTGAAACGCACAGATTTAGCATTACCATTAATATTATAACGCATTGAAAAAGAAGGCAAAATATTATTGAAGCTCTTATCTAAATTATAAGTTTTAGGGAAAATTTGTTCGTTCATCAAATGTGCATTTTGATAACGCACTTCGGCAGAAATATTCATATTTCTTGAAAACTGACGAAAACCTGTACCAATTCTATAATTATAATAATCGCTATTGAAAACGTTACTCAACAAAGTATCCAAACGGTTGTAAGTTTGTTCTGAATCAGAAAAATTATAAGCATATTTTTCCGACTGGTTTTCATTATAACCAAAACTTGTACTCAAGAAAACCGCACTTTGTTTACTGACAGGTTCTGAATAATATAAACTTGTAGAAAGCCCTAAACCATTGGCATCAGTATTTGAACGCTGATTTAAAATTCTAGCAGATGGATTTGTTCCGTAAAAATTATTAACAGATTTCAACGAACCTTCAGCATTTCTGTCGTTATAAGTAGTCGTTACATTGAACGTCAACGAACGACCCATTTTAGCAAATCGGTGTCTGAAAAGGAGATTATTTGAAAAATTAATGGCGTTATTATTACTAGCATTTTTATTTAAAACATCATTCAAGCTACTTCCTTTCAAGCTAGTAACACCGTCATAACCAGAGTTCGCATCAGTGGTTTGAAAACTTAAATTTGGTGTCATTACTAATGAATTGTTATCATCAATTTTGTATTCTAACCTAAAATACGCACGATGATTCAAGCTTTTTGTACTTGAATTACTATTTTCAGCATAGGTTTGTCCAGCATTTGAGCTTTGAATATATTGTTGAAAACTGTTTTCTACGATAGAATTACTTGATTGATTCAAGAAATAACTTCCTTGCAATTTCAATTTTGTTCCCCATTCATTCGAGTAATTTAAGCCAAAAGCATTAGTGGTATTATAACCCGGTTGATTATTCACCAAAAAGTTGCTAGAGTTGTCTCCTCCGCCACCAGCACCGCCACCACGGTTTCCACCTCCGCCACCACCTCTACGTGACTGCGCACTTCCACTTGCTACTCCTGTAAGGTCTTCAGAAGAAAAGTTTTGTTGATTAATATTATTCGATTGAAACAAAACCGTTAAACGGCTACTTCCTTTAAAACGATTAATACTTGAACCTACTCTATAAGAATCGTTTGTACCAATACCCGCTGAATTTCTACCGAAAATACCATTTCTCATATCAGGACGAGTTGTAATATTTACGGTTTTAGTCGTATTACCATCATCCAATCCCGTTAGTTGTGATTGTTCGCTCAATTGGTCAAATACCTGAATTTTATCAATTACTTCAGCTGGAATATTTTTCATGGCTGCGGTTGCGTCTTTTCCGAAGAAAAGCTTTCCATCAATCATTACTTGTTTTACTTCTTCCCCTTGAATTTGCATTTTGCCATTTTCAACAACAGCACCCGGCAATTTTTCAATTAATTCATCAGCATTAGCGTCAGGATTTACTTTATAAGCTCTTGCGTTGAATTGCAAAGTATCTTTTTTCTGAATTACCCCAGCTACTTGCCCAACTACTTTTACTTCGTTGAGGGTCTGACTATCTTCAATCAATAGCATTGTACCTAAAGCAATGGTTGGCTCGTCTGCAACAGTAATATTTTGTCTGAGTTCTTTATATCCTAAAAAGCTTACACGGATAGAATAATTTCCTTTTCTTACTTGAGCAAATTGAAATTTTCCTAAATCGTTGGTAGGAATGGTTCTTTTACGGGTAGAATCTGCAAGATTAACAAGTGATACATAAGCACTTTTCAAAGTTTTTTGGGTAGCCATCTCTCTAATTTCTCCGCTAATTACTGTTTGAGCATAGAATTTCGTACAAGATAGGATTAGGGCTAAGAGGATAAATAATTTTTTCATAGCGAAAGTTTGTTTTTATTTTAACACAAATTTAAAAAAACGTAGTCGAAGCACTCAGATTTGAGACAAGCACGAATAATTGTGCGACTTATCTCTAATTAATTTCTTTTATGGTAAATTTGAATTTGTAAGGATTGTTTATCTTTGATAATTCATATAAATGCCTTAGATTCTGTCCAATGATAATGGTTTAATGATAAAATTTATTTTTTTTGAATCCCTTAAACAAATACCAAATTTTGGACCTCATTTCTTAAATAATTAATTGTCTTCATCGTTAGTAAACCAAAAACAACAAAATGAATAAACCTCAACAACACAAAATAGTATTATATTTCTTAATGACTTGTCTAGGCATTTGGTTTGCAAGTTGTAAGAATAAAATCAGTGACCCAGACCCAATCCCAAGTAATCAGTACTTAGTAAGTAGCACGCTGATTGGTACTTATTCAAAAGATGTACTAAAAACCAGAACTGATGTGCTAACGGGCGGAATCAACGACCCACTTGTAGCAATATTCATTAGCGGTTTGTTGAAATATGACATCAAAGCCTATAAAATTATTTACAAAACCAAGAATACAGACGGCACTGAAATTCAAGCTTCGGGTGCTTTAATTGTACCACAAACTACTGAGGCGATACCGTTAATCAGCCAACAACACGGAACGATTCGTTCTGATAACGATGCTCCATCAAACTATGGAACAAGTAGCGAGTCTTACACGATTGCTTCACTTTTCGCTTCAAATGGTTATATCATTGCCTGCCCAGATTATATTGGTTATGGAGCTTCAAAAAGTATTGTTCATCCTTATGAACATCGTGAAAGTTTAGCACAAGCAAGTTTGGATATGATTCGTGCTTCTAAAGAATTTATTACGACTGAAAAACTAAACTGGAGTAAAAAATTGATGATTACGGGCTACTCTCAAGGCGGTTTCGCTACGATGTCTTTACAAAAGAAAATTGAAGAACAATTCCCAACTGAATTCAATTTAGTGGCTTCTTCTTGTGGCGCTGGCGCTTATAATAAAACGGCTTTCATGAAGTATTTGATTAACGAAACTACTCATGCGATTCCAGAGTACAATCAACTTTATATTTGGGTAGTACAAACTTATAACCGTATTTACGGACTCAACAGAGCGATGAATACTTATTTCAAGGAACCTTATGCTACGGATATTCAAAACAATGGCAATAATGCAAATGTACCCGTAAGTTTCAATCTTGCTTTTGCTGATGCTTTCAAAAAGAATATCAATGATGGAACAGATACTCAATTTTTAAACGCCGTGAAAGACAACGACGTTTTTGACTGGGCTCCAAAAACTGAGACACAATTGTATCATGGTAATGCTGATCAACAAGTATTTTATCTGAATTCATCTACAGCCGTTACTGCCATGAAAGCAAAAGGTGGCAATGTTACTTTAATTACAAAGGCTGGTGGAACACATGGCTCAACTTTACAAGATTATGCCATCGGAACTTTCAATTTTTTCAATGGTAAAAAATAAACAAACGTTATAACGGTTTTGAAAATCTAAGTAAAATGATTAGATAGCATCAGTAAGCTAACGTCGTTATTACTTGAATTGAAGTGCTAAATATCAATACTTAAAATTCATAATTCATAAATAATAATTCATAACTCTTGCTAGGCTATTGAAAATTTGAATTATTGTTTATAATTTTATCAAAACCATTAAAATCCCTTAAAAATCAATGCAACTTTCGCTAATTTCTGAAATGCCCGAATTAGAGAAGAAAATCTTCTTGGACATTTACGCTAAGGTGTACTTTGATACTCGTCGTAACCGTCCGAGATTAAAAACCATTGATGGACAAGCTATTCCCTGCGACCTAAAAATTGGTTGCCCAACAAAAATTATCGCTGATTTTCCAGAAGGAACTATTTATAAATTAGACGCTCGTTTGATACAAAAAAATGGTCGTCAACCGTATTTCCTGACCATCAACAAAAAGAAAGTACAGCGAGCCATAGAGTTTTTTGAACATAATTTACAGATTCAAAAAGGCTTAAAAACAGAATGTAAAACCAAGAAAGTAACTTTCGAAAAAGTTAAAAAAGACAAAAAAGCAGATACTTTCAAAGACGATATTTCTATTTTTTAATGATAAAAACATGTATTATCCCTAATTTTAAAATCACAAAAAAGCGGTCAAAAAACTAATTTTGACCGCTTTTTTGTGATTGATGGACAGCGAATTCCTACTGTTTGAGCGGAGCGAGTTTAGGAATTCTTGATTTTTTTGTTACTTTTTGTATCAAGACAAAAAGTAAGGACGAGAATAAATCCCAAAAACATTGAAATCTCTTCATACTTACTTATTTAAGAAAAAATTAAGTATGAATCATATTTATCATTTAGAAAAACATCTTCTGAGCCAACCTAAAAGTATTACAGTGAGCTTCTACAATATCAATTATTTTTGGAGAATATCCTCCTCCCATTGATACAACTATTGATAATTTATTTTTGATAGCTTGTTCAAATACAAATTCATCTCTTCTAAAACATCCTTCTTTTGACACACTCAATTTCCCTAATTTATCGGTTTCCAGAATGTCAACACCCGAAATATAAAAGAGAAAATCAGGTTTCTGCTCTTTGATTAATTTAGGTAATGTTTCGAAAAGAATATTCAAATACTCTTCGTCTTTGGTATAAGTTTTCAGCTCAATATCCAAATCAGATTGTTCTTTATGCAATGGATAATTCTCTTTTCCGTGCATTGAAAAAGTAAAAACAGCTGAATTGTTTTGAAAAATTTCTGCCGTTCCATTTCCCTGATGAACATCCAAATCAATGACGAGTACTTTTGTTGCTAAATGATTTTCCAATAAATAATTTGCCGCTACCGCTACGTCATTCAATAAACAAAAACCTTCTCCTTTATCAGAATAAGCATGATGTGTTCCGCCAGCTACATTCATGGAAATACCATTTTCTAAAGCAAAATGACAACAATCTATCGTTCCCTGAGTAATAATCGTTTCTCTTAAAATCAATTGCTCTGATAACGGAAAGCCAATTTTACGAATCATTTTAGGCTCAAGTCTCAAGTACTTCAAATCTTCCCAATATGCTTTTGTATGTGTTTTTAAAATCCATTGTTCATCAACAGGTTCAGGCGTAAAGAAATTATCCTTATTGCAAGTACCTTCATACAAAAGTTGTTCAGGAATAAGCTCATATTTTAACATCGGGAAACGATGGCCTTCTGGCAATGGATGTTGATATATTGGAGAATAAGCAATTTTTAGCATAAAATAACTTTCAGATGTTTCTATAGATTCTAATTACTTAGTTTATTCCCTTCATTTTACTCGCTATATTTTCTTTAATCAAAGCTATTTCCTTATCATAAATTGTCTTTTTGCGATGAGCAAAATGGATGGTGTTTTTTAAAATACTTTTCCCTTCCCAGATTAACTGAATATTTCCTTTATCAATTTCTTTCTGACATAAAAAATCTGGAATAATTGCCAAACCTTGTCCTTGTGCTAAACATCGAATGATAGAATTCAAATTTGGAACAATATAATTGGGGCGAAAATCTGGATATTTATTGAAATTCAATTGCCAGAAATGTCTCAGATGTTCCATGTCGCCCGTTGTTCCGTACCATTTTTGACTTTTAAGCAATTTTTCAAGCATTTCGTCATCGTTCATCGCTAATACTTTATTAAAGGCTTCTAAATCTGTTTCGTTACCGCCAACCATAATGATTTTTTCAGAAGAAAAAGGAAAATATTCAATGCCTTCTTTTTCTAATATTTGTGGTGTGATAATCAAATCAATAATACCTTTTTCTAGGTTTTCAATCATCAAAGGATATTCACCAAATTGTAGAATGATATTAAAATCAAAACTTGGAATAAATTCTTCTAAAGCATTCTGAAAGGTTTCAAAACACATTCCTAAGCTAATAGTTGGTGTATGTTTCTCGGTACTTTTCTGGAAATTCTTCTCGGCTTCTTCTAATTTACTCAAAGCTTCAATCGTAAAATTATAGAGTACTTTGCCTCTTTCAGTCGGAATCATTTTTCGTCCCGTTCTATCAAATAATTTATAGCCTACATAATGTTCTAAAGAACTTAAATGTAAACTAACTCCGGGTTGAGAAATAAATAATTGCTCTGCTGCTTTGGTCAAAGTTCCTGTTTGATACACTACTTTGAAAGTTCGATACCATTCTAAGTTTACCATTTGCTATTATTTTAATGATACTTTCCTATAAATCATCTTATTTTTATAATACATATTCGCCTTCTACTTTTGTTCCATCAATAACAAAGAAATCATGACAACAAAAGTTTTTATCATTAATGGCGGACAAAAGTTCGGTCATTCTGGCGGAAGATTCAATGAAACAATTTTCCAAGAAAGTATCAGTTTTTTCAATCAACATGCTGATTTCGAAGTAAAAACTACGAACATCAACGAAGAATATAACCCTAAAGAAGAAGTTGAAAAATATGTTTGGGCAGATGTAATTATTTATCATACGCCCATTTGGTGGTTTCAATTACCACACGATTTGAAAAAGTATATTGACGTTGTATTTACTGAAGGTTATAACAAGGGTATTTATCATAGTGATGGACGTTCATCGGCAAACCCTGCTATCAATTATGGTACAGGAGGAATGTTAAAAAACACAAAGTATATGCTGACGACTTCGTGGAATGCACCTAAAGAAGCGTTTACTTTACCGAATGAATTCTTTATGGAAAGAAGTGTAGATGATGGTCCATTATTTGGTTTTCACAGAATGAATGCTTTTACAGGAATGAAGCCACTTGAGAGTTTTCATTTTCACGATGTGGAGAAAAATAGTAATATTGCAAGAGATATGAATCTGTATCAAGAACATCTCCGTAAAACGTTTTTAAACTAACATCCTTTCAAAATGAATATTTACCTGACGGCTATCGTAAAAAGCAAACCTGAACATGTTGAAAAAGTAAAAGCTATTTTAACAGACTTAGTAACTGAATCCAGAAAAGAAACAGCTTGTATTCAATATGATTTGCACCAATCTATCAATGAATCAAATCTATTTACTTTTCATGAAATTTGGGAAAATATGGAAGGTTTAGAAAACCACAATCAGCAACCTTATATTGGTAGTTTCGTTACTCAATTTGATGAATTATTGGAAGAACCCGTAACGGTTTATCAAGCTGAGAAAATAGCTTAGAGAATAAACAAGAATCATCCAGTATTAAAAAATCAAAAAGCGGTCGAAAAACTAATTTCGACCGCTTTTTTGTGATTGATGAGCAATGAATTCCTACTGTTTGAGCGAAGCGAGTTTAGGAATTCTTGATTTTCTTTTGTTACTTTTCTTTCATCAAGGAAAGAAAAGTAAGGACGAGAACAAATCCAAGAACATCTAAATTTCTCTTTTTAGAGGAAAAATTTAGGTTTACTCATATTGACCAACAAGAAAAGTTAAAATCCTACAACAAAGCTCTATCCAAATGCGTGTAACCACCATCTACATAAATTAATTGTCCAGTTGTGTGGCTTGAACGTTTTGACATTAAAAACACTACCATATTGGCAATCTCTTCTGAAGTAGTCATGCGTTTTCCTAATGGAATCTTCTCTGTAATTTTTGCTAGCGTTTCTTCTGGATTTGGTAAAGTTTTAATCCAACGGTCGTACAATGGCGTGTAACATTCAGCTACAATTACTGCATTTACACGAATGCCATAAGGTAATAATTCAACTGCCCATTCACGAGTAAGTGCATTTCTTCCACCGTTTGATGCCGCATAAGCAGAAGTTCCGCCCTGACCTGTTTCAGCGGTTTTAGAACCAATGTTTACAATCGCTCCTTTTGATTCTTTCAAATAAGGCAAAGCATGATGCACCAATAAGTAATAGTGAATCAAATTACTGTGTAATGATGCAACAAAACGTTCATAATTTCCGCTTTCTAAACCTACGCCATCGTTTACACCAGCATTATTTACGATTCCGTCAATTCTGCCAAATTTAGCCACTACTTCATCAATGGCTTTTTTACATTCTTCTGGTTGAGATAATTCTGCTACGAACGACCACGCTTGTCCGCCCGCTGCCTGAATTTTCTCAATTGCTTTTTGATTATCAGCGTCATTTCTGCCTACAATCGCCACATAAGCTCCTTCAGTAGCTAATACTCCAGAAATGCCTTCGCCAATTCCTTTTGCACCGCCCGAAACGATAATTACTTTTTCTTTAAGTCCTAAGTTCATGTTAAAGATTTACCAAAAAGCTTAATGAGGCTCTGGTAAGGTTTAAATATTATAAAATTTGAGCGCATTAGCACCCATGACCTTTTTCTTTTCTAAACTAGAAAAAGCAGAAAAATACTCATTAACAATCCCTAATTGTTCTTCATATTTTGCAGCGACTAAACAAACTGGCCAATCAGAGCCATACATGATGCGCTCTGTACCAAAGGCTTTTACGACAGTATCTAAATAAATTTTGAAATCTGAGACTTTCCAATCTTTCCATTCGCCTTCGGTAACCATGCCTGATAATTTGCAATACACATTTTGATGCAAAGCTAATTTCTTGATATTGGTTTGCCATTCAGCGTATTCACCAGACTTAATATCTGGCTTAGCAATATGGTCTAACACAAACTTTTGATTGGGAAAGAATTTAGCTAATTGAATGGCTTGCTCTAATTGGTAATGATAAATTAGAATATCATAAGTAAAATCAAAAGCGCCTAAAGCCGTGATTCCGGCTTTAAATTTTGGTCTCAACATAAACTCAGTATCTGCCTCACCCTGAACGACATGCCTAAACCCTTTTACCACTTTATGTTCAGCATATTGTTCTAAAATATCGTCAACATCGTCAGCACGTAAATCTACCCAACCCACTACTGCTTTGATAAAATCGTTTTTATTAGCTAAATCAATCAAAAAATCTGTTTCAGCCAATGTTTGGTCTGCTTGTACTGCTACACAACCTGAAATATTATTTTTGGCTAAAATTGGCGCAAGATCATTTGGTAAAAAGTCTCGTTGAATAACTTTCATTTCATCCGAAATCCAATCATGTCTTTGTGCGTCATACTGCCAAAAATGTTGATGTGAATCTATCGTCATAAGATTTGTCTTTTATTTAAAAATTAAAATAGTTTGAAAACTTGAAAAGAGGTAAGCTTTACATTACCTAAAGATAAAACACAAAGCTCGAAACTCCTTTGCATTCTCTCCATTTTCAAATTTTCAAACTACATAACTTATTTTTAAATAAAAAATTATGCTTTCCAGTTTTTAGCGGTTTGTTTTTGTGTTCCTAAACCTTCGATTCCTAATTCCACAACATCGCCTTCTTTCAAAAATACTGGAGGATTAAACCCTAAACCTACTCCCGGAGGTGTTCCTGTTGAAATCACATCACCCGGCAATAAAGTCATGAATTGACTCAAGTATGAAACTAAAGCTGGTACTTTAAAAATCAATTGATCGGTATTACTGTTTTGAACTGTTTTACCGTTTACACTCAACCACATTTTTAAATCATTCTCATCTTCAATTTCTTCTGTAGTTGCCAAGAATGGACCAAGTGGAGCGAATGAATCACAACCTTTTCCTTTACTCCAGTTCCCTCCTCTTTCAATTTGGAATTCTCTTTCAGAAACGTCATTGTGTAAACAATACCCTGCTACATAATTCATTGCATCAGCTTCGTCAACATATTGTGCTTTTTTGCCAATTACTAAGGCTAATTCTACTTCCCAGTCAGTTTTTACAGAATTCTTAGGAATGATGATATCATCATTTGGACCAGAAAGTGCAGTCGTCGCCTTAAAGAAAATAATTGGTTCTGCTGGAATGGCTGCACCAGTTTCACGAGCGTGATCTGCGAAGTTCAAACCAATACAAACAATTTTTGAAGGACGAGGCACACAAGAAGCAATGCGTACTCCTGCTGGAATTTCTTCTAATTCATTTTGTTTTTCTACTAACAATAAACTTAGTTTATCTAAGCCATCATTTTCAAAAAAAGCTTCGTTATAATCTTGAATGTATGCCGAAACATCTAACCATTTCTCTTCTAAGATTACACCAGGTTTTTCATTACCTACTTCTCCAAATCTAAATAATTTCATAACAATTTATTTTGTAATTAAAGGGAATAATTTATCGGCAACAAATTGATTTCCAAGCTCGTTTAAATGAACTCTATCAGTTGTTAAAATGCCTTTATCTTTGTTTTCAGGATTATTATTCAAATTGTGTCCAAGAAATTCTTTTCTTAAATCACAAAGTGGAAGATTATTCTTCGTTGCCAAATTTCTGATAAAATTACTGTATTGATTCATATCCCCATCCTGTTGATTACTGAAATCAGTTTTTTCGCCAATCGTTGCAGGCGTACATAAAATCAATTTAGCTCCACTTGCTTGAATCTTATTGATTAATGCTTGATAAAATCTGATAAATTTATCGGGGTCTGTTCCCGTTCCTGAAGTGGCTTTATGCCAAACATCGTTTACACCCACGTAAATTACTACTAAATCTGGCTTTTTGCTTAATACGTCATCTTCTAAACGTAAGTATAAATCATAAACTTTATTGCCTCCGATACCTGCACCAATCAATTCATAATTGGCTTTGTCTCCTTTTTTGTCTATCATTTCTTGCAGTTTAGTTATATAACCATTGGGCTGTACGCCTGCTTGCGTGATAGAATCTCCAAAGAAAATGATTCTTTTAGGCTTTTCTTGTTGAATAAAAGAGGTCATCGACCAGAATAATACCGATAATAGCAATAGTTTTTTCATGAGTATTGTTTAAAATTTAGTTATTCAATCTAATAAATCCTCCATCAATCGGATAATCACAACCTGTTACAAAACCTGCTTCGTCTGAACATAAGTATAATGCTAAAAAAGCGATTTCTTCTGGTTTAGCCATTCTACCAATTGGTTGTGAAGCCGAAAGTTTTTCAAACATTTCTTCGATATTATTCGGATAATTCTTCGCTAAAAAGCCATCTACAAAAGGTGTATGTACTCTGGCTGGTGAAATACAATTACAACGAATGTTATCTTTTAAGTAATCTTTGGCGATAGATAATGTCATGGTTAAAATTGCTCCTTTCGACATTGAATAGGCAAAACGGTCTGCAATGCCAACTGATGAAGCTACCGAAGCCATGTTTAAAATAACGCCTCCTTTTACTTCTTTCATCATCGGAACGACTGTGTATAAACAATTGTAAGCACCTTTAACATTTACGCTGAAAATTCTATCAAAATCTTCTTCTGAAGTTTTTTCAAGATTACCAACGTGAGCAATTCCTGCATTATTAATCAGAATATCTACACGACCAATAGTTGCAAATACTGTTTTTACAGCATCTTGATTGGTTACATTACAAGCATAAGCATTGGCTTTGCCTCCTTCTGAACGAATCTCTGCTACAGTATCTTGTGCAGCAGCTTCATTGAGTTCAAGAATATTTACTTCTGCTCCTTGTTTGGCAAATAATAATGAGATTGCACGACCAATTCCCGAACCTCCACCTGTTATTACGACTGACTTGTTAGTTAATGAAAACATTGTTTATGATTTTTTCTTGATTGTTTGGCTTCTTCTAATGAAAAAAAGTAATCAGAATGTATAAGTAGTTTATTACGGAAACATACCCTAAATTTTTCTAATAATTATTGATAAACACAAAAAAAGACGACTATATCAGTCGTCTTTTTATCGAATCAAGCAATTTCTATTGTTTACGCAATCTAAATTCTTTGTGATGATAATACGCTATTTGTTTTGCTTTTAATTACCTCCACTCTTTCCAGTAGTTGTACTTCCTTCTGTTGGAGTTATCTTTCGAACAGTTGGATAGGCAATTCCTAATTGTTCCATATAGCTTTTATATTTAGTGGGGTCATAATATACTTTCTTCATTTCTGGTCTAAACTTCGCCATAATTTGCTGATTCAGATTGATAGCTGGCTTATCCGTCGGCGAAATCAAAGATTCGTATTTTACATCCTTGGTTTGTTCGTTTTTATAATAATCCCAAGCTTTTGTAATCAAATCTGGTTTCACCAACATATCTAATAAAGTAAGTGCTTCTACCTTTGCTCCTGCGGTTACTCCTTTGTGTGCAATAGGTGTTGCCATTGAAATAGCATTAGCCCAGTGATGCCCCGGTAAACCCGGAATATTAGAAGGATAGCGCAACACCACCGTAGGAAGATTCCAAGAAATATCAGCGATGTCATCTGAACCTCCACCCATACTTACTAAAACGGGTTCGATGGTTGTATCTATTTTCATTGCCAAACCCTTTTTCTCTGGCGATTTCAATTCTGCTTGCAATGAAGTTGCTAACAGTTGGTCTTCTTCCGACCATTTTGGTAAACCTACTCTTTTAATATGTTCAAAAACATTCTCTGCAATGGGTTTATTGAAATGTCCGGGCCAAGCGCTTCCTAGTACTTCGTAAGACATCGTCGTTCCCGTCATCATCGTTGCCCCTTTTGCTATGGCAACACCTGCATCATACAATTCTTTGATTTTCGGATAGGTTCTTTCACGGAAATAATACCAAACAGATGCTTTAGATGGCACAACATTAGGCTGGTCGCCACCATCAACAATCACATAATGCGAGCGTTGCGAAGGATACAAATGTTCTCTTTTAAAATTCCAGCCAATATTCATTAATTCAACGGCATCCAAAGCACTTTTCCCTCTCCAAGGTGCGCCCGCCGCATGAGCAGCTTCTCCTTCGAAGCTGAATTTTACAGAGACCAAACCATTTCCTCCATTATCGCCCCATTGTACTCCCAAATTATTGGCAACATGGGTAAAAATGCAAGCATCAATATTTTTAAAATGTCCATCACGCACAAAAATGGCTTTAGTTCCCACTAATTCCTCCGCTACACCCGGCCAAAGAACAAGTGTCCCAGCTATCTTCTCACGCTCCATGATTTTTTTAATCACTAAAGCCGCAGTAATATTAAGGGCTTGTCCAGAATTATGTCCTTCTCCATGTCCCGGTGCGCCTTCAATAATTGGATCATGGTAGGCTACACCCGGTTTTTGTGATGCTTTCGGGATACAATCAATATCAGACCCTAAAGCAATAACAGGCTTACCACTTCCCCATTTAGCAATCCATGCTGTTGGAATACCTGAAACACCTTTTTCAATGGTAAAACCTTCTTTTTCGAGAATGTTGGTGATATAATTAGAAGTTTCATATTCTTGGAAACCTAGTTCGCCAAAACTAAAAATCATATCGACCATTTGCTGAGAAAAGACTTGTTTTTTGTCTATTTCTTCTAAAATTTCTTTACGGAGCTTTTCTAATTTCTTGGCATCAATTAAAGTAATTTCAGTACTGACAGTCGATGCTTTTTTAGATTGAGCAAAAATGATTGGTTGACATAGCCAAAAAAGAAGCATTAGGTTGAATAATGCGTAAACGTTTTTTTTCATGTTGATGAATAATTAAAGATAGTTTGGTTTGAAGATGAATGTTTACAGACAGCTTTACTAAATTTAATAATTTTCAATGATTATTTTGATATAGAAATGTTAAAAATGCTATCATTAGAGGGTTTTTGCTTAGCATTATTTTACTTTTAGTAGGTTTTACCTATTCTAGTTTTCAGTATATTTCATTTTAAGAAAGTCTCTGTAAAATCACGACATCAATTAAGTTGAATACTCTTTTAATTTCCTATTGCTTAGCTGTCAATTCTTGATTCTTTAATACTTATCTTCATTTCTTTATTGCTGTTAGGGTTTTCTTCATTGTTGTTGGCTATTTCTAAACTATCAGCTCTCATTTCTTTATTACAGTTAGCTATTTCTCAATTGTCAGCACCTGTTTCTTAATTGTAGTTGGCTGTTTCTTAATTCTCAATACCCGTTTCTTCATTGTAATGTGTTGTTTCTCAACTGTCAGCAATCATTTCTTCATTGTAAGATGCTGTTTCTCTAGTGCAAGTATCTATTTCTTCATTGTAAGATGTTGTTTCTCAAATGCAAGTATCTATTTCTTCATTGTAAGATGCTGTTTCTCAAATGCAAGTATCTATTTCTTTATTGTAAGATGCTGTTTCTCAAATGTAAGTATCTATTTCTTCATTGTAAGATGTTGTTTCTCAAATGTCAGCATTTGTTTCATAATTGTAATTGGCTGTTTCTTAACTGACAATATTTGATTATCAAAAGCTTTTAAAATCCATTTACAATCCTATTAAACCAATCAAATTAATATTCTTGCTTGCCTTATCTTTTAGGCATCAAAGTTTGTAACTTTGGGAATCTTTTGAACACAAAACAATATTTATGGATTTTTTGCATCAAATTTTTGGTAATGATTTAGGCGCAGCGGCCTTGGTAGTGGGGAATTTAATTCTGATTGAAAGTCTTCTTTCCGTTGATAATGCAGCAGTTTTGGCAACAATGGTCATGGATTTGTCTCCAGAAAAAAGAAAGAAAGCGCTGAAATATGGTATTATTGGTGCATATTTTTTTAGAGGTCTTTGTCTTTTATTTGCTTCGTACTTAGTACAAGTTTGGTGGTTGAAACCAATTGGTGGTTTATATTTATTATTCCTTACTTATGATTACTTCAAAAAAGAAGCAACACCACAACAAGATGATGACTTATTAGACAAGAAAAGTAATTGGCTTTACCGTGTTACATTAGGAGCATTAGGACCATTCTGGGCTACGGTTTTTTTAGTGGAAGTAATGGATTTGGCTTTTTCGATTGATAACGTTTTTGCGGCAGTAGCTTTCACAGATAATATTTATTTGATTTGCATTGGGGTGTTTATCGGTATTTTAGCGATGCGATTCGTAGCACAAGCTTTTGTGAAATTAATGGAAAAGTATCCTTTTTTGGAAACAGCCGCTTTTTTAGTAATTGGTGTATTGGGTTTAAAGCTGACTTTATCTTTACTCACGCATTTTCTACCAGAAAATCCAATTGCTAAATTCATGGAAAGCGAAGAAGCTGATGCTTATGTATCTATGCTAACCGTTGGGATTTTTGCTATTCCGTTGCTTACTTCTTATTTCTTTAATTATCCGCATCATAGCAAGAAGAAATAGTTTTATTCATAAAAAAAGGTGCTTTTACTACCGACATTACGTTCCTAACGGAACTACAGTCAAACAAAAAAAGCGGTCGAAAAACTAATTTCGACCGCTTTTTTGTTTTTATACTCAATCAGTTAAACTATATCCGATAGACAGCTTATAATTTTTCGCTCACAATTCATCACTCTTACTTACTCTCTCTTTTTGTAAGCTCTTCCGTACTTCTTTTTCATTTCTTCGGCATGGTTTCTTCTTACATTTACCTTTTTATTCTTTTCAGATTTCTCATGAAAAGCTGGACCTACATCTTCACGTTTGGTTGCTTTCACTTGAATCGTTTTCATAGCTACTCTTTCTATTTCCTCAGGTAAAATCTTAGTTGAAAGCGTTAAATCTTCTGGTAAATCAAGCATTGGAATTTGGTAATTCATCAAATTCTCAATTTCAGAAAGATATTCTTTCTCTTTTTCTACCACAAATGAAATTGCAATTCCTTTTCTTTCTTTTCTACCTGTTCTACCAATTCTATGAATATAGTTTTGTGGTGTTTCTGGTAAATCAAAATTGATAACGTGGGTTACTTCTGCTACATCTAATCCTCTAGCAATAATATCAGTAGCAATTAAGACTCTGCATTCGCCAGATTGGAATTTGATTACACTATCAAAACGATGTTTTTGTGCTTTATTCGAGTGAATCACGCCTATTGATTCACTTTGTTCTGGATTCATCTGCTCATACAATACATCTGCTAAATGTTTGGTAGAAACAAAAACCAATACTTTACTCATCGTTTCATCTTTCTCTAATAATAAATTCAAGAAATTAACTTTTGAATAAAAGTTGGGTACTTCATAATAAGACTGACTGATGTTTTCCAAAGGCGTGCCAACGGGAGTTGCCTCTACTCTTACTGGACTATTGAAATAATCTTCAATTAGTTGTTCTACTTCTTCATTAAGCGTAGCAGAGAAAAGTAAATTTTGTCTTCTTTGAGGTAATCTTCCAAAAACAACTTTCAATTGCGCTCTGAAACCAAGGTTTAACATTTCATCAAATTCATCAATAACTAATTTTTTGACAGATTTTCCAGTAAATGCTCCTACTGATATTAAATCGACCAATCTTCCGGGTGTTGCTACTAAAATATCAGCACCTTCCAATAATTCTGCAACTTGTAATTTCGTATTTACGCCACCATATACACCCAGAACTTTGTAGCTCATATAAGTAAGAAGTTTTTGGGCTTCTTCTACAATTTGCACTACCAATTCACGAGTTGGAACGATAATAACTAATTGTGGGTCTTTTTCTTTTGAAAATTTCAACTGACGAAGACAAGGTAATAAATAAGCATACGTTTTTCCTGTTCCAGTTTGTGCAATTCCACAGACATCTTTACCAGACATCACTACCGAAAAAACTTTTTCTTGGATAGCTGTTGGGGAAGTAAAGCCCAAATCGTTGAGGGCGTTAAGTAATTGTTTATTAAGATTTAATTCTTCGAAAGTCATGACCGTAATTTGATTATTATCACAAAGGTAGGCTTAAACTTTCTGAAAGATAAATTAATAGGCAATTATCGTTGGATTGTTGCCCGCTTTAGGCATTAGGCTTTATGCTTTTACAGTAAATAATTCATAAAACAATTTTATATTATTCCAAGAAGCATTCATGAAACAAAGGGTATTCTATGTGAATTAAAATTTTCAATTCACAACTCATCACTCACAACTCTTACTTATTAAACAGAAAGTCCCCAATTAATTAAAATTGAGGACTTTCTGTTTACTGTTATGTACTTTCTGAAATCCAAAATTAGACATCAGAAATCCAACATCTATTTTAAATCACCTTTTTTCAAAGCATCAACTGCATAAGCGGCTGCTCTAGCTGTTAAAGCCATATAAGTAAGTGAAGGGTTTACACATGAAGCCGATGTCATCGCTGCGCCATCTGTTACAAATACATTGTCAGCACCCCAAACTTGATTATTTTTGTTCAACACAGAGTTTTTAGCATCAGTACCCATACGAGCAGTTCCCATTTCGTGAATACCAATTCCTAGGTGTTTAGATTGGTCGTCATAAGCAACAATGTTTTTCAAACCTGCTTTTTCTAACATTTCTGCGGCATCGTTTTTCATATCGACACGCATTTTTAGTTCGTTGTCGCCATAAGCTGCATCAAACACTAATAATGGCATTCCCCACTTATCTTTTTGAGTTGGGTCAAGTGTCATTCTGTTTTCAGGATTTGGAATTACTTCACCAAAACCACCGATATTGAATGTCCATTTACCCGGATAACTTAAAGCATCTTTAAAGTCTGCCCCAACGCCTTCTTGTCCAGCACCACGACCAAAGTCTTCACGAGAACCACCACCTTGATAACCGAATCCACGTAAATAATCACGTTTGTCAGTTCCCCAGTTACGATATCTTGGAATATAAATACCATTTGCACGACGACCATAGTAATAGTCATCCTCCAAACCTTCAAATTCACCTCTTGCACCAACCGCTAAATGGTGATCCATAATGTTACGACCTAATTGATCAGATTCATTACCTAAACCATTTGGATGACGTTGAGATTTTGAGTTCAACATAATTCCTGTACTTCCAAAAGCAGAAGCATTCAAGAAAATGATTTTTGCAAAATATTCAATTGATTGTAAAGTATTTTGATCAACAATTCTTACACCAACAGCTTTACCCAATTTATCATCATAAATTACTTCTTGAACAATAGCATCAGGACGAAGTGTTAAATTTCCAGTTTTTACTGCTGCTGGTAAAGTTGAAGATTGAGTAGAGAAATAACCACCGTAAGGACAACCCATCATACAACGGTTACGGAACTGGCATTGCGAACGTCCTAAATCATAAGCAATTTTAGATTCACCCGTTAAATGAGCAGTACGCCCCATGATGAAATGACGTGAAGAAAATTCCTTTTCAATTCTTTTCTTCAATTCTTTTTCCAAAGCATTCATGTTCATTGCTGGCAAATAATGGTCGCCATGCGGTAAAACATCAATACCATCTTTATTACCACTGATACCAGCAAATTTCTCAACGTGGTCATACCAAGGAGCTAGATCTTTGTAACGAATTGGCCAGTCTGTACCAATACCTTCTTTGGCATTTGCTTCAAAGTCAATTTCGTTCAAACGATATGATTGACGTCCCCACATCAAAGAGCGACCACCAACATGGTATCCACGAATCCAGTCGATTGGTTTTTTCTCAACGATTGGGTTTTCCTTATCGTTTTCAAACATATCTCTCCAAGGTTCATTTACGGTATAACCAGTACGGACACCGATATAATGTTCCTCAGCAGATTTGTTATCTACACGACCACGATGTTCAAATTCCCAAGGAGCTTTAGTAGCATTCGGGTAATCTTGGATATGTTTAATATCACGCCCTCTTTCAAGCATGATTACTTTTAAACCTCTTTCACATAATTCTTTGGCAGCCCAACCGCCTGATATTCCTGAGCCAACAACAATGGCATCGTAGGTATTTGCTTTATTTCCTGTTCCTGTAATTTCCACTTTCGTATTGATTTGAAATTGAATGAATAAATATTTGACTTCTTTCGAAAACAATTAGCTCATAGCCCAAGCTTTTTGTCCTTTTTGTAATTTGATTGGTTCATACTTACCCGGCACTTCTAAAAACGCTAAAGCTTTGGTAGCTCCAGGTTCAGAGGTAAAGTATCCCAAAATTGTCAAATCTTTCATTGTTTTCCAGAATTCAGAGCGCTCCTTCGCCGAATCTTCTGCTTTAATCAAAGCCAGTTTTTGCGCTGGTGTCGATTTAGAAAATTCTGTATTATTAGCCTTTTTAGCATCTTCATCCAATTTAGTTAAGCCTTCAAAGAAAGCCTTTTGTTGGTCTTCTTTGTAGCAATCTTTCAACATCATCTGGATAAATTCTGGCACTTTTGCATCAATTGCACCAGGCGTTTGAGTGCGAGGTAAAATAATTTCAGCAATTTCAGCAATCATTGCACTTTGTTCAGGAGAAAAACTAACACCTGTAGCCACCGATGAACTGCCTGATTTACAGCCTTCTAAAACTGTTGCCAAAGTACCAGCAGATAGAATCCCTCCCATCGTTAAGGCCATTCTGGCAATTGCGTCTCTTCTTTTCATGTATTTATTTAAGTTTTGTTTATATTCATCTGAACGTAAAATTACATTTATATTGCAAAAATTTGCATTATTTTTCGCTAAAGTACTTTTTGTTAACCATGTAAATCAGTGCAGGAATAATTCAAAGCAATTGTTTAATGCTAGAATGTTTTTCAACTGAGTAAATATTAATCATGTTAGTTAACCTCAAATTGTATTCTTTTTATGTTATTGTAAAATATTTTATCATTCTAGCATTGTTAAATCCTTAATTTTAACTATCTTTGCACTCCAATTTACAAATACCATAACCGAAGGACGGGTTCCTTCACTAAAACGTAAATAAAAAATGGCTGTTAAAATTAGATTAGCACGTCGTGGACGTAAAAAATTAGCGATGTATGACATCGTTATTGCTGACGCAAGAGCTCCACGTGACGGTAAATTCATTGAGAAAATCGGAACGTACAATCCAAACACAAACCCTGCTTCAATCAATTTGAATGAAGAAAGTGCTTTGAAATGGGTTTTAAACGGTGCTCAACCAACAGATACTACTCGTGCAATTTTGTCATATAAAGGTATATTGTTGAAAAAACACTTGCAAGTGGGTGTTAACAAAGGTGCTATCTCTCAAGATATTGCTGATTCTAAATTCAATGACTGGAAAACTAGCAAAGATTTAAAAATCTCTGGTAAAGCTGATGGTCTTGATGCAAGCAAAGCTGCTGATAAAGCTGCTCGTTTAGCAAGAGAAGTAGAAATCAATGCTGCTCGTGCTGCTGCAATTGCTAAGAAAAACACTGTAGAAGAAGAAGTTGTTGCAGAAGAAACTGAAGCTCCAGCAGCTGAAGGTGAAGAAGCTACTACAGAATCTGCTGAGTAATTTTCTCAAAGAAATTTCTTTAAAATGATACAAAACTCTTTTAATAAGCTGTTTTGTATCATTTTTTATTTGTATACATTCGTTCATTCCAACAAAGACAATAAGTATCGTTGATACTAAAAATATAGCAATGACTAAAGAGGATTGTTTTGAACTAGGAAAAATCACCAAAACACATGGACTAAAAGGCGAAGTAATTCTTTGGTTAGATGTAGATTTTCCTGAAGATTATGAAGATTTAGAAAGCCTTTTTCTGGAAGTAAAAGGGGAATTAGTTCCTTATTTTATTGAAAGCTACCGCCTTTCGGGCAATCGTGCGATTGTACATTTTGAAGATATTGATACTTTTGAAAAAGCGGAAGCAATGATTAATCTTCAAGCTTTTTTGCCATTAGATGAACTTCCAGAACTTGATAATGACCAATTCTATTATCACGAAATTATTGGTTTCCAAATAGTTGACAAAAATTTAGGTAATTTAGGAACTGTACAAACTGTGCATTCTATGCAAGCGCAGGACTTGTTGGTGATGGATTATAAAGGCAAAGAAGTATTGATTCCTGTGATTGATGAAATTATACTTCAAGCAGAAAAAGAACAAAAAATACTTCATGTAAATTTACCAGAAGGTTTGTTAGAAGTGTATTTAGAAGACTAATTCCAGATTCCGACCATGCGAATAGATATTATTTCGGTAGTGCCAAAATTGATGGAAAGCTTTTTTGCTCATTCAATTTTAAAACGTGGACAAGAGGCTGGTCATGTAGAAGTAGTACTGCATGATTTAAGAGATTACTCTCTTTCAAAACAACGCCAAGTAGATGATTATGCTTTTGGTGGTGGTGCAGGCATGGTGTTGAGTGTAGAGCCAATTGCTCGTTGTATTCGCCATTTACAAAGTGAAAGACATTACGACGAAATCATTTACATGACGCCCGACGGCGAAACTTTCAATCAACAAACAGCCAATCAATTGTCACTGCAAGGAAATCTTTTATTTCTTTGTGGACATTACAAAGGAGTTGATCAAAGAGTACGTGATATGTTTATCACCAAAGAAATTTCAATTGGTGATTATGTACTTTCTGGAGGAGAATTGGCAGCGGCAGTTTGTGCAGATGCCATTATTCGATTGATTCCAGGCGTATTAAATGATGAAACTTCGGCATTGACAGATTCTTTTCAAGATAATCTTTTGGCACCTCCAGTTTATACTCGCCCAGCCGAATTTGAAGGAATTGGTGTACCACCAGTACTTTTATCTGGGCATGAAGCCAAAATTAATGAATGGAGATTCGAACAATCAATCGAACGCACTAAAGCGAGAAGACCAGATTTGTACCAAAAAAGTGGTTTGTAAGCATCATTTTGGATGATTTAAGATATTGATTAAGCCATTTTTCATAAAAAGTAAAGGCGAAATCAAAAAAAATAAATAATTCTTACAAATAATTGTATTATATGTTTATTTATTTGGATTTTTTATTATTTTTGTAACGAAGAGAATATGTGAGAGGGATACAATTTAATAGCGATTCAAAGACAATAACATTAAATAAAGTAAGGATTATATTTAGAAAGCCTGATGTCTGTGGCATCGGGCTTTTTTGTGTGCTTACTTTTCCAGAACAATTAATCAAGAGTTTTTTAAGGAAATAACAGGCTATTCATAAATTACTCTATCAATAAACCTAAGCACCAATTGAATTAATTGTAATTTTATAGAAAATTAGTCCTTAGAATTTTCAAATAATCAGTTTGGTATGGATGTTTCGATTATCATTATCAATTATAAATCAGCAACGTTAACAGTTAATTGTATTAGTTCTATCAAAAAATTTACGCAAGATGTTAGTTATGAAGTAATTGTGGTTGACAATGATTCACAAGATACTTCCGAAAATATCATTAAATCAGTTCATCCAGAAATCGTTTGGGTGGCAAGTACTTATAATTCTGGTTTTTCAAGAGGAAATAATCAAGGAATGGCAATTGCCAAAGGAGATTATTTTTTATTGTTGAATGCCGATACATTACTTTTCGAGAATTCCATTTTTAAAGCTTGGCAAAAACTTAAAACAAATTCAGGTATTTCGGCAATTGGGGGAATACAAGTAACGGCTGATTTGGTAAAAATGCCTTATTTCAGAAATAGGAATGAGTTTCTAAAATTCTTAATCATTGCGCCAAATTCTTTGAACAAGTATTTAGAAAAGATTTTCCCTGAACCACAATTTGAAGACCCCAATCAATCAGAATTATGTTGTGGTGCTTTTATGTTGGTTGCTCGAAAAACCATCGAAAAAGCGGGCAAAATGGATGAAGACTTTTTTATGTATGCCGAAGATTTTGAATGGACTGGCAGACTCAGAAAGGTTGGAAAAATCTGCTGTTTTGAAGAAATAAAATTTATCCACTTAGAAAAAGATTCTCCGTTCAGAAGAACGAATATCTCTCCTATCAACCGATTTGGTACGCAAATGCAAGTATCAAACTTACTTTGGATTCGTAAAGAATATGGTTTGGGATTCTATCTTTTACTCATTTTTCATTACACTTCATTAGCGACTTTCTTTTACTTGTGGAAAATTTCTGTGAATATTTCGAAACTCCGAAATCCATTCTTTGAACTAAGAAGTCAGAAAATATTTGCCTTAAAAACATTAGTTTTCTTAAAATTCTTCTGGAAAACGGTTTTCAAAATAAAAGGGTTTTACAAAATTGAAGTGAATGATAATATTGATTTAAGATTCCGTTAGTTGCCATTATCGGTCATAAATTCATTAAAGGCTGTCGCCTGACTAGTATAAAGTTTTATGCAATAGATATTTTAGAAATTTAAAAATACGTAAAACAAAAAGCCGTGAGTTTGAGAAAAATCTCAAAGCTCACGGCTCAATACTCAAAGCTATTTACTCAATAATCCTAAAGAATCCATCCAATTCTTCACATTATCCATCCATTTTTCATTCGTGGTTTTATTATTTAAACCAAAACCATGTCCGCCTTTTGGATAAATCACCAATTCAGCCAACACTCCATTCTTTTGTAATCCTTCATAAAAAACCAATGAATTTTTTACAGGCACAGCCATATCGTCGCCAGCATGAACTAAAAATGTTGGTGGAGTTTCTTTCGTAACATGCAATTCATTTGAATACTCATCAATTAGAGTTTGGTCTGCTGTTTTACCCACTAAATTAATTCTTGAACCGGCATGACCAAAGTCTTTGAAAGTAATTACTGGATAACCCAAAATCATAAAATCTGGACGAACAGAAACTTCGCTTGTTACCTCTCCTACTTGTTTATCAAAATGCGTTCCTGCCGTTGAAGCCAAATGTCCTCCCGCTGAAAAGCCCATAATGCCAATTTTATTCGGATTAATTCCGTACTTACTTGCCTCTTTACGCACTGTTCTTAATGCTTGTTGTGCATCTTGCAAAGGTGCAATTGATTTATCAATCTGAGCATTGTCGTTAGGTAAACGGTACTTCAATACAAAAGCAGTAACACCCATTTTATTAAAAACACTCGCCACATCCGAACCTTCGTGACTAGCTGCCAAAATAGCATAACCTCCACCCGGACAAATAATTACAGCTGTTCCGTTAGCTTTATCAGCATCGGCTGGATAAACTGTTAATGTTGGCACTGTCACTTCCGAAATTCGAACTACACCATTTTTATCAGTAACAGACTTTTGTGTATTTGGTACTTGTTTAGCATTCGGAACGCCATTTGGATACAATGGCATTTCTTGTTGCGCCTGTGCGTACTTCATGCTTAATAAAAAAGTAAATGTTAAAATGATTTTTTTCATAAGATTGGTTTTGAAAGGTAAAAATTAATATGCTTGTTAAGTATTTTCTACGGTTGTTTTATTTTTTGCAGTTGTAATTAAAATTACGGCTGTAATAATGATAGCCCCAGCTAAAAGCATTATTGGATGAAGACGTTCACCAGCAAACAACGAACCTAAAATCATTGCCACTAATGGATTCACATAAGTATAAGTAGCCACCAAAGTTGACGAAGTTACTTTAGATAGCCAGTTAAAAACTAGAAAAGCCAAACTAGAGCCAAAAACTACTAAATAAATAAAAGATAAATATGCTTTAGGCGGAATTATTGAAAAATCGAAGTGATTGAATTCTCCTAAACCTAAGCTAATCATCAACGAAAATATTCCGCCTGTCATCATTTGCATTCCAGAAATTTGCGAAGCATGGAAATCAAAAATCATGGCTCGTTTTACAATGACAACGCCAAAATTCCAAGCCAAAATTGCTAAAAACAAGAATAATACACCAAGCATATAATATTGCTCATAGCCTTTTAAAGCCAATGACTTCAATGTCATTAAAATACCAACACCGACAATTCCAAGAAAAGCCCCTGCAATTACTCTAAGATTTGGTTTCTCATGATTAATCAACCAAAGTAAAGAAACTAACAGTACTGGTCCTATGGCTGAGAACAATGCTGAAAAACTTGAGGGTATCCATTTCGCTGCAATTGTAAATAATCCATTGCCAAAAGTAAGCATCAAAAATCCCGTAAAAATGGTAGTAAACAGCATTTTACGAGTAGGTTTTTGGTACTTTTTACTAATGATAGAAAAAATAAAAAGGATAGTTCCTGCGATAAAATTCCGAAAGCCAGATGCCATCATGGATGGAACTGTTTCTACGACAAAACGTAAAGCTAAATAGGTTGAACCCCAAACTAAGTATAGTGTAATTAAGCCCGCCCAGATTTTTAATTGATGATTTTGCTGATTCATACCCCAAATTTGAGATTTTTTCACGAAATTTAAGAAGGCTTCTGCCTGTATATTTTCAACAAACAATAATTAATTCATCCAACATGAAAAAATTACCTTTATTAATCCTACTCTTTTTTTGCTTTCAAACCTTTGCTGACAAACTCCCAAGTATTTCCGAAAAGACTGCTTCCTTCAAAAAATACGAAGGTTTTATGAATTATTGGTGGGACGAAGACAATGGAAAAGTATGGTTGGAAGTATCTAACCTCAACAAAGAATTCCTATACATTACTTCATTGCCTGCTGGGTTGGGTTCAAATGATATTGGGTTAGACCGTGGCTTATTGGGTGATGAAAAAGTAGTATTTTTCAACAAAGTAGGTAGAAAAATTTTATTGATTCAACCTAATTTAAAGTATCGTGCCATCACTAACGATACCAACGAAAAGCGTGCCGTAACGCAATCTTTCGCTCAATCTACTTTAGCAGGTTTTACCATTGAAGCCGAAGAAAATGGCAAGTATTTGGTAGAAATCACTGATTTATTAATGCAAGATGCCATGGGTGTTACCGACCGCATCAAAGGCATGGGCGAAGGTTCGTACTCTTTGGATAAATCTCGTTCGGCAATGTATTTTGAACGCACCAAAAACTTTCCTTTAAATTCAGAATTTGAAGTAAGCCTAACTTTTACAGGCGGAAGCGATGCGGGTAGATTTGTAAAGTCTGTTACGCCAAGTGCAGATGCCATTACATTGAGAATGCACCACAGTTTTGTGCAATTGCCCGATAATCAATATGAAAAAAGAGAATTTGACCCCCGTTCAAGTTTCAATGCGATTTCATATTTCGATTATTCAACACCAGTAAGCGAACCCGTTGAGAAGTATTATACAGTTAGACATCGTTTGAAGAAAAAAGACCCTAACGCTAAAGTTTCGGAAGCCGTAAAACCAATCATTTATTATTTAGATAATGGCACGCCAGAACCCATTCGTTCTGCTTTGATGGAAGGAACTTCTTGGTGGAATCAGGCTTTTGAGGCTGCTGGTTATAAAAATGCTTTCCAAGTAAAATTATTGCCCGATGATGCCGACCCGATGGATGTTCGCTACAATGTTATCAACTGGGTGCATCGTTCCACTCGTGGTTGGTCGTATGGCGCTTCGGTGATTGACCCTCGTACTGGCGAAATCTTGAAAGGCCATGTTACTTTAGGTTCTTTACGTGTTCGTCAGGATTATCTGATTGCACAAGGCTTACTTTCTCCTTTTGAAAATGGCAAGAAATTAGACCCGGAAAAAGACCCTATGCTAAAAATGGCTTTGGCACGTCTAAGACAATTAGCTGCTCACGAAGTTGGACATACTTTAGGCATTATGCACAACTATTCGGCAAGTACCAATAACCGTGCTTCGGTGATGGATTATCCGCATCCAAGAGTAAGTCTGAATGCAAAAGGTGAAATTGATTTATCAGATGCTTATGCTGTGGGCATTGGCGAATGGGATAAAGCTTCTATTACTTTTGGTTACCAAGATTTTCCGAAAGGAACGGATGAAAAAGCAGGGTTGAATAAAATTTTACAGGAAGCACGCAACAAAGGTTTATTGTTTTTGACCGACCAAGATGCTCGTCCTGCTGGTTCAGCAAGTCCAAATGCACATCTTTGGGATGAAGGAAAAGATCCAATCGAAAACCTAAACGCTTTATTAAAAGTAAGAGAAAAAGCATTAGCCAACTTTGGTGAAAAAACCATTCGTGAAGGCGTACCAATGGCATTTTTGGAAGATGCTTTAGTACCGATTTATAATTTACATCGTTATCAAATTGAAGCCGTTGCCAAAATTGTCGGTAGCGTTGATTATCGCTATGCAGTGCGTGGCGACGGACAAATTCCAACGATTTTAGTTTCAAAAGAAACACAACAAAAAGCTTTAAAAACGGCGATTCAATGTTTGAGTCCTGAGGTTTTAACGCTTCCAGAGAATATTATTAAATTAATTCCTCCTCGTCCTGCTGGTTATAATGCTTCAAGAGAATTGTTTAAGAAAAGAACAGGTTTAGCATTTGATGCTTTGGCAGCAGCAGAATCAGCGGCAGATTTTCCTTTACAATTTTTATTACAACCAGAACGTGCATCAAGAATGATAGAATATGCGGCTCGTGGCGAAGGCATCACTTTAGACGAACTCAATACTCAATTAATTGAAAGTACTTGGAAAGCATCACGCAAAACTGGTTTGGCTTTAGAAGTACAATTACAAACTGAACAAATTTTGCTGACTCATTTATTAGCATTAAGTGTTAACGAAAAAGCGAGTTACCAAGTAAAAGCATTGATGGGAAAAAGCTTGAAAGACTTAAAAGCATACATTGAAGAAACCAAGAAAAGCGTAAAAGATGTCAGCTACCAAGCACATTTAGATTATGCTTTAGAAAGAATGAAAAATCCTTCAGCAGCCAAAGTAGCAGTTCATAAAGAATTGCCTCCAGGTGCGCCAATTGGTTGCGAAGATGAATTTTAGTTTGACTGATATTAACAGCTTTGATGAGATTAGACAAATTTCAAAATTTGTCTAATCTAAAACAAAATTGTTTAAATTTGATAAAAAACAAGGCTATGGTTATTGCTAAAAACTTAAAAGAAACCATTTTAACTGAGTTGAATACTCAGCAATTGGTACGCATTCCTGCCTCAGAAGAAGACTTCTTTTCTGTGACAAAGGAATTGCCTTTTAAAATAGAATATCATGAAAACGAAATTGTTACTATGGGATTAGCATCATTATGGCATGAAGCCATTGTTATGAATCTGGGTAGAATATTCAATATGCTTTTTTTCAACAACGATGATATTCTTGTTTTAGGAAGTAACTCTGGTGTGCAAATTCCCAAATTTGAAGGTGGTTATTATATGCCCGATGTAATGGTGGTAAAAGGCAATCCTGTTTTCAAAGAAAAGTCTCGTGCTATCATCACCAATCCTTATATCATCGTAGAAGTACTTTCGCCAGCCACCAAAGCCTTTGATTTATCAGAAAAACTGTCTGAATACAAATTACTGAGTAGTCTTCAACAAGTGATTTATATTAATCCAGAAAAAGTAAGTGTTTCAACTTTTATTCGTTCTGAAAACCCAAATACTTGGATTAATCAAGATTTTTATAGCCTTGAAGATGCACTTAGCGTAGAAAACAGCAGTATTTCTTTAGCAGATATTTATCATAAAATTAAGTTTGATGATTAATGCGTAGTTAGTAATGCGTAATGATTTTCAAAGCCCAATTGTTCTTTTTTGAATGATTGGGCTTTATCCTTTTCGTCAAATTTGACATTTTGGAAAGTCTATTGAAATTAAAATATTAGTTCTATGGTATATATTTGCTCTTTCAGATATTTAAGTTCACCTTCTAAATATTGAATTGCATTTGTCTGACTATAATTATATTGATTCAAGGTTCGTTTGAATTTCAATAATGTATTATCATAATCAAAGCTAAAACAATTACCTTCGAACAATTCTTTATCAATAGTTTCTAATTTATTTATAATCAATTCTGTTCTTTTTAAACTATCCAAATCACGATTTAAAATAATTGTTAATATATGCTGAATGAGAATGTACTCTTGCTTTGATAAAGCATCAGTATATTCATCATCTTGCTTAAGTTGATAAAGTGAATTAAATAGTTCATTCACAATTAATAATAAATTTTGCCTATCTGAATTAAAATTAGAATTATTATTCAATGAATCTTGAAACATATTCTTAATTCTAATATCCATCTCTTCAAAACTTTTAAAAGCATTAATAATATCATCCTTTTTGAAAACTCTCTTATATGATAAAAAATACTCTTCTTGATTAATCTCAGCGATGATTTTATTTATACCCCAAAAATTCATTTTGCTGTCAATATTGACAGACTTTGAATTGAGACTTTCAGACTTCAAAGTTTCAATTTTCTCTTTCAAACTATTTTGTATTATACTTATGTCCTTAATAGTTTTTTCAAACAAAGCCTTCAAATAAGTTAGCTTATCTGAATCATTCTGTACTTTTTCAAGCTTATCGCTGTTTTTCTCCTCTTCATGTAAATAAATTTGAATCCCAATAGTTACAATCAAACCAATAAAAGCTAGTCCAGAGAAAAATGTATTTAAAGCACCATACATATCCCCATAAGTACCTCTCCCTAATAAGTCATTTGAGATATTATATCCTTTTACATTTTTAATCAAATAGCCATGTATTAAAGATGGGTATAGATAAAAAGTGAATAGATATAGTCCGAGTATTACGACACAAAATGTAATAATTTGGCTCCAATAATTAGTGATAAGTTTACGCATAAAGTGAAGATGGTTTGAATAAAAAAAAATAAAGAAGACTTCATAGTCAATAAATTTACTACTTATGAATTTGCCTGTAAAATAGACATTATATTTAAAATCTTCATAAATAAGAAGCATTTAAAATTAGTAGAATTTTTCCTCCAATTCGGAGCAACAAATCGGCATACTGAAATTACTCCCTCCAATTCGGAGTAACAAATCGGCACACTGAAATTCTTCCCTCCAACTCGGAGCAACAAATCGGCACACTGAAATTACTCCCTCCAACTCGGAGCAACAAATCGGCACACTGAAATTACTCCCTCCAACTCGGAGCAACAAATCGGCACACTGAAATTCATTCCTCCAACTCGGAGCAACAAATCGACACGCTGAGACTCCTCCCTGCAACGTGCAGGAGACAATCGACACGCTGAAATTCCTTCCTGCAACGTGCAGGAGACAATTGACACGTTGAAATTCCTTCCTGCAACGTGCAGGAGACAATCGACACGCTGAAATTCCTCCCTGCAACGTGCAGGAGACAATCGACACGCTGAAATTCCTCCCTGCAACGTGCAGGAGCTAATCGGCACATTGAAATTTCTTCCTGCATCGTGCAGGAGTAAATCGACATACTGAAATGCTATCCACCAAGGTTAGCTTTCTTCCTATTTATTCAATATTAATTTCTCTCAAAATCTGCTTAAAATTTGCATGTTTTATTTTTCTGTGCCTTCTTGCGTGAAATCCCAAAATTTCCCATACAATGAAAACTAAGTTGTTATTTATTTTACTTCCTCTTACTTTCTGTTTTAATACTTTTGCTCAAAAGAAAAAGCCTGCAAAAAAAGCTCCTGCTGTTAAAGTTTCAAAAATTGATTCGACTGAATTACTCAATAAAAATGTGCTGAAAGCTGGTTTGCAACAAGCTAAAGATTTTGTGGAAGCAAGTCTTACCCAAAAAGATTTAACGGCTAATCAAAACGGTGAAAAACGCTATTATGATTCTTACAAATTGCTATTACATGCTGGCGAAGAACTTTTTTTAGAACATTCTTCTGCTAATTTCAGAGTGATGTTGAGCTTAAAAACACCTGCTAAAGATAAGCAAGAACTTAGCTACGATTCTCAGCCTTTTCAAGGAAATAGCATTAATAAATTTCATTATGTTGCTCCTGTAACGGGTACTTATACTTTGTTGGCGACTTCGATGGATGCTGGACAATTAGGAAAATATAAAATTGCGAAAACCATTACTACGGCTTCGGCAATAGAATCTGGACTTGATCAAACTTTTGCGAATCAGTTTAAGGCTTTGGAGAAATCGAAAAAGGAGAACTTTAAAAATATCACTGGCGAGAAAATTAAGAAAGACAAAAAAGAAGAAAAGAAAGATAAAACGGCTGGTTTAGAAAGCTTTAAAACCAATCTTGAATTAGTAAGCGGTAAGCCTTCTCTTATTTTTAAAGATAATAATGGGCAAACGGCTAATTATAAAAGTATATTATTTGAAAGCGAAAACGAAGAAGAAGTAAAAGCTAATTTCGAACAATTGAAAAAGCAATTACAGGTATTGACTAGAAATTGGACGGAACAAAGTAATACCGATACCAACTATAGTTCTTCGACAGATACAGATTTTATTACGTTGAAAATCAATTCGATTCCTCCTGTTAAGAAAAAGCAGAAGCCTCTTTTTCAACTTGAGTTTGTTTATAATTAAGTAGCATACTGGAGCTAAAGACTTTCTTAGCAGGTGAACAAATTCACCTGCTAAGAAAAAAGGAAAATATTCTACAATTGTAATAAATTCAGAAGAATCACAATTCGCTCAATCACAATTAATTAAGCTGGCATCGTTGGGCGAACTTCTATTTTACTTGGTAAAGTTCTTGCAGGCATTTTGATTAAATCTGCTACTATCTGACCAATATCTTCTGGCTGAATCTTCCAAGCATCTTTTTCAGATGGAGAATGTCCATTGAAATGGGTAGCGACAGAACCCGGCATAACCGTTGTTACTTTGATTCCATCTTTTCTTAAATCCATCATGATGGCTTGAGAGAAACCTACCACACCAAATTTACTCGCATTATACGCTCCGCCATTAGCGAAAAAGTTAGTGCCCGCCAAACTTGAAATCGTGATGAAATATCCCTGAGTTTCTTTCAAAGCCAAGTAAGAAGCCTTAATGCTATTGAAAGTACCAGTTAAGTTAATATCAATCGTTTCTTGCCATTGTTCAGCAGTTAAGTCTTGAATCGGTGCAAAATGTCCTACTCCTGCATTAGCAATCACGTAATCTAATCTTCCCCATGTAGCAAGAATCGTATCAACAGCATTTTGTTGAGAAGCCAAATTTCTTACATCCGATTCAATCCCAATGGCAAAACCTTCTTTGATTTTATTCAATTCTGTGGCCGCTTCGTCTGCACTACTTTGCGAACGACTTGTGATAGCCACTTTAATTCCTTCTTTGATTAATACTTCGGCAATGCCGTATCCGATTCCTTTTGAACCTCCAGTAATAATAGCAATTTTTGTCATGTTGATTGATTTTGAAATAAGTTTTGTATCACGGATTTTCAATCCGTCAATGCTGTTCTTGTTCAACTTCTGTTAATGCAAAAAAGTTTCGGTATTGGGTTATCGATACTTATAAACAATTTCAATTCCACATTGGTACGATTAGAAGAGCCAGTTCAATTATTCGACCGGGTGTTGCCTCAAGATTTCAATTCCACATTGATACGATTAAATTAATAAAAAAAAACAGGTCATAAGTTTTGCTTTTGACCTGTTCTATTGTTTTCTACGGATTGGAAATCCGTAGTACTATTTTTATGATTTCTTTTTCCATAAATAGAAAACAGGAATTCCTAGAGCTACAATGCCAACACCTGCCCAAGATGGAATGGGTTTGTAAATCAACAAATTCACGCAGAGACCCGTAGCAAATAAAAGATAAATCGCAGGAATAACGGGATAGCCAAAAGCTTTGTATGGACGTGGAGTATTGGGTTGTTTTTTACGCAAAACGAATACTCCAACGATTGTCAATATATAAAATACCAAAATGGCAAAAACGGTATAATCTAATAAATCACCATAAGTACCTGTTAAACACAATAAACAAGCCCATCCGCATTGAATCCATAATGAAAAAGCAGGTACACCTTTACTGTTTAATTCGCCAGCCTTTTTGAAGAAAAGTCCGTCTTTTGCCATCGCATAATAGACTCTCGCTCCCGATAAAATGATACCATTATTACAGCCAAAAGTAGAAATCATGATAAAAATCGCCATGATGATAGTAGCAGGATTTCCGAAAATCATTTCAGCGGCAGCTGTCCCTACTCTATCATTCGTTGCAAACATTATTCCTCTTGAGAGCGTGTCTTCTGCATTGGGATGACCTTGTACAGGCAAAAGCATCAAGTACGCAATGTTAGCCAAAATATACAAAGCACTTACCGTTAGCGTTCCGTACAATAAACTTAATGGAATATCACGTTTAGGGTTTTTCATTTCTCCAGCGGTATAAGTAACGTTGTTCCAAGCCGAAGACGAAAACAATGGACCAATTAAGGCTAAACCCATTGCCGACCATAAACCTACACCCGACAAGTACTCGTAATCCATGATTTTACCATTTTCCCATATAATTTTCACTGGACTCCAAAAATCAATTGAATTGATTGCCCACATACCTTTTTTAGGGTCTGAGCCAACAATTATTCCAATAACAGCCAAGCCCAATAAAGCTCCAATTTTGGTAACAGTAAAGATTAATTGAACCAATTTAGCATTCTTCACACCCTGAACATTTACGAAAGTCAGGAGTAGAATAAGAGCAATCGCTAAAAGTTGTTGTGTATCAAAAAGAAGGAATTTATGTTCAGTACCGATATAATTAGGAAGCAGAACACCAGTATATTTGGCAAAAGCGACGGCAACGGCAGCAATCGTTCCAGTTTCGATAACCAAAAAGGTAGTCCAGCCAAAAAGGAAACCCGTTAAAGAATTATAAGCTTCTCTGAGATAAACGTATTGACCGCCAGCATTTGGCATCATACCCGCCAATTCGCCATAAGAAAGTGCTGAAATCAAAGTGATTATCCCAGTGATAATCCAAGCCAGTAATAGATAACCGGGAGAACCTAAGTTACGAGTAACATCTGCTGAAACGATGAAAATACCAGAGCCAATCATCGAGCCAATCACAATCATAGTGGCATCAGTTAGGCTTAGTTCTTTTTTTAGTTCTTGTGAAGTAGTGGGAGAAGTATTTTTTTCCATCAAGGATTTATTGGTTAGTTTGGTTGATTAACAAACTTAACGAAAGACGGCTTGATTTCAAAATTTGGGGATTTATTAGGGTTAAATGATTAGAGATTACTTCCTTAACTCCAACATCCATTTTCATTATAATATTATTATGTAACCTACTACAAAACCTTAGTCCCATTTTAAAGCAAATTAAAAAATGTAACAAACTTAGTTTTGAAAGAGTTTTACTACTAAAACTAATTACTATAAGTTTTAAAATGAAAAATCCCCGTTTGAATTGAATTTCAAACGGGGATTTTTTATGAATATTTGTCCAGAGAGTAAATCTACCCAACCAAAGGATATTCCCAAGGGTAAGAGTATTTTGAACCAACATTAAAAATCTCTTGCAAAGAATCTAAGGCTCTATAAATTAAGGCTCTTGCAGATTTCACTTTCGTCATTTCCATGATTTGAGCAATCTCTTCATAACTCACATCTTCGTAAAAATATAATAAAATTGCTTCTCTTTGCTTTATCGGTAATTTATTGAATGCTTCTTGTAAAAGTTCGCCCGACTGATCTAAACAAAGTTCACGTAAAATATCTGAATCTGCGGCAAAATCAATCTGAAAATCTCCGCCAAAATCATTCAAACTAGAAAATCTATCTTCATGTTTTACTTTACGAACTAACTTATTTCTCAAACTTGCCAATAAATAAAACTTAATTGAGGTTGTCGCACCCAAACGTTCACGACTTTGTATCAATTCACAAAATAACTCTTGAACAGCATCTCTCACCAAATCCGTATCACTTGAAAATTGACGACCATAATTGTACAATACATTCACGTATTGGCGATAAATCGTCTCCAAGGCAGAATCACTTCCTTTTAGAAACTCATTCCAAAGCTGGCTGTCAGATACTTTATCCATCTAATTATGTTCGTTGAGCTTTTGAAAACTTGTGTCAAGTTGACACAATCATACACAAAGATAATAAAATATTTACAAAACCAACAAATTGTATAAAAAAAATAAAAACTTTTACTTTTCTACGCATAAATACTTTTAGTTACAGAATATCATAGAATAATTAAAAATAAAACAGAAGCTAATACCTTAATTTTCAATGAATTATTCAATTTATTCACTATAAATTCATTTTTTATTGATTTTACTATGGTCATCCTAGCATTGTTTGTCTTTATTAATTGAAAACCTACAAATATGTACTCTAACATTGAACAAATAAAAGATTTACTCGAAGACCCAAATTTTGTGAATTGGGTTAATCAACCAAACGCTGAGTTGGATGAACATTGGCAAGAATGGTCAGAAAAGCATCCAGAAAGAAGAAGCGATTTGTTGTTGGCAAAACGATTCGTGAAATCTCTGCATTATAAAAATGAATTTATGCTTGACGAAGTAGAACAAGATAAAATGTTTGAACAAATCAAAGCATTTAAACAAAATAAAGATGAAGCTGATAGAAAGTTAATTCGCAAAATCAATTTCCGAAAAACATTGTTCGGACTTTCAGCAGCAGCTTCTGTCATTATGGCATTTATTGGAAGTGTTTATTGGACAAGTAAAGAAAATCCTGCTCCTTTCAGCATTGTTCGCTCAAGCAATTCCATAGAAGTAGCCACTACTTATAAAGGACAACGCACCAAAGTAATATTACCAGATGGCAGTATTGTACATCTCAACGCTGGAAGTAGTATCAATTATCCAGTAGCTTTTAGCAAAACCAACCGAGTAGTTACGCTTGTTGGTGAAGGATTTTTCGAAGTTGTTAAAAATAAGAAAAAACCTTTTATTGTGGAAACAGGCAAAGTAAAAACGCAAGTATTAGGAACATCATTTAATGTTAGAGCTTACGCTAATGAAAAAATAGTACAAGTAGCCGTAGCAACTGGAAAAGTAAAAATGGAAGACAAAGCATCTGGAAAGTCTCAATTCCTTACTCCTAATGAAATGGGGACTTTAGATAATACTGCTAATATCCTAAAAACAAAAGTGAATCTTGAAAAAGCAACGGGCTGGAAAAAAGGAGTATTGGTATTTGATGGCGATAACTTCACTGATGTTTTTACAAAGTTGGAGATTTGGTACGGAGTAAACATCATCGTCCTTCCTAATGTTGAGCTAAAAGGACATTATAGTGGAGAATTTCAGCAAGAAACGCTTGAAAATATTATGCAAGGAATTGCTTTTACTTCTGGCTTTCAATACGAAATAGCTGGCAAAACAATTCTCATTCACAATTGATTAGATTACCAAACCACTAAAAATACATTCTCAAATTAATCAATTTTTACAACAAAAAACCCTTCTAAATTTCATGAAACTAAGAAATTCAAACAACACTAGTTAAGGGTTATTGAATTGTATATGGTTGTGTCAATTGTTTTTCTGCAAGAAAATAGCAACACAACCAATATACAAAGCAAAAGACCTTTAATAAAATTATCCTAAAAATTGGCGTTTGGAGGATAAGCATTAAAAAAGTATAAGTATTTAAAATACAATAACAAATTTATGAAAATTCATTTACTACCAAGTATGCGATGTTCAAAATATCTTTTTGTAGCAATTTTTTTGCTCATTTTGAACGTAATCGGGTCTATTCACGCTCAAGCTAATAGCTTTGATGAAACGAGATTGACTCTTAGAGTCGATAAAATGAACATTTTGCAAGTTTTTAAAGAAATTGAAAAGAAAACTGCTTATAAGTTTACTTACAATGATGCTTTTTTGAATGATAAAATGAGAGTAACGATGAGCATGGAAAACCGTTCGTTGACTGAAATTCTTGCATTTTTATCGAAAGAAGTGAATTTGGAGTTCAAACAAGTAAAAAAACATATTCACGTAATTGCTTCTAATGATAGAAAAACCAGTTTTTTAGGCGGTGAATCCGTTCAATCTATCAAAGTGGCGGGATTCCCAGTTAAAGGGAAAGTAACAAGTGGCGAAAGTGGTGACGGCATTCCCGGAGCAAGCGTATTAATTAAAGGAACAAACAAAGGTACTGTTACCAACGCATTGGGTGAATTTTCGATGGAGGTTGATAATGAAGCTACCGTTTTAGTTTTCAGTTCAATCGGTTATGTTTCTAAAGAAATTGCTGTAGCTGGTCGTAAATTAATCAATGTCAATTTATTATCAGATGTTAAAGCTTTAGATGAAGTAGTTGTGGTAGGTTACGGTACTCAGAAAGCGAAAGATTTAACAGGTTCAGTAGGTATTGTAAAAGTTGATGATGCTAAGAAAACCGCTTCTTATGATGTTGCTAAACTTTTACAAGGACAAGTCCCGGGTGTAACTGTACAAAGTTCAGGAGAGCCGGGCGGTTTTGTTAATATCAAAATTCGTGGTATTGGTTCATTGACAAACAATAACCCTCTTTTTGTGATTGATGGAGTTTTAGTAGATAGTCCTTTTGATTTTTCTACCAATGACATTGAATCTATTTCAGTATTGAAAGATGCTTCGGCAGGTGCTATTTATGGTTCGAGAGGGATGAACGGTGTAGTAATTATCACGACTAAAAAAGGCAAAGCGGGTCCTTTAAAAGTTGATTATAATGCTTATGCTGGTGTTCAAAATATTGCAAAAACGATTTCAGTAATGGACAGAGTGGGCTATCAAAATGTTGTTAGTGCAGCGGAATTAAATGCTGGCTTAACAATTGCGCCTGCCAATGACCCTACCAATCCAGCTTATATCAGTAAAGTAAATACAAACTGGCAAAAAGAAGGTTTGAAAACAGGTTATATTCAAGACCATAACTTAAGTTTTTCAGGCGGTTCAGAAACCATCAAAGCAAGTGCTTCATTAGGCTTCTTCAACAATAGCTCAACGGTAACTGGTCCACAGAACTACAAGCGTTATACTTTCAACGGAAACATTTCTGGTAAAAAGGGCATTTTCTCGTTCGGAGCAAAAATTGGCTATACCAATTCAGAGAAAATTGGCGCAGAAAATACTCGTGAACATGCTGTTTTCGGAGGCGCTATCACTAGTTTATTGACAGCCATTCCAACAATGTCAGTGTATGACGAAAATCGTTTAGGTGGTTTTGGTGGTGCTGATAAAAACACACAAAGAGCCATTACTTTAAACGTAATCGGGATGAACTCTTTATTGAAAGGAACTGATACTCGTAATAGATTTCTAGGTTCAGTTTTTGGAGAACTAGAATTATTGAAAAACTTGAAATACAAACTTCAATTAAGTGCTGACCGCATTGATACAAGATACTTATTCTTCGAACCAAAATATGATTTAGGTTTTTATTACTTAACACCTAATGCCTATTTATTCGAGAAAAGAGAAAATAACTTGACGACTTTGGCTGAAAACACTTTGAACTATTCGCATGAATTTGGTAAACATAAAATCGAAGCATTGGCGGGTTATACTTTCCAACAAGGTGTTTATTCAAGAACTGAAGCAAGTGCAAAAGGCTTAGTTGAACCTTATGTATTGAACATGAATACTGCTGTAAATACAGCTAACGGTAAAAGTGTAACAGGTTGGGATTCTAAAGCTACTTTATCATCAGTGTTGGCTCGTTTGAACTATAATTATGCAGATAAATACTTATTGACTGTAAATTATCGGCGTGATGGTTCTTCTAAATTCAGAGCAGAAAATCGCTATGGAAACTTTGCTTCTGTTGGGGTAGCTTGGAATGTTCACAATGACATTGAACTTCCAGAAGCAATCAGTTCTTTAAAATTAAGAGGAGGTTACGGTGCTTTAGGTAACCAAAATGTGGGTGATTATTTGACAGATACTTATATCAATACCAACACAGGTTATGTATTTGGTGGGGTTTTAGCGCCGGGTGCTATCAGAACTCAAGTTGTTGACCCTTCAATAAGATGGGAAAGTAAACGTACTACAAACGCTGCAATGGAATTAGGTTTATTCAGAGACCGTGTTTCTTTTTCTGTTGAATATTACGATAACCGTTCTTATGATGTATTGGCAAATATTCCAATCCCTACTTCAGTGGGAGCAACAAATGGTTCAATCTTAACGAATGCTGCATCTTTGAGTAACTCAGGACTTGAATTTACGGCTAGCTACCGCCAACAAACTGGTGATTTCAAATATGCAGTTTCAGCAAACTTCCATACGCTTTCAAATAAAGTATTGGCTTTGGGTGGAACGAATAATCCAATTTATGGAGCGGCAAGTAAAACAGAGGTTGGTCAACCAATTGGTCAGATTTTCGGATACGTTTCTGAGGGTATTTTCCAAAACGCTGATGATGTAAAAAACCATGCAACACAAACCAATGCAGCCCCTGGTGATGTAAAATTCAAAGATTTGAATGGCGATAAAGTTATTACTTCTGATGATCGTACTTATTTAGGAAATACGATTCCAACTTTTTACTTCGGAACTAACTTCAATGCTTCTTACAAAAACTTTGATTTCTCTGCTTTCATTCAAGGTAGTGGTGGTAACAAAATATACAATGGGATGTATCGTGATTTGATGGGCTTGCAATACAGTAATGGTTCAACAGATGCTTTGAACTACTGGACTCCATCAAATACTAATACCAACGTTCCAAGACCAATCATTGGTGACCCAAATTCAAACGGTAGAGATTCTGATAGATTTGTTGAAAACGGTACTTATTTAAGACTACAGAATGCTCAGTTAGGTTATACTTTACCGACTTCAATCGTAAATAAATTAAAAGTAAGCAAAGTGAGATTTTATGTTTCAGGACAAAACCTATTCTTAGTTTCTGGCTTCAAAGGCTTCGATCCAGACTTTATGGGCGAAAGCGATGGATTGTTCAGCAGAGGTTATTATAATGGTTCATATCCTAACCCAAGAGCAGTATTATTGGGCGTTCAAGTTGGTTTTTAATTTCACTCAAACGAATTTATTACAATGAAAATATTTAACAAAAAAGTTATCATTGCCTTATCAGCAACTTTATTGATAACTACTTCTTGCGAAGATAAATTAGATCAAGTAAACCCAAACTCTCAAACATCTTCTACTTTCTGGAAAAATGATGAGGACGCTTTAAAAGGGATTAATTCAGTTTACTTAAGTTTAGCAATTGATGGCAGTTATATGCGTTCAACACCATTGTTATTAGATAACCGTGGCGATGATGCAATGAGTAATAGTCCTTGGGATCAAATGTATAACTCTGGTAAATTTGCCATGAATGCTGGTAACTGGGCAATTTATGGCTGGGCTTTTGGAGCATATTATGAAGGTATTTCTAAAGCGAATCAAGTATTAGATTACGTTCCAGGAATTACGATGGATGCCAATCTTAAAAAACGTATTTTGGGCGAAGCTTACTTCTTGCGTGGTTTATACTTTTATCACTTAGTGAATATGTTTGGAAATGTAATGTTACCAACCAATTCAGTACAATCAACCAAAGATTTCTTTGTAAAACAATCTACAGAAGCAGAAGGTTGGGCACAAGTAATGGAAGATTTCAAGAAAGCAGCAGATATGCTTCCTACTACTTATGCTGGCACAGATTTAGGTCGTGCTACAAAAGGTGCAGCGTTAGCTTATTTAGGAAAAGCATATTTGACAAACCATAAATACACAGAAGCGGCGACTCAATTCAAAGCAGTAATTGATTTAGGTATTTATGATTTAGTACCAAACTATCGTGACAATTTTACTGAAGCGAACGAAAACAATAAAGAATCATTGTTTGAAGTACAATTCGAACGTACTGCAGGTGGAACAGACTTAAACTGGGGTGGCGAGCCAATTGCTTCGTGGGGTAGAGTTTCTGCAAGAGCAATTACTTATGGTGCAAATGGATTGGGCTGGACGGACGTTCAACCAACAAGAGCCATCTTTAATGATTTCTTGGAGGAAAAAACAACGGATGGCAAAGATGACCCACGTTTAGTTGCCACTATGTTTTACAACAAACCGGGTTTGATGGTTTATGGAAAAGAATTCTCGGTAAGATATGCTGGAAATGCTGGAGCTCTGAATTCATTGTATTGCCGTAAATATGCTAATGATGATACCAAAGCAGATGAATTTGACTGGCGTTCAGGTATCAACGAAAGATTGATGCGTTATGCTGATGTATTGATGATGTATGCTGAATGTTTGAACGAAACAGGACAAACTGCTGCCGCTTATCCATTCATTCAAAAAGTGAGAAACCGTGTTGGTTTACCAAATTTAGCAACTGTAAAACCAAATATGACACAAGCACAAATGCGTGAACAAATTGGTCATGAACGTTTATTGGAATTTAGTTTAGAAGGTCACCGATTCGATGATATTCGTCGTTGGGGTTGGTTGAATGACCCAACTAAATTAGCTTGGTTGAAATCAAGGGACCCTGAATTTAATACTTTCAAAGCTGGTCGTGAATTCTTCCCAATTCCACAAAATGAAATAGATAATAACCCGGGTGTAAAACAAAATTTGAGTTATTAATTGAGTGAATAAGTGGTTTAGTGAATGGTAATTTTGCTTTTCATTAAACCACTTTTAACTAAAGTATTTTTCATCATTAGGGGGCGACTTAAGTCGCCCCCTAATGAAAAAACATTTAAATAATCACTGAATTTCTATTCATCAACCCAACCTATCCTACTCATGTTACAATTCAAAAAATCAATATATTTTATTACTTATACTTTATTTTTGGCCGCTTGTAGTAGCGATAAAGTTGATACTGTCATCCAACCTTTGCCCACAACTACACCCACAACTTTTGATATTAATTCTATCAAAGATAATTATGCCGATATTGCACCAGCTTCAAATTATTTGAAGTGGGGTTGCTACAATGTTCACGACCCTTCAATCATTAAAGACGGTGATACTTATTACTGTTACAATACTGACGTTGCTTACGGAACGGATATTCGTCCCGGTATTCAAATTCGTTCTTCTAAAGATTTAATTGAATGGAAATTTTACGGTTGGGTTTTCGAAGGACTTCCAGCAAAAGGAGCTGATTATATTAAACAAGGTGGAGGAACACCTTTTAACTCACTATGGGCTCCTTATGTTATCAAAGTTGGGAACGAATACAGATTATATTATTCGCTTTCATCAGCTAAACCTCGTTTAAGTGCCATTGGTTTGGCAACTTCCTCCTCTCCTACTGGCCCTTGGAAAGAACAAGGACTAACAGTAGTTTCTAAAGACGACAATACGATACAAACCAACGCAATAGACCCAACTGTACTCATTGACCAACAAGGTAAACATTGGATGTACTACGGTTCTGCCTGGGATGGAATTTATATATTACAACTCGACCCAGCCACAGGTTTGGCTTTGAGTCCAGGTGATAAAGGTAAAAGAATTGCCAATCGTGGTTTTACAGGTGGCGTATATAATGGTAATATCGAAGGGCCAGAAATCATCTATAATAAAGAACAAAAGAAATATTATTTGTTTATCGCTTACGATTGGTTGGCAACTAAATACAATGTTCGTGTAGCAAAATCGGATTCACCACAAGGACCTTTTTATGATTATGATGGAAAAGATGTAAATACCAATCAAGACCACGGTCCTATGATTATTGCGCCATATCAATTCAATGGTCATGCTGGCTGGCAAGGAGTTTCGCACTGTGCGGTTTTTGAAAATAATGGTCAATTTTATATTAGTCATCAGGGACGCCCGGGAAATGATTCAAATTTCATGATTCTTCATAGCAGAAAGCTATATTGGACAAAAGACGGCTGGCCTGTAGCCTCGCCTGAACGTTATGCAGGTGAATTTACTACGGTTATCACAAGTAATGATTTAGTGGGAGATTGGGAGCAAATTATTCTTGGTTACAAAATTGTTCCGGGTTATGATAAGGAACAAAGTCAGCCAGATTTTCAGTATGCTACCAATTTAACATTGAATGCCAGTGGTGCTATTAATGGCGATGCAGCGAACAAATGGACGTATATTGCCCCTTGGTTAGAATTAAAATGGAGTAATGGTTTTACAGACCAAGTGTATGTAGATAGAGGACGTGACTGGGAAAATAAAAAAGAAACCATCATTTTTACAGGATTAAATAACAAAGGGACAAGTATTTGGGGAAAGAAAAAATAGTATTTATATATCAATTAAAATTAAATCATGAATCGTAAAAACCTTTTAAAACTATTATTTGCGGGACAAGTATTGTTCAGCTTTTCAGGAAATGCTCAAGTAAAAATATCTGGCAACCCCATTGTTAAAGACAAGTTCACTGCCGACCCAGCAGCTTTGGTTGACAATGGAACTGTCTATATTTATGCTGGTCATGATGAGGCGCCAACTCGTGAACAACGCTATGTAATGAACGAATGGCTTTGTTACTCATCTACAGATATGGTTAATTGGAAAGAACATCCAAGCCCATTAAATACTAAAAATTTCACGTGGGCAAAAGGCGATGCTTGGGCTTCGCAAGTAATAAAAAAAGGAAATAAATATTACTGGTACGTAGCTGTAGAACATGGAACAATTCATGGAAAAGCCATTGGTGTGGCAGTTTCTGATAGTCCAACTGGACCATTTACAGATGCTCGTGGTTCAGCAATTATTACTAATGACATGACCAGAGATACAAAAATCAGTTGGGATGATATCGACCCATCTGTTTTTATTGATGACGATGGACAGGCTTATCTTTTCTGGGGTAATACTTTTTGTTATTATGCCAAATTAAAGGATAATATGACAGAGTTGGATGGACCAATCATGAAAGTGAATCTTCCTACAAAGTTTACTGAAGCACCTTGGGTGCACAAACGTAAAAACTGGTACTATCTTTCTTACTCGATTGAATTTCCAGAAAAAACAGTTTATGCCATGAGTAAAAGCATTAATGGTCCTTGGGAATTTAAAGGAACTATCAACGAAATTGCGGGAAATTGTAATACCAATCATCATGCTATTATTGATTTCAAAGGAAAATCTTACTTTGTTTATCACAATGGAGCCTTAGTCCCAGATGCTGGAAGTTTCCACCGTTCGGTTTGTATTGATGATTTAAAATATAATTCAGATGGAACGATTAAAAGAATCGTCATGACTTCTGAAGGAGTAAAAGCAGTTAAATAAATCTTTAGTACTTTTACCCTGCATTTACTTAAATACATTGGCTAACGACAAATTTTTCTTTTAATTAAATATATCTCATGAATTTCAAACAATTAACGGTCTTTTCATTACTCGCTTCGGCAATTACCTTGCCAGTATCAACGAAAGCTCAAACCCCAGTCATTAATATCAAAGCCACACAGCCCGTTGCTGAAATTCAGCCTACCATGTGGGGAGTATTTTTTGAAGATATTAACATGGGTGCTGATGGTGGTATCTATGCAGAATTAGTTAAAAACCGCTCTTTTGAATTTTCTAAGCCTTGGATGGGTTGGAAAATTGAACGCAAAAAGGCAGAAGAAGGCGATATTATCATTCAGAATCGCCAAGGTAATACTGTTAATCCAAGATTTATCAGTGTAAAAGCGAATAACATTACTAAAGGAGAACTAGGAATTACCAACGAAGGCTTCAAAGGAATGGGGATTAAAAAGGGTCTAAGATATGATTTTTCAGTACTGTATCGTCATCAAAAAGGTTCAGTAAAATTCCACTTGGAATTACTTGATTCAAAAGGTAATATTATCGGCGGAACAACCCTTGTTCCTACTGGTAACGGACATGAGTGGAAAAAAGAAGCCATCAGTTTCAGTGCAACAGAAACTGAAGCAAAAGGAAAATTTAGAATTTGGTTTGAAGGAAATGGCGAAATTGACCTTGATATGGTTTCATTATTTCCAGAAGATACTTGGAAAAAAAGACCAGGCGGAATGCGTGCTGATATGATTCAATTATTGGCAGATATGAAACCAGGCTTTATTCGTTTTCCGGGTGGCTGTATTGTAGAAGGTATAGATTTAGCCAACCGTTATCAATGGAAAAAAACACTTGGTCCAGTTGAAGAACGTCAGTTAATTATTAACCGTTGGAACGTAGAATTTGCACATCGCCCAGCACCAGACTATTTTCAAACCTTTGGTTTAGGCTTTTTTGAATATTTCCAATTGGCAGAAGACATTGGTGCTGAACCGCTTCCAATCTTAAATTGCGGAATGGCTTGTCAATTCAATACCGCTGAAGTTGTGCCTGTCAATGAACTAGATTCGTATGTGCAAGATGCCCTAGATTTGATTGAATTTGCCAATGCCGAACCCAATACTAAATGGGGTAAAGTACGTGCAGACATGGGTCATCCAGCACCTTTTGATTTGAAATTCTTAGGAATTGGTAATGAAAACTGGGGTCCACAATATGTAGAACGTTTAAAAGTGTTTACGAAGGCTATCAAAGCAAAATATCCTAATATCAAATTGGTAAACAGTTCAGGTACTGATCCTAACGGAGATAGATTTGATTATTTGAACAAAGAATTACGTGCAATGAATGCTGATATTATTGACGAACATTATTACCGTACTCCAGACTGGTTCTTAAAAAATGCTGGTCGTTATGATTCATACGACCGCAATGCTTCCAAAGTATTTGCAGGTGAATATGCTGCTCAAAGTGATAAAACTGTTAGTGTAAAAAATGTAAACAACTGGAAATGTGCATTGTCTGAAGCTGCTTTCATGACAGGTTTAGAACGTAATGCACAAGTAGTTAACATGGCATCGTATGCACCACTTTTTGCTCATGCTGAAGGCTGGCAATGGACACCCGATATGATTTGGGTAGATAACCTTCGTTCGTATGGTACTCCAAACTATCATGTACAAAAATTGTATTCTACTAATAAAGGTACCCATGTATTGACTACTACCGAAGCTGGAAAACCATTGATTGGACAAGGTGATTTATATGCTTCAGGTATTTTGGACAAAGCTACCAACGAAGTAATTTTAAAAGTAGCTAACATTTCAGACAAAGAACAAGTACGTGAAATAAATTTGGAAGGCATTAAAAAATTCGATGCAAAAGCTAAATTGATTGTCTTGAAAAATGCTAATCCAGAAGCCTTAAATACTTTTGAAAATGCAACAAACATCAGTCCAGTAGAAGAGACTATCACCCTAAATCCAAAGAAAAAAATCTCTTTGACTTTAGCACCAAATTCATTTACAGTACTAAGAATTAAATTATTATAATAAAATAGCCATTAAAATCGTCTTGTCGAGTAGATTATCCATCAAAAATCTATCCGATAAGGCGATTTTTTTTGAACTTTACAATCATTAAATTCTGTAAAGAGTTTTATTGATTTAGTTTATATATTACTCATCAAACCATCTTTCCTTACAATGAACCTAAAATTATCATTACAAGTATTCCTTCTTTTATTGCTTTCTTTTGGTGCTTTTTCACAAAAAGTATTCAGTCCAAATCGTCAAATTGTTGTTGATTTCTCCATCAAAAATCAGCAAGCAAAGTATTCAGTAACCTTCCAAGGCAAAACTGTTTTAGCATCTTCCAGTTTAGGACTTATTCGTGAAGACGGAGATTTCACAAAAGGGCTTGCATTATTGGGATCAAGTAAACCGACTTTGGTAAAAGACCAATACACAATTCGTACAACCAAAAAAAGTAATATTACCTATACAGCTAACCGTCAGATTTTTAAATTGAAAAATGCACAAGGCAAAAAGCTTGACATTATTTTTCAAGTTTCAAACGATGGTGTAGCTTTTAGATATTTCTTCCCTGAGAATTCAACGGATATTAAAAAAATTAGTGAAGAAATTACTTCTTTTAAATTTCCAGCAGCGACAAAAGCTTGGCTTCAACCCATGAGTGATGCCCAAACAGGTTGGGAACATTGCCATCCTTCTTATGAAGAGTTTTATCAGAAAAACATTTTAGCTGGCATTATTTCTCCTATCAAAGCAGGTTGGGTGTATCCTGCACTTTTTCAAAGTAATGGCACTTGGGTTTTGTTGACAGAAGCTGGTTTAGATGGCACTTATTGTGCTACACGTTTAAGAGCAGAATCGCCCAATAATGAATATAAAATCGGCTTTCCGCAAACACCAGAAGTATTTACAGGCGGTGAACTTAATCCGCAATCTACTTTACCTTGGCTTTCGCCGTGGAGAGTAATTGCTTTGGGTTCATTGAAAACCATCACAGAATCTACTTTAGGAACAGATTTAGCTAAACCTGCTGTTAAAATGGATACTTCATTTATCCAAACTGGAAAAGCTTCCTGGAGTTGGATTATTAAAAAAGATGAATCGGTCAACTTTGAAACAACGAAGGATTATATCGACTTTGCCGCTAAAATGCACTGGGAATATTGTTTGATTGATGCCGATTGGGATACTAGAATTGGCTATGATAAAACAAAATGGTTGGCAGATTATGCTAAAACCAAAAATGTAAAGTTGTTACTTTGGTATAATTCAGCAGGAGAATGGAATACCGTGAAGTATCATCCTAAAGGTTTGTTATTGACACACGAAGGCAGAGTTAAAGAATTCAACAAAATCAAAGAAATGGGTATTGCTGGGGTAAAAATTGATTTCTTTGGTGGCGATGGACAATCAATGATTAAGTATTATTTGGATATTTTGGAAGATGCAGCAAAAGCAAAACTTTTAGTGAATTTTCATGGAGCAACTTTACCAAGAGGCTGGCATAGAACTTATCCGAATTTAATAACTGCTGAAGCAGTAAAAGGTTTTGAAATGGTTACTTTCGACCAAGCTGCTGCCGACGAACAGCCTGCCCATTGTACCACTTTGCCTTTTACTCGTAATGCTTTCGACCCTATGGATTTTACGCCGATGAATTTATATAAAGTACCAAATATTAAAAGACGTACCACTTCAGCTTTTGAATTAGCTTTATCGGTTGTGTTTATTTCTGGTATTCAACATTTTGCGGAAGCACCAGAAGGCATGACACATGTACCTGAATTCGCTCAAAAATTCTTGCAAACCTTACCAAGTACTTGGGATGAAACTCGTTTTATTGATGGTTTTCCGGGTAAATTATTTGTCGTTGCTCGAAAGTCAGGGAATAAATGGTATGTAGCTGGCATCAATGGCGAAGGTATTGCTAAAGATTTGAGCCTTGATTTATCTTTCTTGAAAAACAAAAAAGCACAATTGATTACAGATGATGAACAAGTACTCTTGAAAGAATCTCCAATGAACATTTCAAATAATCAAACAAAAATCTCCTTAAAAGCCAACGGTGGTTTTGTAGCAGTTTTTGAATAGCTTTTTGCCCATAAAGTTTTATTTATCAAGACTTTATGGGCTTTATTTTTCCCAAAAAATATGAAACACATCATTTTTGCTTTATTTTCTTTACTCTTCAGTTACAGCATCGAAGCACAAACGGGAGAAATTGAATCTCACGACCCTTCCACGATACAAAAAGATGGAAATTATTATTGGATTTTTTCAACGGGTCACGGTATCAAAGCTACTTATTCAAGTGATTTAGAAAACTGGAAAGTATCGCCACAAACGGTTTACAAAAAGGATTCTTTCCCAACTTGGATTAAAGAATATGTTCCTAAATTTCAAGGACATTTTTGGGCTCCTGACTGTATTTTCATGAACGGAAAATATTATTTGTATTACTCTTGTTCATCTTTTGGCGTAACGCAATCTGTAATTGGTTTAGCCACAAACGAAACACTTGACCCAAATTCGCCAAAATACAAATGGACGGATTTAGGAATGGTGATAGCATCCAAAGAAAGAAAAGATTTTAATGCTATTGACCCAAGTATTTTAAAAGATAAACAAGGTAAAATTTGGATGACTTACGGTTCTTTTTTTGGAGGAATTGCTGCGGTAGAATTAGATTCTATTTCAGGAAAAATCAAAACAGGAGAAAGTATCAAGAAAGTCGCTGGAGGCAGAGAATCGGATTGGGAAGCATCTTGCTTGATTCAAGAAGGCGAATATTATTACCTCTTTGTGAATAATGGTTTATGTTGCAAAGGATTAAACAGTACTTATTATATCGTTTGTGGGCGTTCTAAAAATCCATTAGGACCTTTTCTAGACCAAACTGGTAAAGATTTGAATGCTGGTGGAGGAACGGTTATTCTAAGAACAGAAGGTAAATTCCAAGGACCAGGACATGTAGGTTTACTGAGAGAAAAAGGTAAAAATATTGTTTCCATTCATTATTATGATGCAGAAGACCAAGGAAAATCTAAAATCAATTTAGTAGAAATGGGCTTTAAAAAAGGCTGGCCTTATTTTAAGAGGAAGTAATAAATAAATTAGCTTTGACAATTTTTGAAAAGTTCTCAAAGCTAAAAGAGGGAATCATTTTTTGATTCCCTCTACTGTTTTAACATCAATAATTTTAGCTGATTTATTTCCCCAAGAATTTGAAATATAATTCATCACATCTGCGATTTCTTCATTTTCTAATCCCGGTTCAGGCATCATGCCATTATACTTTACACCTTTTACTTCAATCGAATCTTTTAATCCAAATTTGATAGCTTTAATGGCCTTTTCGGGGGTTTTTATCAAATAATCTGAACCAGCCAAAGGTGGATTCAATTTTTCGACACCCTCTCCTTTTCCCATGTGGCAAACGATGCAATTATTGAGATAAATTTCTTTGCCACGTGCAATACTCTCTGCTAATTCATCTTCATTCTGACGCCAAAATGGAGAAAGAAATAACATCGAAGCAATCAGTAAAATAATTTTCATTTTTCTTTAGGGGATTTTGGCTGTCAGATATTGGTCATCAGATTTCGGTCGTCGGATTTCAGCAGTCGAATGTAGGTCATCAATATTCAGCTTTATATTATCAGATTTTTTTGTAAGCTTTTAGCCATCAACAGTTCGCTTTAAATGATAAAACCGACTGCTGATGACCGAAGACCGATAGCCATTTGCTAAAATCTATTTCTCTGGACTAATTTTCACGATTGAACCTGTGCTTTCAATAGCTACATAAATGTTTCCATCTGGTCCTTCTTTGATGTCTCTTACTCTACCTATATTTTCAAAAATCGTTTCTTGACTTACGACTTTATTGTTTTTAATTACACAACGTTTGATATAATTAAACTTCAATGAACCAATCAATAAATTACCTTTCCAATCTGGGAATTTCTTGCTTGTCACGAAAGTCATTCCACATGGAGCAATAGATGGTCTGTAATAAGTAACAGGCTGTTCCATCCCAGCACGTGCGGTATCTGGACTGATAACAGAATTATCATAGCCAATTCCGAAAGTAATAGCTGGCCAGCCATAATTTGCACCTTTTTTCAAAATATTTACTTCATCCCCGCCTTGTGGACCATGTTCATGTTCCCACAAGTCACCAGTTGTTGGGTTAATCACAAAACCCTGTGGATTTCTATGACCATAAGAATAGATTTCAGGTCTCGCACCGTCTTTTCCTACAAATGGGTTATCTTTTGGCACAGTACCATCATCATGCAAACGAACCACTTTTCCTTGGAAAGTTGTAAGTTTTTGTGCTTCATCTTGTTGCCCTCTTTCTCCTACTGTTAAGTATAAAAATCCAGCTCTATCAAAAGCAATTCTTCCACCATAATGGTGATTTGTAGTAACATTTGGAGTAGCCTTGAAAACTACTTTTTGTTCTGTTAATGAATTTCCAACCAATTTAGCACGCATCAAAGCAGTATTCGAGCCTTTACCTGTTTCTCCTTCTGCCGCTGGCGAAGAATAAGTAAAGTAAATCCAGCCATTTTTAGCATAATTTGGATGAAGTTTAATATCTAAAAGTCCACCTTGTCCTTTAGAAACAATCGGAGGAAGCCCTTGAATAGGTTCTGCTACAAGTTTTCCTTCATGAATTAATCTTAATTGACCAGTTCTTTCAGTAACTAACATATCTCCATTTGGCAAAAAGGCAATTCCCCAAGGCACATTCAAGCCTGTAACAACCGTTTCTACTTTTAAACCTTCTGTGCTAGATTTGGCTACTTTTTTAGAAACAGGAGTGTCCTTGTTGATATGTACATTGCTTAACGCATCTGTAGATATTAAAAGACCAGCCAATAAGGGAAGGACTCCAATAGAGAAAATTTGTTTTTTCATTGTTGAGTTTATTTTCTTTGTTTGTGATAAAGTTAATGAAAAACACATTTTCGGCTGTACTGATTTCTATGTATTTAATTACTTAAACACTGGTTTCAGCATATTGAACAGACGAGTTTAATTTATCTGTAATAGCTTTAATTCTTAATTCCGAACGTTTTACTTCTGCTCTTAAATTCTGTTTTTCAGTCACAAGTTTGTTAATCAACGCATCATTCTTTTCAATTTTTTTTGTAGCAGCTTTTATCTCATTCTGAATCTTCTGAATTTCAGAAAGTTCTCTATTCATTAAACGTTGCTTAATTGAGTTTGTGCGTTTTTTGATTTGCTTGTTTCGTTGTTTTTCAAGAAAATCTTCTGAACTAAAATAAGCCTTCTTTTCGGCATTGATTCGCCCAATACCTTCTTTTCTTACTTTTAAAGCAATTTCAGGATTTACTTTTAATCCTAAAGAACGCATCTTTTTATAGACGACTCCGTATCTAAAACCTAGATGTTCGCAAATTTCAGGAAGAGGTTTTGTATAATGATGCTCTTTGAGATAATTGATGGCTTCTTCCGACCATTTTGTAACGCCTTCCCTACCCGATGGAACACCTTTTCTACTTGCTTGACGTACTTTTCTGAGTTCTTCTCCAACAGTAAGTTTAAACCTTTTGAGTTGCCCTCTTACTGATTCCCAGCTTCTACCAAGTTTGTCTGAGATTTCTCTAGATGTTAAATGTTGAAAGTTTTCTTTTAAGAAATTAATTTCCTCCTCAGTCCACTTTGATGTAATTCTTTTTGGGGGTTCTGGTGCTACTTCGCTTCTTAATACCACTCCATCCTTGACGTAGTTGATGATTCTTAATTTGTTTTTCTTTGCCATTTTTAGTGTTTCTTACTGAATTTCAATACAGTTTTATGTATTAGGGATAACAACGAAAAAATGTTTTGAGGAGCCTCAAAACATTCAGTATTATGTTTAGCAAAGGGTTTTTGTTTAACAAACTTCGCACTTTATTCTTAAAAAAGCAATAAGTCTTGTATGGTAACTTCGATTTTCCTTAAAATAAAAAATAGCTCCAAAATTGGAGCTATTAAGAACGATTCTTTTTATATAAAATTATAAAATAGTATTATATTTTTTGTTCAGCCATCTGAATATCAGGAATTGAAGTGTCGTCTAAGCCTACACGACCTCTTTCTTTTCTAACAATTCTTGAATATAAACCTACTTCTTGACTGAATAAAAATGTGAAAAATAATTTCACAAACGAAGTATGATATTTCAAATCATCATAAAATTCAGGAGCAGCAGCTTTCAATTTTGGCAAATTATTCCAAGGTACTGAAGGCATATCGTGGTGTTCGTTGTGGTAACCTACATTCATGTTGATTAAATTCAAACCACCATAATAACTATAAGTTTCTTGGTCTTTATCTAATACTAAGTAATGTTCTTGAATCCATCTTGCACCAAGTGGATGTAACCCTACAGAGAACATAAAGCTTGCGCCCATATATCCTAATGCTGACCATCCCCAGAAATACCAAATTACAGCATCAAAGGCAATCTGAGCGATGATATTCATCATTACCCAACGGTCAATTACTGCTAATTCTAAACAACGAAGTGTACGAATTACTTGGAAAATAGGAAATAACAATAACCAAACGGCTTTACCGATAAAATAGTTATTGATAAGTTTAGCTTCCCAATAATCTGGTAAATCGGCATCTAACTCATGAACTCCCTGAAAAGCATGGTGCTTCAAATGGTAATTTTTGAAAGAAATAGCTGTTGGCACTAAAGAAGGAAAATTAGCGATGATACCAGCGTAAACATTCCAAGAAGGCTTTTTGAAAACAAGGTTATGTGAAGCCTCATGAATACAAATAAACAAAGTATGTGAAGGGAAAGCGCCAATACACCAAGCTGCTGCCAAAATAATGTACCATGCTTGGTCTTTCACCAAATAAGTCATCAGGATTTGAAGTGACACACAAGCCAAAATCCAAACCATCGTCATCGGATTTTTAGTGATTAACTTCTTAACCTCTGGGTGAGCCTTTAAAATCTGCCTTGTACGCAAGCGGTGAGGTTCAGAACCTGTAACATGAGTAAAATCTTGTTGATACGCCATTTAATGTTAATTTAATTCGTTATTGAAATTACTGTTTAAATTCTATTTAAAAATCTTTCAAATATACTGCGAACCAAACGTTTTATCAATTTGTTTCACAATATTTACACTTATTCGCCTGGATGATATGTTTTTTCTGCATTTTTCAAGACATCTTCTTTATAAAAAAGGACATCTTTGAATTTTCCTTTTGTGTACATCAACAATTGGTCATTAAAATGTTTAGAAGATGGGTCACCACTTTCGCCACCTGCTAAAAGCGATTTTGCTTTAATTTTCTTTCCAAATTCAACCGCACAAATAAAACTGTTTCCTCCTACTCCGTATCTTTTGTTCGTTCCTTGATAATATCGACTATTATAAGAAGGCAAAGAGCCCCATAAAGCAGAAGCAAAACCTACTGGAACACTTGGTTCGTTGTCGTTATACTTGGCTTGCAAATCTCCATTTAATCGTTGAAAACGATTGATTTCTCCCCAAGCGACTTCCCAAGAACCAAACTTTTTAGTCAAATCATTTACTACTGTCACCAAAGGTGGCATCAATTGAGCAACCGTAGCATTTGCAGCAAACCTTTTCGTATTCTCTACTTGATCTGTTTCTCCTTGGTCAATATACAATCTTTGAATGACAGGACTTAGTTTTTGAGCCCACTCAACCGCTAAAGTAGTAGCGACAGAATGTTCAGACGAATGATAATCCCATTTTTTCAATACTTCAATCGGTGCTTTTAATTGATTATAAAGTGAATCGTTGGGTTTTACTTCATGTTCAAATGTTTTTATCAAAGCAGGAATCAATATTTCAAAAGCTGATAAATAAGTATCGTAGCCCGCTTCAATTACTTTATCAATCGTGTATTTTTTCTCACGGTCTAATACTCTTACAGCATTTACTCCTCTAAAGTTTTCGCCATCTGGTGCCATATAAGGTGGATAATTTTCTCTTTTCGGGCTATTCACTCCTGCTACCGAAAAAGGCGTTGAGTTACAATTTTGTAACCAACCATTCACTGGATTATACAAATGAACGGTTTCATCAACGGCATGTAAACCTTTCCATTCTGTTGCCGCAATTGAACCGTCAACTGGTTTTGCCCAATTGTATTGATTATCCCTTTTCGGGATATAATTGCCATGCCAGTAAGCAATATTCCCTTTATTATCTGCAAAAACTGTATTGTTTGAAGTATTCGCCTTCAAAGCCATTACTTGCTTGTATTCTTCAAAACCTTTGGCTTTGGTTCGTTTCCAACTCTGAATCAAGCTAATAATTGAACGGTTGTAAGACTTTAAACTCAACCATTTGTCATCTCTTTTCGCCATGATTGGTCCGTGATGCGTAAAGTAAGTCGTAAATGTTTTTTGCTTTAATTCATTTCCTGATTGATAACTAATCGTAATTTTCTTTTCTGTTACGGGCTTCAAAGCTCCTTCATATTCATAAAAATACTTTTCACCTTTTTTGATAATTTTCTCTGTATAAACATCTGCAACATCTACATTGCTAGAAGTGTGCATCCAACCACAGTAAGGATTAAAACCCTGATAAACAAACATTTGCCCCCAAGTAACCGCTCCGTAAGCATTTAATCCTTCTTCACTAACTACTTGTACTTCTGGTCTAAAGTAAAAAGTAACGTGTGGATTTATGTACAAAATGGCATTGCCCGAAGCCGTAATTTTCGGAGAAAAAGCAAAACCATTTGAGCCCGTTTGATGGTCTGAAAGCTTTGGAACAGCCACAGCCGACACTAAATTGCCTGAATAAAAATTCTTTAAATCGGCAATACTTAAATCTGCCGTACTGATGGCACCAATACTTCCATCCGTCCATAATAAAGGATACCAAGGTTGAAAACGATTCAACATCGCTGGTTTTACAGCAGGATGCGTGTGCAAATAATAATTTATTCCATCCGCATAAGCATTCAATAATTTCTTTAACCAAGGTGCTGCTTTTTGATAATCAGCTTTGGCTTCCGTTGTATCAATCAACAAACGAATTTGTAAATCATTATATAATTCAGATTCACCTTTTAGCTCAGAAATTCGTCCTAATTTTTCAATATAATTCATTTCTACCCGCTTGAAATCGTCTTCGCATTGCGCATAAAGTAAACCAAAAACAGCATCTGCATCAGATTTACCATAAATATGCGGAATACCCCAATTGTCCCGAATGATATTTACTCGTTGAGCCTGTTGCTTAAAACGATTGATTTCAGCACTAGAAAATTTTTGAGCGAAAATAGAGAAAGGAAGAAAAAGCAGTAAAATAACTTTTTTCATATTTGATTTTATTGAATGATGAAGTTTTCTGTATAAACAAACATACAAAATTCATGGAAATTTCTGCCAATTCTTGCTTTAAACTTTATCTCTTTCTGCCTTAATAAATGAATTCTTTCCGAAAATTGGGGAAATAGTGAGGCTTTATCAATGATTTTTCTAAAGGGTTTTTAGTGATATATATTATTGAAAATAATGATTGAGGCGATAATTTTCCCTGTAAGCATTCTTTTAAACAATAATAAAAATTATCAATTCGTACAATTTTAGGCATTAAGCATTAAATTTGATGATACCGTCAAACCAATCGTTAGCTTTTAATGTCGAATTCATATCAATTTCTTAAAAAAATCATTCTAAGAACGCCCACGCTTCGATTTGCAGATGATATTTCTGAAGATTTTCTTAAAACATTACTCAACCATCCGCCTTTCTTAGAAGCACTTTATTTGGCATCCCCGGTACTTTTCAATGAAGCGCAACTTTGGAAAGATGGTAATATTACTGATGTCAAAAAAGCTCAAAAAATAGTTTTTTCGCTCAGTAAATATTATTCCAGAATGTGTAATCGATGTACTCCTTTTGGACTTTTTGCAGGTTGTTCGGTGATTGAATGGAGTGATGAAACGGCTTTGACTATCGCTTCAGAAAAAAAGAGAAGTACTCGTTTAGACATGCACTATGCTGGTGCTTTAGCACAAAGTTTATCAGAAATTCCTCTTATCAAAAGTCATTTATTGTATTTTCCAAACTCAAGTATTTATCAAATTGGTCAAGAAATTCGCTATGTAGAATATAAATATGTTGATGGAAAAAGAACACATCAAATTTCTGCTTTTGAATGGTCTGAATACATTGCTTTGGTGTTAGATGCTTGTAAAAAAGGAGCAAAAATGTCGGAAATTGCACCACTTTTGATAGACGATGATATTTCGGAAGAAGACGCTTTGGGTTTTATCGAACAGTTAATTGATGCTCAACTCTTAATTAATGAATTAGAACCAGCCATTACTGGTGAAGGTTTAACCCAACAAATCATTAAAGTACTTCAAAAAAACAATGTCGATGAACATTATCTTGAAACTTTACAAAGCATTGAAAATCAATTAAAAGCAATTGATAACAAGCAAACGAATGACATAAGTGCTTATCAAGAAATCACATCGCTTATCAAGAAAATTGGCGTTCCTTTTGAAGAAGGAAAGTTGTTTCAAACAGATTTGGTCAATCTATTTCAAGAGAACAAACTTTCGGCTGTTTATCAAGAAGTACTAAGTGAAATTGCTGAGCTTTTGATTCAAGTAAGTGAAAAAAGAGAGAATCCAACGCAAAGTGATTTTATCAAGAAGTTTTATGAACGTTACGAAAACCAAGAAATTCCTTTACTCATAGTAATGGATACTGAAACAGGCATTGGTTATGGACAATCTGGCAAAAGTAATTTTACACCCATTGCCAATGGTTTTGAATTAAATCAAGAAGAAAAAGAGGAACTTTCCGTTAAGCTAAATCCTTTTCAGCAATATCTGTTCAGAAAATACTTGAATGCACTTAAAGAAAATGCTTTACAAGTAAATTTGGAAGAAGGTGATTTAAAACCTTTTCTGAAAAAAAAACAAAGAATGCCAAGTTCTACTTCGATGATTTTTAGATTGACTGGCGATGAGCAATTACCAATTTATCTGGAAAAATTTGGAGGTACAAGTGCAGTAAATTTATTAGGAAGATTCGCTCATACCGACGAAGCAATTTTGGATATTATTCAAGAAATTACTGAAAAAGAACAAGCATTAAATCCAGAAGTTGTCTTTGCTGAAATTGTACATTTACCCGAAAATAGAATTGGTAACATTTTACTTCATCCTGCTTTCTGGACTTATGAAATTCCATACTTAGCCAAATCGTCTTTACCAGAAAATCAGCAAATTTTACTGGAAGATTTATTGGTTTCTGTGGATATTAGTCAACAAAAAATCAGGTTAAAATCAAAAAGATTAAACAAAGAAGTAATTCCGAGGCTTAGTAATGCTCATAATTATTCAATGAATGCTTTGCCTATTTATCATTTTTTATGTGATTTACAAAGTGCTAATCTAGTCGTTTCTTTTGATACTGGCTGGAAAAAAGCGACATTAAATACGAAATTTTCACCTCGACTTACTTATAAAAATATCATTCTTGAAGCTGCTACTTGGCAATTTAAAAAAGAAGATTTTGAACATTTACTCATCAATTCATCTGAAAATTTATTAGCCATTTTCCATGAATTTAGCACAAAGTGGCAATTGCCAAAACGATTTGTATTAGTTGATTTTGACAATGAATTGTTGGTCAATGCTGAAAATTTATTGAGTATTCAGACTTGGCTTGATACCATCAAGAATCGTGAAAAGATTGAGCTAAAGGAATTTTTATTTATACCCAACAATGGGCATGTCGTTGACGAATCTGGAGCACTTTTTGCAAATCAATTTATTGCTTCATTAGTCAACAAAAAAACTGTTTTTGAGAAAATTCAACTTCAAAAACCTCTGATTGATGAAACACAACGTACTTTTTCTTTGGGTTCAGAATGGCTTTATCTTAAAATTTATTCAGGCGTAAAAGCTGCAGACGATATTTTAGCACAAAATATCAAGCCTTTGGTTGAGCAATTTCTGGAAAAACAATTGATTGACAAATGGTTTTTTATTCGATATACCGATCCTGATAATCATATTCGTTTACGACTTCATTTTACAGATTTAAAGCATTTGGGAGAAGTAATTCTTAGTCTGAAAGAAACTTTAGCCGTTTTAGAAAAAGAAGGAATTATCTGGAAAATTCAATATGATACTTACCAAAGAGAAATAGAAAGATATGGTTCTGATGTCATGATTTTAACAGAAAATATCTTTTTTCACGATAGCGAAGCCATCGTAAATCTATTAACACAAACTTGGGGCGATGAAAGAGAGCAAATTCGTTGGCAATTTGCGATGAAACTAATTGATATTTATTTGGATGATTTTGGGCTTTCTATCAACCAAAAGCTAGATTTGATGAACTTAGCAAAAGACAATTTTGCCCAAGAATTCAACGTAGATAAACCGATGAAACTACAAATGGACAAGCGTTTTAGAGAATATCGGAAAAAGATAGAAAGTATTTTATCGTCTGAAGCAAGTGAGGAATATGTGGCATTTTTTGAGTCAATTCAACATAAAAGCGAGCAAATCAAAGAAAATATTGCTCAGATAAAAGTATTAAAATCAGACAATACGCTCAAAAAATACTTATCCGATACCATTCACATGACGGTCAATCGTGTAATTGCTGACAATCAGCGTTTTCATGAATTAATTATTTATGATTTTATGTATCGCTATTACCAAGCCGAATTAGCCAAATTAAAAAAGAATGTGATTAAGATAAATTTGAGTTAAATTCTCATTAAATTATAATCTAATTGCTTAAACCTTTTCAATTCATTTAATAAAAATATGACTACCAATCCAGCAGATAACAGAGCTTATTTTTTCAAAATTGACACAACAATGAAAAAAATAAGGCTCATCCTCCAAAAAAAATTAGATGATGCCAATATTGACCTGACTGTTGACCAATGGGTTTTACTTGACCATATTAAAAGACACGAAGAATTTGGGATTAGTCAGAATGAATTAGCTGAAATGACTGTTAAGGACGCCCCTACCGTTACTAGAATCATTGATTTATTAGTAAAAAAAGGGTTTGCTGAAAGGAAAATGGCAACAATCGACCGTCGCCGATTTATGATTACACTTACAAATGCAGGAAGAGAGAAATTTGAGCAGGCTTACCCAATTGTTGTAGAAGTAAGAAGAAAAGGCTGGGGAGATTTATCGGAAGAAGATTATAAAAATTTTGTAAAAATTCTTGATACTATTTATTCTAACATTACACATTGATAGCGAGTCCGTTTAAAATTTATGATTTTCTTATTAGCTGGAGAATTAATTCTCCAGCTAATAAGAAAATACTTGGTGATTGAAATTTTGCTGACTAAGACATTTCTCCAGCAATTGAATATCTCAAATTCTTCTTTTTCTCAGCAAAATAAGTATCTTGACCAAGTACGTACATCAATTTGGTAATCGCTGCTTCAGTCGTTAAATCTGCTCCACTTACTACTCCAATTTCTTGCAAGTATTGGCTTGTCTGGTAATGACCTTGGATTACTCTTCCGCCGTTACATTGTGAAACATTATAAATGATAATTCCTTTGTCGATGAATTCTTTCATTAAATCCAAAAACCATTGAACTGTTGGGGCATTTCCCGAACCAAAAGTTTCCATAACAACGCCTTTTAATCCTTCTATTCCTAAAATACTTCTCACAACTTTTTCCGAAATTCCTGGAAAAATTTTTAGAATTACCACATTTTCATCCAATTTCTCATGCACAATCAATTTTGCATTGGGATGATGATGCTTGATATAAGGTTTGTTATACTCTATTTTCACACCAGCTTCTGCTAAAACTGGATAATTTTCCGATTCAAAAGCATTGAATTGAACACTTTCACTTTTTCTTGCACGATTTCCACGCAATAAAACAGAATTAAAATAAATACAAACTTCTGAAATAATTGGTTGGTTATTCAGCCTCGCCGCCGCAATTTCAAGTGCAGTAATAAAATTTTCTTTAGCATCTGTTCTAGCTACTCCAATTGGCAATTGCGCACCGGTCAAAATAACTGGCTTGTTCAAATTTTCTAATAAATAACTCAAAGCAGAAGCCGTGTAAGCCATAGTATCTGTACCATGAAGAATGACGAAAGAGTCATACTCATGATATTTTTCACCAATGATTTTTGCTAAAGTAACCCAAACAGAAGGATTCATATTGGAAGAATCCAATAGTGTTTCAAAAGTAAGTACTGAAATATCAAAATCTAAACGAGCCATTTCTGGTAAATTTTCAGGAATTTGAGCAAAATCAAAAGGTACTAAACCATCCGATTTGGCATCATAAACCATTCCTAAAGTTCCTCCAGTGTAAATTACGAGTACTTTTACATCGTCTTTACTATCTGATTTCGTATTAATTTTTATAATATTATACATAGTATAATTTAGTTGTTGTGAATGATGAATAGCATTTATAAACTTAATTTATTGACATAAGTTAAGCGCATTTTGTGTACTTTGTTCAATTACTTTTTCTACGGGAATTTGCATTAAATCGGCTACTTTTTGAGCAATAATAGAAAGATACGATGGCTCATTTCTTTTTCCTCTGTACGGAACTGGCGCTAAATAAGGGGCATCCGTTTCTAAGACAATTGATGTTAAATCAATATGCGGAAGAATTTTATCCAATCCCCCATTTTTGAAAGTAACCACGCCACCAATTCCCAACAAAAAATCTAATTCTATGGCTTTTTGTGCTTCCTCTAAAGTACCTGTAAAGCAATGAAAAATACCTTTTAAATTTGGGTCTGCATTCTTTTCTATCAAATTTACTGTTTCCCAAAAAGCATTTCTTGAATGAATATCAATCCATAAATTATGCTTTTTAGCTAATTGACATTGATATAAAAAGGCTTCTTCTTGCTGCTTTACAAAGGTTTTATCCCAATATAAATCCATCCCAATCTCACCGATAGCAATAAATTTGTACTTATTTAACCAATCTTCAACGATGGCTAATTCTTTTTCAAAATCTTCTTTTACATAACAAGGATGTAAACCCATCATCGGAAAACATTTATTTGGATATTTTTCTGCCAAAGCCATCATACCTTCGATGGTTTCTGAGGCACAATTTGGCATCCAAATTTGCGAAACACCAGATGAAAAAGCTTTTTCCAGCATTTCATCACGGTCTTCTACATAAGTTTCATCATAAATATGGGCGTGAGTTTCAATAATTTGTAAGGATGAATGATTCATTTGATATTTTTTATTTGGCTTTAAGCGGTAGGATTTAGGCTATAAGCTTTTGATTTTTAAAGAAATAAACTGAAAGTACAGATTTGAAAATTCAAAAAGTAGTCAAATCTACCAAATCTTTTCAACGATAGATTCTTCCTTTCCAATCCACCGCTACGGGCGAATAATAGAAAAGTATCATCGTTAATTGCCAGCAATTGGCATAGATTTCGTACAAAAGTAAATGTTTTATTAAGTGAAATCGCCTTAATTTTAAAATTGTTGGCAAGACTGTAATACTTTGGTTCAACCATTTAATAAACCATAAAGTACCAGCCAGCTGCCAAGAAAAAGTAAAACCTATCACTATTAAAATCGGTAACAATAAAGCTTGCAAGAAAAGTAAAGTAACAATCCACCACGGACATTGTAATGCGCCAACCATCCAGCGTTTTCTTTGATGTAAGAATTCTTTTAAATTCATCATCGGTAAAGTTTGGTTGAATACTTTACGATTAATGGTATTTTTGAAACCAAATCCGTTTTTGACTACTTCATGGAAAAGTGCAAAATCTTCCGTAATCGAAAAAGGTATTTTAGCATAGCCACCCGTAGCTTCATAAGCCTTGCGAGTAATGGCTGAATTATTGCCCAGACCCGTCAAAGGAATTTTTAAATCTGCGGCAATTTTCAATAAAGTAAGCGCATGAAGCCAGTCGATTGACTGAAAATGATGCCAAATATTTGTGCCTTTAATATCCGTAATGCCTACTTGATGACCAATGTTTTCGTCAGCTTCAAAATTGGCAATCATTCCTTCAATCCAATCAGGATTTACTGTTACATCAGCATCACAAATCAAAAAATATTTTCCCGTAGAATATTCATAAAGGTTTGCTAACACATTGGCTTTCCCACGTTGATTATTGATTACATTCTGAATATCAATAAGTTGAAAATAAGATTTGTCTTTTATAAAATCTTCAACCAAAGCTTTTGTTTGGTCTTCTGACTGATCATTTCCAATTAATACTTGTAGCTTTTCTTTGGGATAATGGACTTTATCGATAGAACGAAGGCAATTTAAAATTGTATCTTCTTCATTTCTGGCAGCAATCCAGATGGTAATATTAGGCTGTTGTGAAGTATTCATTCAATCCATTTAGGTTTACAATGCCTTAAAAGTAAAACCTTTTTCCGAGAAATGTGACAATACCCTTGGCAAAGCATAAGACATATTTGTATTTGCCTTGATACTGTCATGAAATAAAACGATTGAACCGTTTTCTGTATGTTGTATTGTTTTCTTTAATACTTTTTCGGGCGATAATTCTTGCGAGAAATCCCCAGAAAGTACATCCCACATAATAATTTCGTGACTCGGCAAAATCGCTTTCGCCTGACTTTTTTTAATCCTCCCATAAGGAGGACGGAACTTCTTTTTAGTGAATAAAGAATCATATTTTATTTGAAAATCATTCTCCAAAATTGACTCACATTCTTTAAAATTCTTCAAATAATGTTCATCTTCAGTTATCCAACCTTTTAAATGATTAAAAGTATGATTCCCAACTGCGTGTCCTTGTTCGAGTACTTTTTGAAATACATCAGGATATTTTCTGACATTATCGCCAATACAAAAAAAAGTAGCTTTGGCTTGAAATTTTGCCAATTCTTCTAACACAAATTCGGTAATTTCAGGAATTGGGCCATCGTCAAAAGTCAAGTAAATTACTTTTTCATCACGCTTGATATTCCAGACAAAATCTGGATATAAAGCCCGCATCAGGAAATTGGTTTTGTGGATAAACATGAGAAATAACTTATTACAAACAAAAAATATATGAGTGCAAGTTAATTTTTATCCTTTGAATTAGCTGAGTGAAAAATCAAAATTTATTCTTGCTCAATAAAATTGCTTCTTTACTCCAACCTCCTCCCCTTCCAAGAATAACCTTTCCCCTGTGCCAATAAACCAAAAAACACTACATAAAATGGATAAATAATTTGAACGATTGGAATGTAAATTACTTTGCTTTTATAGCCTAAAAACTTGATTACTGCATACAAAAAGAAGAATTCTGCCGTGAATTTTAAAAACAAAATTCCTATCCCAAAATATCCGTTTATCAAACAGTAAGCTGCTAAAACACTCAAATTTACTAAGAAAATAAAGATGGCTAAAGCTGTTACTTGCCAATTATCATAATGTTTCCATTTACTTGCCCAACGTCGCCTTTGTTGGTAAAAATGAGCTAAATCCGCTTGCGATTCTGTTCTGACGATGGCGTCAAAATCTGGGTTGAAAAATACCTTTTCTGGATACTTCTGGGCGATTTTGTGCATTAAAAATTCGTCATCACCCGAAGCTACATTTTCATTTCCAGCAAAACCATTTACTTCTTCAAATACTTCACGAGTATAAGCCAAATTGGCTCCGTTGCACATATTTGGCTTTTGTAAATACATCGCACAAGCACCTGAACCTATCAAACTGGCAAATTCTATGATTTGAATCGTATTCCACAAACTATGCTTTTCCGTAAATGTTACTGGCGAACTGATTAATTTGGCATGCTTTGATTTATACAATTGTTGGATGGAACTAAGCCAATTCGGTGAAACCGTACAGTCGCCATCGGTAGTTATCAATAATTCGCCTGAAGAAATTTCAATACTTTTTTGAATCGCTCTTTTCTTGGGCGAAGTACTGGCATCGTTTAATAAATTTAAGATTTTCAGTGAGTACTTTGCTTCTTCTTGAAATGCTAAAACAATATTTTCAGTATTGTCAGTCGAACCATCGTTGGCTACGATTACTTCAAAATTCTCAGCAGGATAATTTTGTTGGTTTAGGTCTTGGAGTAATTGTAAAATATTACTTTCTTCGTTTCGAACAGGAATGATTACCGTCAGTTTTGTGTCTTTATCACTTGGAAATACTTTATGTTTCGCTTTCAATTCTTTCCAAACTGCTATTAATAACAGATTGAAAATAAAGTAAAAACTTGTGATTATTAAGATGATAAAGAGCATGATTTTTTGAATTTGAAAATTTGAAGATGTGTGAATTTGAAAATGTGGATGTAGCTATTAAAACTTAAATTTGATGATTTATGAACTTAGAATTGAAAAGCTTATAAACTAACTTTCAAATCTTCAAATCAAAAAACTCATCTTCAAATTTTCAAATCATCAAATTAGAAGACTCACATTTTCAAATTGAAACCTTTGTTTTTAGCACTAAAATACTTCCTAACAATACTGGAAATAGAATATTGATTAACCACAATACAAAAGTAGCCGCAATCACAGCAGCAGTATTTACTTGATAAAAACTAAAAAAATAAATCGCTGAAAATTCTCTGATGCCTAAATCGCCCAGAAAATTAATGGCAGGCACAATGGTTTTTATCAGAAAAATCAAACAAGAGATAGTCCATAAATCTAAGATATTTAACTTGATTTGAAAAATTAATAAAACCAATACAAACTGTAAGGAAATCGTCAAATAACGCATCAAACCCCAGAAAAATACCTTTTTTACTTCTTGATTCGTAAAATGTTCTAAGATTTTTATCGTGTGAGCAAATCTCTTTAAAAATGGAATTTTTAAGATTAAAAGATAAAAAAGATGTCTTTTTTGATAAGCAAAAAAGCCTAAAAACAAACTTATTGTCAAGACAATCACAACGACGACATTGAAACCAAGAAGCAACTGATGTTGAGTTACTAAGAAATAAACAAAAGATAAAGTGCCAAATAACAGTGAAATATAAAACTGAATGCCATTTCCCAACAGAATGGCGCCAATACTTTCAGCTCTTTTTTGATGTTGAAACTTCCACATTCTTCCTGCATAATCACCTAAATTGGCTGGCGTGATAAAGCCCAAAGACAAGCCCATTAAAACGCCTTTGAAGGCTTCTTGGAAAGAAATATCTTCAACTTTTAGGGCTAATTGTTGCCATTTTTTGGCTTCAAATCCCCAATTGAAAAAAATTAAGAGTATTAATAAAATGCCTTTCCATAGATTTTTCCAAACCAAAGCTTTCTGGCATTCTACAATCAAATCTCCGATATTTTGCTGTTTATCTTTGAATGTTTTGTAAAGCATCCAAACGATGAGTACAAAAAGCAAAGTTTTGAATAACGAAAATAGTTTTTCAGATAAAATGCTTGTTTTAGGATTTGTTTCGTTGGTATTTTGCATGAAAAGATAAAGGCAGGGACGGAAATTTTTGTGCTAAAAAATGGTAAATAATACAGAGAAAATAATTTTAGGCGTTGACCCAGGCACTCGTTTTATGGGTTATGGTGTGATATTGGTTGAACGTAACGAAATGAAAGTTTTACAATATGGCGTTATCAACGTTAGCAAATATAGCACGCAGGAAATTAAGTTAAAGAAAATTTATGAACGAATCATTTCTGTCATAGAAGAATTTATGCCTGATGAAATGGCAATTGAAGCACCTTTTTTTGGTAAAAACGTACAGTCAATGTTGAAATTAGGTAGAGCACAAGGCGTTGTGATGGCGGCAGCTTTATCTCGTGAAATTCCGATTGTAGAGTATTCCCCTAAAACAGTTAAACAATCGGTTACGGGTAATGGAAATGCTTCAAAAGAACAAGTAGCGCACATGCTCGACCAACTTTTGAAAATGAAATTAGATTCAAAAATGTTTGATGCAACAGATGCTTTGGGGATTGCGGTTTGTCATCATTTTCATGGTACAAGTATTATGGCAACGAATAAAGGAACAAAAAAAGGTTGGGGAGCTTTTGTAAATGAAAATCCTGATAGAATCAAATAAGTGAGAAATGGCGATTTTGGAATGAAGAGTTGTTTATACTTAATCTAATTTTCAGTAATTTAACTAATCATCTAAACATAATCATTTTGTGAAAAAATCTATACTTCTCAAAAACTTATCTTCTTTCCTCTTATTATGGTTTTTAAGTCATTTTTCATCGGCTCAAATATCTAATAAAGAAGGAATTAGCACTATTAGCATTCATCCTTCGGCTACTTTATTTACTTTTGGTTTGCCACAAAACACTTCGATTACAAATGGTTTTCAACAAGGCGCATTTTCTTATAATGTTTTTCCATTTACTGCTTTGCCGATTAATACAAGTGTCAATAGAGATGGGAAAACCGAACTATACGGTTTAATTGGCTCTTTTGATTTGGGAATATCATATTCAAAACTTCTAAGGAACAATCATATTTTCAAAACAGAAATCGGGGCTTATTATACTTCGTCTCCAAATAGTTACGCTATTAAAGACGAATACCATTATTTTGTAAGTGGGAAAGAATCAAGTATTTGGCAAAATACTTTAGATTACTCTGGCTTTTCGGCAAGTGTAACATATACTTCAAAATCAAGAGGAAGAAGAGGTTTAGGAGAAGTAAGAAATTATCTGGAAGTTGGTGGAAGAACGATGAATTTCTTGAGTCAATCCGCTAAAGAAAGCGAAGATTGGATTGCGAATGGACAAGGTTTCAGGATTGAAAGCAAAGTTATCAATAGAACGAATAATATGGTTTTCTTTGAAATTGGCAAAACTTTTTGGCGACCAGCCAACGATATGCGTTCATTGAATATGGGCATCAGAGTTGGTATTCCTTTATCGCATTTTGTCGATAATACTTATTCAGGAATTATCAATAACCAAGTAGTAGCTTCTACTTCGGCTTTGGAAAACGGAGCTTATATCGGTTTTCAACTTTCATATCATTTACCAATCAAAACCATCACAAAATCTTACCTCGAACGAAAAGCAGATAAAATTTACTGCGAAATGGAGCGAAAAGTAAAAATCAAGCATCATTTCAAAGTAAGTAAAGATGAATTAAACATCGAACTTTTCGACCATGAAAATGAAGATGGCGATATTGTATCAGTGTGTTTCAACGGACAATATATTCTTGAAAAACATTTATTGACCCGAAAATCTAAAGTATTGACGTTGAAATTAAAGACAAATCAGAAAAATATTCTCACGGTTTTCGCCAATAATACAGGAAATGAAGGAGCCAATACAACTGCCATACGTTTCACCGTAAATGGTAAAAAAGAAGAGATAATTTTGTATGCGGATAAAAAGGAATCTGAAGGAATTTCTTTTGAAAATTAGGAGTACGACGCAAATTTAATTTTCAAATTATTGCTTATTTTTGTAAATGTAATTCTATTGAATTGCCTTTACTTATGACTAATTCTTAAATTAAGCACAATGAGTTTACAATATTTATCTGACAATACAGGAAGTATAACAGGTGTTTATATTCCAATTCAAGAATGGGACATCATTCGTAAGAAATTACATTTGCCTGACGAATCTAAAGCAATACATCGTCAAGAACTAATGGAGGCTTTTGAGGAAATGAAACTCATAAAAGTGGGAAAAATGCCTAAACCAAACTTAAATGATTTTTTAAATGAACTTTGAAGTAATTCCTATTTCGGCATTTCAAAAACAGGCTAAAAGGTTAATCAAAAAATTCCCTTCACTTAGACAAGAATTATTTGACTTAATTGAAAGCCTCAAGAAAAACCCTGAGCAAGGTACTTCATTGGGAGAGGATTGCTACAAAATCAGACTTTCAATTGCTAGTAAAAACAAAGGAAAGTCTGGCGGAGCAAGGGTCATTACTTGTGTATTGGTTGCAGAAACTGAAGTATTTTTGTTATCAATCTATGATAAGTCTGAAAAGTCGTCTTTGAATGATAAGGAAATTAAGGATTTAATTAAGTTGATTAAAGATAACTAACGTCTAATCTGTTCCCAAGCCTCTTCCACCGTTTTTACAGGCAATTGACAAGTTTTGTCGTAACAAACAAAAACCAAGGTTTCGCCTTCTTTGGCACTTCTATTTTTTAATAATGGTAATTTACTGATAGTTGCAGTTCCAGAGAGTACTTTGTTAGGGAAAAACTGTTGGTCGAATTGCTTTCTGAAAGCTAAAAATTCTTTCCCTACAATGGCAATTTCAGGTGTTTTCGAAACCATTTGTGTTGCCAGACAAGCCCAATTGGTTAGATAATCTACATTTTTCAATAATAGATTTTTCATTTTTGAAAGCATCAATTTTGATAAACTCAAGAAATCTTCTCTTTCTAAAATCAAACCTAAAGTATAGAGATTTCTCGCCATAATTGAGTTGGAACTTGGCACCACATTATCAAAAATTTCCTTTTTACGGGCAATCAATTCTTCCGCATTTTTATCGGTAAAGAAAAATAATTCGTCTTCTTCGTCCCAGAAATTTTGAAAAGCATATAATGTTAGCTTTTCGGAATAATGTAGCCAAGTTTCATCAAAAGTAGCTTGGTATAAATTCAAATAAGCGTCAATTAAAGTTGCATAATCTTCCAAAAATCCTTGAATTTTAGTTTCTCCATTTTTATAACTGTGCATCAATTGCTCGCCAACTAAAAACTTATCTTTGATAAAATGTGCATTCTGAACGGCTAAAGTCAAGAAACTTTCATCGTCGAATACTCTGTAAGCGTCCACTAAACCTTTCAACATCAAAGCATTCCAAGAACAAAGTATTTTATCATCCAATCCGGGACGAATACGTGTATTCCTAATCGTATTCAATTTGGCAATTTGTACTTTAAATTTTTCATTCAAAGTTGGCTCGTATTTCCATAAAATATTTACGCCATGTTCCCAGTTTCCTTGTTTTGTTACTTGATAATTTTCACAAAATGCTTCGGCTTCGTTGCCTAAAATGGCTTCAATTTCATCTTTCGTCCAAACATAATATTTACCTTCTACTCCTTCCGAATCCGCATCCAAAGCTGAGTAAAATCCGCCTTCTTCGCTGGTCATTTCTCGTTTTAGCCAACCAATCGTTTCATAGACTACTTCTTTATACAAGGCTTCGCCTGTTAAAGAGTAAGCTTCGGAGTACAGACTTACTAATTGTCCATTATCGTACATCATTTTTTCAAAATGTGGACAAAACCATTCTCCATCCACTGAATAACGAGCAAAACCTCCACCCAATTGGTCATAAATTCCACCAATTGCCATACGATTTAGCGTCAATTTTACATGATTCAGTACTTTTTCATCTTTTGTTTCATGAACATATCTCAATAAAAAAGCCCAAATAGAAGGCATTGGGAATTTTGGACTTCTTTCAAAACCACCCCAAACATCATCAAAAGTACTTGCTAATTTTGAAGCCATTATTTTCAAATCTTCTTTAGTGAAAATCTGACTTTCAGGCTCTAATCCATATTTTACAGAATCTTTAAAAAGCATATTTTGTGTAAAACCTTCTGCCGACTTCTGTAATTCTGCTTGACTATTTGTAAAACCTGTATTAACAGCTTGGAGTAATTTCAACCAATTGACTTTGGGGAAATATGTTCCGCCGTAAAAAGGTTTTCCGTCTGGCATCAAAAATACATTCAAAGGCCAGCCGCCATGCACACCCATCGCCTGAACAGCATCCATATAAACGGCATCTACGTCTGGTCGTTCTTCTCTATCTACTTTGATATTGACAAAATAGCGGTTCATTAGCTCTGCTACTTCCTCTTTTTCAAAACATTCATGTTCCATCACATGGCACCAGTGACAAGCCGAATAACCAATACTTACCAAAATGGGTTTGTTTTCAGCTTTGGCTTTGTCTAATGCTTCTTTTCCCCACGGAAACCAATCTACAGGGTTTTGAGCGTGTTGTAATAAATATGGCGATGTTTCTTTGGCTAATCTGTTCATTAATAGATAGTAATTTTTTTAATAACACTTTTCTCTCCCTCTACATATTTCAAAATATAATTGCCCGAAGGTAAATTCAAATCAAATTCCATTTTTGCAGAAATATAACTTGAGGCAGGATTATAATCTTTTGAATACACTTCTCTTCCCAAGAAATCATATATTTTAAAGTTTCCTCTTAAAAAACCTTCTCCAAAATATTCAAAATTAAATTTCCCTGTAGTCGGATTTGGATAAAGTGCATAACTATTTTGCAAATCTGGCAAAGTAAACTTACACAGAAAAGTCTCTTTACCCTTTAAATTAATTTTTTGAGACCAATTTCCATAGTGAACCGTCAGTTCAGTAGTTGCACCGTCTTGAGCAAATTCGTTGATAGCAGCAATTAGAATTTCATTACCTTTTACAACGCCTCTCCAAATAGCATCTTGGTCTTTAAAATGGTCATAAGCATTTTTTGGAATCACTAAACGATAATTGCCTGTAAAGAAATCTTTGAATTCAGAAAGTCTATACAAACCATAAATGTAAGATTCGTAAATAGAATAATTTACATTATCAGGAGTATATGGTCCTTCCCAAAGCCAAAGGCCTTTAGCACCTGAAAAAAATGGAAAAATCCCCTGAGCCTCCGCTAAGTATTTTTTGATATTAATGTTGAAACCATAAGTAGAACTTTCCTGACATTTATTATAAGTAAGCCACTGGAACAACATTACATCTTTATTACTCCTAGCCACATTTGCTTCAACTTGAAACAATTGATAAGCAATATTCGGATATGGCAAAGAACCATACTCGTAGCAAAAATAAGCTGATGGTGCTAAAAAAGTATTTTGTTGATAGAATTTACCCCCTGTTAGGTTCGTAATCGTATCTTTCATGTAATAATTCAAAACCTTATCACTTGTCAGCCATTCTTGCCAAGTATAATTGAGTGGAAATTCCGTATTTTTTATTGGAGCATCTGAATAGGAAGCAAATTGTGTACTTGAAGGAATATTTTTTTGCTGAAGATAAGTAATTGGTTCAGCATACAATTTAGATAAATCTCTTTTGTAACGTTCTGTAAAGTCAATGTCTGACAAAGACCGATATTGTGAAGGAATAGAAGTATCAGTTTTCAAAGCACGAATGCCCGCATCCGTCGGAATTTCTCTTTCAATATCCAACATCAAAATATCCAAATTGGGCATTATTTTTCCTTGTGTATCGTTGAACAGACCTGCCATTCCACGCATGTCATCATCCCATTTTGCTTTGTATTTGGTTAAATCATTTGCCCAAGGACTTTCAATTTCATACCAAGGCTGACCAACCAAACTAGCTACTCCTCCCCATAAAATCGCTCTGTTTTCTTTGGGCAAACTTGCATCTGCTTCGGTAAAGGTAGCTAAATGCGTAAATCCATGTTTCAAGGGAAGTCTGTTTGCATCATTGAAACGAGGTCCTGTATAAACTATCTTGAAGGGTAATGAAAATTCAGGAAATTGTCCCCAATTAATTACTCCATTTTGAGTTGATGAAGTATATCGAAAAGCAGGCTGACAGTCGGACTGTGCGAAAGCCAATTGCATTGATAACAATAAGATAAATATAATAATAGAAGCTTTTTTCACGTTTCGTGATTGTATTTTAATAGTGTTTGAAGGATAACTTCTGGCAATTTCGGAAGAAAACCTTTAACTTTGTTAAAGAAAATTCGATTCTTGAGTTTTTAAACTAGCAACAACATGAAACTAAATCATTTCCTCTTATTATGCCTTTTTGCAATTGTCACTTTTGCCTGTTCTGACGATAATGTAAATCCAGTTGATACCAAAGTTACTGTTATACAATCTTCTGAATGGCAAATTGACCGTTTCACAACTACTTCTGGAGACGTGGTAGATCCAACATTATTCGGAGGAAACTCAAAATTAATTGGTGAACTTACTTATGTTTTCGATAAAACATTCACTGTACGTTCTTACGACAAAGTTTCTAAACAAGCACAAGCTTATGGTGCATGGAAATTTGTTGAAAATGACACAAAATTAGACATCAACATTCAAGGTTTTACTGGTATTTTTGAAGTGGTTTCACTGACTAAGCAAAAAATGATTTTAAAAAATAATATCGTTTATGCTGGGGTTTCAGTACCAATTCACATGGAATTTATTCCTTTTAAATAAGTAAACTTTTATTCATCCCGTAAGTTTTTTTACTTCTTTCTTAGTAAAAAAACTTACGGGTTTTTTATTGACTTTTGTTGAACAATCGACAATTGTCTTTCTAAAAACCTTTTTCCAAAGAAATTATTATTCATTTAAGGATAAAAACCTTACAATCATGAGAAAACATATATCATTAGTTTTAGAGCCAGAAATTGCTTTCGACCAAGAAAACTTCAAAAATCATTTAAGTAAATTACTTCAATTTCCTGCTGATGCAGATGCGATTGTACGTCCATTGAAGAGATCAATTGATGCCCGTGGACGACAAGTAAAAGTAAACATCGAAGCAGAAGTATTTTTGGATGAAACACCAACGCCAAGAATAGAATTTCAAAAAAACTATCAAAACGTTTCCAAAGCAAAGCAAGCAATTATTGTTGGCGCTGGACCAGCAGGATTATTTGCTGCGTTGCGCATGATAGAATTAGGCGTAAAACCAATTCTTTTAGAAAGAGGAAAAGACGTTAGAAGTAGAAGAAGAGATTTAGCAGCCATCAATAAAGAACACATCGTCAACCCTGAATCAAACTATTGTTTTGGTGAAGGTGGCGCAGGAACATATTCTGATGGGAAATTATATACCAGAAGTAAAAAAAGAGGCGATATTAGAAGGGTACTAGAAATTTTTGTAGCCCACGGTGCAACAGAAGAGATTTTAGTCGATGCACATCCGCACATTGGTACAAACAAATTACCACAATTAGTTGCTGAACTTAGAGAAAGTATTTTAAATGCTGGCGGAGAAGTACATTTTGATACCAAAGTTGTTGATTTTATCATGCAACAAAAGGAAATCAAAGGAGTTATTTTGGAAGATGGAAGAGAGATTTCTGGTATTGGAGTTGTTTTAGCTACTGGACATTCGGCAAGAGATATTTTTGAGTTATGTCAGAAAAAAGATGTTTTGATTGAATCAAAACCTTATGCAATGGGCGTTAGGATTGAGCACCAACAATCTTTAATCGACTCTTTACAATACAACTGCAAAGAACGTGGAAAATATTTGCCCGCAGCTTCTTACAGTTTGGTTGCACAAACTTTTCATAAAGGCGTGCAAAGAGGTGTATTTTCATTTTGTATGTGTCCGGGCGGATTTATTGTTCCATCGGCTACAGCTCCGGGCGAACTAGTGGTAAATGGCATGTCTCCTTCTCGTCGTGATTCTCGTTTTGCTAATTCAGGAATGGTCGTTGCCATTAATGAAATAGACGTTTTGCCTTATAAAGAATTTGGTGCTTTGGCAGGATTACAGTTACAAAAAGAACTTGAACAAAAAGCTTGTAAAATGGCAGGTGGTGGACAAACCGCACCCGCACAATTGGTAGATGATTTTATCAAACAACGTACTTCAAAAAACTTGATTGATACTTCTTATCAACCAGGACTTGTTTCGATGGATATGTTGGAAGTACTTCCAGATTTTATTGGAAAGCCTTTACAGGATGGCTTACAACAATTTGGGAAAAAGATGAGAAATTATGCTTCAAACCAAGCGCAAATTATTGGTATTGAAAGTAGAACGTCCTCTCCTGTTCGTATTCCGAGAGATAAAGAAAACCTAGAACACCTTGAAATAAAAAGATTATTCCCTTGTGGCGAAGGTGCTGGATATGCGGGCGGAATCATGTCGGCAGCGATGGATGGCGAACGTTGTGCAGAAAAATTGGTGGAAAAATATGCTAAAAGTTAATTTGTATGATAAATTAATGTTAATTTACTAATTGAATCATTTTCATAAAAACTTATCAGCCCATTCTTAATCAAACAATACAACAGCTTATGATAGGTTTTGTACCATTTATTGAAAATATAAAAAAACGGCTTCAAGAACCTTTACCGGGAAGAATTGCTCATGAAAAAATGGCATCCGATGCAAGGCTTAAATTGAAAATGCCTTCACCTAGCGAGCGCACCAGAGAAAGTGCTGTGTTGATTTTATTTTATCCACAAAACGACAAAATTTATATTCCCTTAATTTTACGTCCTCAATACGATGGCGTTCATGGCGGACAAATGGCTTTCCCTGGTGGAAGAGCTGAAAAAGAAGATGAGAACCTTGTCAGAACAGCCATGCGTGAAGCTCAAGAAGAAATTGGAGTACGTTTAACCGACGTTAAAATTCTTGGAAAACTTACTAAACTTTTTATTCCTGCTTCCAATTTTTATGTACAACCTGTGATTGGCTTTATGAGTCATAAACCTGAATTCTATCCAGATGCACGTGAAGTTGATAAAGTAGTAGAAGTAACTTTAGACGAGATTTTAAATCCAGAAATTATTGGTAGAAAAGTATTGAATGTACGTGGCGTAGAAGTAGATGCGCCTTTTTACCAAATCCAAGAACATGTAGTTTGGGGGGCTACTGCCATGATGATTGCTGAACTTGTAGCAGTACTTGAGTCGAGTAATAATTAAATTTTACATAAAAATACCTCTTTATCAATCAATCTACACTAATTTAGTAGGCGTATAAGCTACTAAACATTTTAAAGAATAGCGATGAACCTTATTATAAAAAACTCATTTTCGACTGTCGTATCATATTTTGCCATCATACTGGTTATCTGTTTTTTTTATTTCATCTGTTATTCTTATTCATTTAACTTCTTTTTTCAGGATGATTACCATCTACTCTGTTTCGTAAATACTACTCATCATTCACAGTTAAGTTTTGGAGATAAATTAAAAGCACTTTGGAGTTTACATAACGAACATCGAATTGTTTTTCCAAGACTTTTCGTTTTAATAGGAGATTATTTTCAAGGACATATCGACTGGAAAGTACTAAATACCATTGCTACTTTATATTATTTGGGCATTTTTATCATCTTCGCTAAATTTCTGCAACAGATGAAATTGGCAATTTGGTATTTAGTTCCAGTTGCTTTTTATATCTTCCAACCAGCTTGTACCGAAAATTACCTTTGGACGATTTCTACTTTACAACAAGTAGGCAATATTTTTTGGGCAATGTTACTCTTTTACACTATTAATTTTTTCAAAAAAAAATACTTCTGGGTTTCCATTCTACTCGTCATTATTCTTACGTTTACACATGGCAATGGTTTATTCAGTTTTCCAGTTGTTGCCTTAATCTTAATTTTTCAAAAAAGATTTAAAGCATTAGCTATCTGGCTATCGTTGATGATTTTCATTGCAGTAATTTACTTCTGGGGCTATCAAAACGGGCAAAATTCAAATTTGGCTGGTAGTTTAAGTAATCCAGTCAGGTTACTTTTATGCTTTGGGGCATTTTGGGGAAGTTTTATTTCTGTGGCTTCACATAGTTTAGGGACTTTCTACTTAGCGATAGCACTAGGTTTTTTTGTTTTTATCATATTATCATTTTTCAATGTAAAAACGATTTACATCAATTCACTTTACTTGTTCAAAAAAGACGACAAAAGATTAGTTAACAACTACTTAAGTAACGAAAACCTTTTTTTATTAGCATCCTTTTTATTCTTCAGCATCACTGCACTTTTGGTGGCATTAAGTAGATCTTGGTCTGGGCTAGAATCAAGTTTTGCCAACAGATATTTACATAATTCTTACATTATTTTTGTGTTATTTTACTGTGGTCTGTTATGTTACTTACCAAAATTCAGAGTACTGATTGGAAACACTTTTTTAGTGACTGGGCTTTTATTTAACCTCTTCGCTTGGTATCAAAATTTTGATAAAATTATTTTTCAAAAGCATTTGAATCAAAGTGAAGCTTATAATTATCAACACAATAAAACCACGATTGAAAACGTAGCATCATTCAATCGAAACATTAGTGTGATACTTGCTCAATCTTTTCAAAATGGGGTAAGTATTTTTCCAGAAAATTATCTAAATCAACCTATTTCAGTCATCAGTACAGATAATTCTGATGTTGAAGATAAATACAAGGTTGAAATCTCAAAAGACTCTTCTATCTTATTGGATGCCAAAAAAGCAATTTATTTACCTAAAGTACTCTTAAAAAATACGCAATTAGACTATCAAGGGCAAGCTTTTGTGCTCTTCAAATCTCCAAAGAATACTTACGTTTATCCTGTTTATCATCAAAAATCTGGACGAAGAAAATTCCTACAAATGAATCCATATTTTACGGCTGGCTTTTATACTTCAGTACTTTTAGATTCATTTGAAAAAAATACTTATCAAATTGGCATCGTCCAAAAAATAAATAATCGTATCGTCTGCCATTTTACGAAACAAACGATTGTAATTCAATAATTTAGAGCAAGTAACAATCTTTTTATCTTTGATTTTTCAATTCAAATTCGATAAAACATTGTACTCAAAGTGATGTTTTCTTGATGATAATTCATGAATGATACTAGATAGAGATGCTTTTTCTTGGCTTTTTTTGTGTAAATTAGGGTTTTGAAATACCACAAAAAACGTAGAGAAGTAAAATAAGTGTCAATGGAAAACGAAAGTCTGCCTGAAAATTTAGAAGAAAACACAAACGATAATCCTCAAGATGATGCCTTACATCAACAAGTTGCTGTGGCAGGGTTGTATGAAAACTGGTTTTTGGAATATGCTTCTTATGTAATTTTAGAAAGAGCTGTACCTGCAATTGAGGACGGATTAAAACCTGTTCAACGTCGTATTTTACACGCACTAAAAGAAATGGACGATGGCCGTTTCAATAAAGTTGCCAATGTAATCGGACAAACCATGCAATATCACCCACATGGTGATGCTTCTATCAATGAAGCAATGGTTAATTTAGGTCAGAAAGATTTAGTTTTTGATTGTCAAGGAAACTGGGGAGATTATCGCACTGGCGATGGTGCTGCGGCAGCTCGTTATATTGAGGTAAGACTTTCAAAATTTGCCCTTGATGTAATTTTCAATCCACAAACTACCGACTGGCAACTTTCTTATGACGGTCGTAAACGTGAACCTGTTGCCCTTCCAGTTAAATTCCCTTTATTATTAGCACATGGTGTAGAAGGTATTGCAGTTGGTCTTTCAACTAAAATTATGCCCCATAATTTTGTTGAATTAATTGAGGCTTCAATTGCTGTGCTTAAAAATAAGCCTTTCGAATTATATCCAGATTTTTTAACAGGGGGTTCTATTGATGTTTCTAATTATCAAGATGGGCATCGTGGTGGAAAAATTAGAGTAAGGGCTAAAATTGAAGAATTTGACAAGAAAACACTTGTTATCAAAGACATTCCTTTTTCAACAACAACTACGAATTTGATTGAATCTATCATCAAAGCAAATGATGCTGGAAAAATCAAAATCAAGAAAGTAATTGATAATACCGCTAAAGATGTAGAAATACAAGTACAATTGGCGCCGGGTGTTTCACCGGATGTTACCATTGATGCTTTGTATGCTTTTACAGATTGTGAAATTTCAATCTCGCCAAATGCCTGTGTAATTATTGCTGATAAACCTCATTTTGTTGGAGTTTCTGAAGTACTAAAAGTTTGTACACAACAAACAGTAAAACTGCTAGAAAGAGAATTAGAGATTCGAAGAGATGAATTGATGGAGAAATTATTATTTAGTTCTCTTGAAAAAATCTTTATCGAAAATCGTATCTATCGTGATATTGAAGAATGCGAAACTTTTGAAGAAGTAATAAAAACGGTTGATAAAGGTTTAGAGCCTTACAAACCTGAATTTTATAGAGAAATCGTTGAAGAAGATATTTTAAGATTATTAGAAATTCGAATCAAACGTATCTCAAAATATGATGGTTTCAAGGCAGAAGAAGCCATGAAACGCTTGCAAGAAGAATTGGCAGAAGTATTGGATAACCTTGCAAACATCATTCGTTATTCTATTGATTACTTCAAAAATATTCTAAAGAAACACGGTAAAGGTCGTGAGCGTAAAACTGAAATTAAAAACTTCAATACAATTTCTGCGGCTGTTGTAGCTGCTGCAAACCAGAAACTCTATGTTGACCGTGTTGGCGGTTTTATTGGCTATGGTTTGAAGAAAGAAGAGTATGTAATGGATTGTTCGGATATTGATGACATCATCGTTTTCCGACAAGATGGACGTTGTGTTGTTACTAAAGTTCAAGAAAAAGTATTTGTTGGAAAAGACATTATTTATGTTTCTGTTTTCAAAAAGAACGATGACAGAAAAGTATATAATTTGGCATATTTTGATGGAAAATCAGGAATTTCTTATGTAAAACGCTTTAAAGTAACAGCCGTAACTCGTGACCGTGAGTATGACTTAACGGCTGGCAATCCGAAATCTAAACTATTGTATTTTACAGCAAATGAAAACGGTGAAGCTGAAACAATTCAAATTAACCTTACCGCTTCGTGTACGGCAAGAGTGAAACAATTTGAATACGATTTCAAAGAATTACTCATCAAAGGACGAGATTCAATGGGGAATTTATTGACTAAATATCCCATCCGAAAAATTACTTTGAAATCAGCTGGCGTTTCTACTTTAGGGGGTGTTGATATTTATTACGATGAAAATGTTGGTCGCCTCAATCGAGATGAACATGGAAAGTATCTCGGAAATTTTGATGCAAAAGATAACATTTTAGTGATATACAAAGATGGTCAGTATGAGTTGACAAACTTTGAATTGACTAATCGTTATGAAGCCAAAGACATTGTTTCGCTAAGTAAATTTATTCCTGATGGAATTATTACAGCACTTTATTTCGATGGTGCTTCAAAACTCTATTATGTTAAACGTTTCAGGATAGAGACAACCACGATTGACAAAAAATTCTTGTTTATTTCGGACGAAAAAGGTTCAAAACTAATTCTAGCGAGTATTGATGTGTATCCACGCATCGAAATGACTTATAAAAAAGACAATCAATCTGGGCTAATTAAAGAAGAAGTTAATCTTGATGAAATAGCAGAAGTAAGAGGTTGGAAAGCGATGGGAAGTAAATTATCTACTTTCAAAGTACAGCAAATTACTCCTTTAGCATCGAAAATTGTAGAAGTTCCAGTAATCGAACAGGAAGAATTTTCAAAAGAGAAAGAAGAAGGTAGTCAAATAACTAAACTTATTCCTCCTGAAGAAATTGAATTTCCAGAGTCGGGCGAAGCTACAACCGGTGAACAATTAGGATTATTCTAACATTCATCAAAATACAAGAAGAAACCATTTCAAGGAAAAATACAAAAATTACTGATTATAAATACATAAAAAGATAACAAAAGATATTTTATGAGTGTTTAACAGATTTTAAGCAAACACTTATTTTTAAATCTGGCAATTACTTAATATATTTATAATCAGTAACTTCCACAATAAATGATTATCAGCACTGAAAAATACCTATGAAATATCATTGAGGGAACCATTAGATTTCACTACATCAGTAAAATGGTTCTTCAAAGGAATCATCGCATTGATTTTCTTTGCGTTGATTGGTATTTTAATGTGTAATATCTGGATTGTCTATTCTACTGATGACCGCAATTATTATAGTCTTGATAAATTACCTTCAAACGATGTTGGCCTAGTATTAGGTACAAGTAAAGCTGTGCTAGGTGGAAAAACGAATTTATTTTACAAATACAGAATGGAAGCTGCAGCTCGTTTGTACAAAGAAGGTAAAGTAAAATTTTTGATTCTCAGTGGCAATCACGACTCTGTTTTTTACAACGAACCCAATGACATGAAAAAATCTTTGATGCGTTTGGGCGTTCCTGAAAACGTACTAATTCTTGATTATGCTGGCTATCGTACTTATGATTCCATTATTCGTTGTAAAGAAGTATTTAATCAGCGAAAATTCACTATCATTTCTCAACCTACACACAATGCGAGAGCCTTGTTTCTTGCCAATAATTTAGGACTTGATGCTGTAGCATTTGCGGCACAAGATGTGCAATCAGGATACAAAACTTATTTCAGAGAATATCTCGCTCGTCCCAAAGCGATTCTTGATGTATATGTACTTGACAGAGCCAAGTATCAGGAAGCCGAAGAAGAATAATATCGTTCTTCAAACATTTTGATAGGTTCAATGGCACTTTTTACAAAATGTTTAACGTAGTCATCTTCTTTTTCTTGAAAAATCTTTTCAGGAGTATCAATTTTTAATATTTTCCCTTGACGCATAATCGCAATTTTATCTGCAACCAAAAAAGCATCTAATAAATCATGCGTTACCAATACACAAGCAATACTTTCTTTTTTGATAATCTCGACAATTTTTGAGCGCAAATGACTTCTATTGATAGAATCTAAATTACTAAAAGGTTCATCTAGCAATAAAGCTTGTGGTTCTTCAGCAATGGCACGAGCGATAGCAGTTCTTTGCTTTTCTCCGCCAGATACTTCTCTTGGTTTTTTATCTTTAATCGCAGTAATTCCACAGAGTTCTAATAATTCACTTACTCGCTTTTTTCGATATTCATGCGTATATTCAGTAAGAGCAAGGTCAATATTTTCCCAAATTTTATGTTCAGGTTTTAGTCGATAATCTTGCGGAACGAGTTTTATATTAGGAAAATCTCTAATCAATCGGTTAAAAAACAAATCAATAGTTTCTTCATTCAGCCAAAGTTTACCAGTATCAGGCATGATATTGCCTGAAATAATATTTAAAAAAGTTGTTTTCCCAGAACCACTCTCTCCTACTATTGCCAATATTTCTCCTGCCAATACTTTTATGGAAAGGTCATCAACAACTATTTTATTTTCGTACTTTTTGGTAATATTTTCTAATTTAAGCATCTATGACGTTAAATAAATTCGGCTTAAGATTGTTTCAATCCTAAGCCGAAAATGATATTTATTCAATATTTGATAAAGCTTTAGAATTACTCTTTAATCCTATCCCAGCCTATTTTTCGGTATTCTTTCAACAAAAGTAAAGCAATTATTAGTAAAATGGGCGTTAAAGTAATTAAACCATAAGAGGTTTTTCCAATAAAGTAATGAACAAAACCTAATATCGGAGCTACCAAAAACAAGAATAGAAACTTCATCCATTGATTCCCTTTAATTTTAGCATTAGCCATTTCCATTGAAAAAGGCAGTGCAAATTCTCCAGTAAAGACATTTAAACTGATAAACAAAAGTGTACTTGCCATGGCAAAAAGAATATCGTCAATCATTCCAAAACCAGCTTTTCCAATTAAAATAGCCCCAATAATGATAAAAATAGGAAGCCCAACTTTGACTAATATTGATTTCAAAGCTCCCAATAATACTTCTCCAGGATTTGTTAACGGTGCAACCCGATAAGCCCAAGATGCTTTCCAGTCATCTGAAATGTAGATTTGTTGCGAAAAAATCCAAATGAGAAACATCGCATAATACAAAATCATCAACACATTTACGTCTTGTTTTTGGCTTTGTGTAAAGTAATTGTAGATAAAATAAATCAACATTCCGAAGATTGGATAAGCCCTTACTTTAAATTTTCGGTCACGAGCGGTGATAATCCAAACCAATTCAAATGCCGATTTCTCCAAGCTTGTTTTTGTGAAAATTCCAGAAAGCACATTCAAAAAAGTACTTTTCTTAGCCGTTTTTACAGCTCTTTTTTCAGTAATTTCTGGTGTTCCTAAACCTGATAAACTTTTGGCAAAAAGTGGTGATAAGTAATTATTAATAATGTACAATGAAGCAAAAGGCACAATTAATACCAAAAGGCTAAAAATCATGTAAGGCAATTCAAAGTGTTTTGCCACAAAAGCTTCCATCACGCCTGCAAACCAAGCAGGAGGTACTAGATAATGCCACCATTTTATGACAATTTCTTGTGTTTCTGTTCCAATCAATTTATCTGTTCTTGCTATAAACTGATAGCCAACCGCTATAAAAACTGAAAAAGCAATTTGAGCATAACCAATAATATCTTTTAGTTTTTCTTCAGAAACTACTTTCGTCAATAATAAATACAGAATACTTGTCAGAAAAATAGTAATCAAACAAAGTAAAATCACACAAATGAAGAAGAGAAAACCTGCTTGCCAACCAAATTTGAAAGTTGCAAAAATGATAGAACCTAAAGAGTTAGCTAAGGTTAAAGCTCCTAAAAATACAATAATGTGAATTAAGCGAGCCATCCAAATTACTTTTCCTTCTACAGGGCGAGGCAGTAAAATGACATTATCACTTGTATCAAAAAGTACTTCAGCAAAATCTGAAATCATGTTGAAAGCCACCATAAACATGATAAAAGAGAAGCTCAACATCATCACTAAATAAACTGGTTGCTTGATGAAAAGTATCATCACCCCATAAATAAAACTAAAAAGTGCTTGGAAGAGTAATGATTTCAAAAATGTATTGCTATGCTCTTTTTTCTGTACTTGATTTCTTTGTAAACCATGAACACGACGGTTCTCCATCATCAATTTTACTTCAACAATGGCTCTCAAAGAATGATAATCTACAGCCAGCCATTTAAAAAGCCATTGAAGTTTATCTAGAAAATAAAGAATAAATTTTGTCATAATTATTGAGAGGATAAAGCTTGAATAAAATCGTCGGCACGGGTTTGATTTTCTTGATTCCCACCTGTCAAACTTCCAAAAACACTTTCAAGCGAAGCCATAGAACCTTGCGTTTTGAGCTCTTCAAAAGTACCATTAGCAACAATTTCTCCATTATTGATGATTACGATGCGGTCAGATAATTTTTCAACGACATCCATAATGTGTGAAGAATACAAAATTGTTTTACCAGCTTCTTTCAATTTTGCTAGAATTTCTTTTACCAAAATCACAGCATTGGCATCCAAACCAGAAAGAGGTTCATCCAAGAAAATAATTTCAGGATTATGAATCAAACCTGAAATCAATAATACTTTTTGTCGCATCCCTTTTGAAAAAGTACTCATTCTGGTATCAATCACTTCACTCAATCCAAACAAAGAAAGTAGTTCTGTAGCCCTTTTTTCAATTTGGGCATCTTCTAAATGATACAAGCGACCGATGAACAAAAGATATTCCATTGGCGTAAGTACTTCATAAAGCATGGCATTTTCAGGCACATAACCGATATGTTTCTTCACTTCCATCGCATCTTTAGTAACATCATAGCCTAAAATTGACACTTCGCCTGAAAAATCGCCCAAAGTTCCAATTAAGATTTTTAAAGTAGTACTTTTACCTGCACCATTTGGACCGATGTAGCCGATAATTTCGCCTCTGTAAATATCAAGATTAATGCCTTTTAAGACTTTTTTTTCGTCATAGTTTTTTTGTAGATTCCGTATTGAAATAACGGGTTTGAGTTCTTCCATTTTTTTGTTTCGGTTTAATTTATGATTTAAAATAAAATATAACTAGAACACTATAGAACATTAACGGTTTTTTCTATATTTTTGCAACAAGGTAGTCAATAAAAATTACCAAATAATCTCAATTACTTACAAACTCTGATTATGTTACTTTTAGGCTTAGATTTAGGAACTTCTTCCATCAAGGCATCTGTAGTAGATGGCTCAACAGGCAAGCTAGTTGCCTCCGCACAATATCCAGATACAGAAAACACCATTTCCTCTCCCTTTGATGGCTGGGCAGAACAAGACCCAGAAATGTGGTGGACTTGTGTGCAAGAAGCAATTCAAAGATGTAATTCATCTGGGAAATACAATCCTAAAGATATTCAAGCGGTCGGAATTGCGTATCAAATGCACGGATTAGTTATTGTAGATAGAAATCTAAGTGTTTTACGTCCTTCAATTATTTGGTGCGATAGCCGTGCGGTTGAAATAGGCAAAAAAGCTTTTGATAAAATTGGGCATGAAAAATGTCTTTGTAATTTACTAAATTCTCCTGGAAACTTCACAGCTTCTAAGTTGGCTTGGGTAAAAGAAAACGAACCTAAAATTTATGGTTCTATTTATAAAATCATGCTTCCTGGTGATTTTATTGCCATGAAACTTACAGGCGACATCACTACTTCAAATTCAGCACTTTCAGAAGGTATTTTTTGGGATTTCCAAACGAATAGCGTTTCTGAAGATGTGATGAAATGTTACGGTTTCCCTGCTACAATTTTACCAGAAATTCGTCCGCTATTTTCAAATCATGGAGAAGTAAAAAGCTCAATTGCTGATGCTTTGGGTTTAAAAGCTGGCATTCCTGTTACTTATAAATCAGGCGACCAACCTAATAATGCACTTTCACTGAACGTCCTAGATCCGGGTGAAGTAGCCGCAACAGCAGGAACTTCAGGTGTGATTTACTCGGTTTCAGACAAAGTAAGCTACGACCCAAAATCAAGAGTAAACACTTTTGCCCATGTAAATCATGAATTAAATGGGCTGAATCGTTTAGGAACACTTTTATGTATTAATGGAACGGGAATTTTAAATCGTTGGGTACGAGATAATGTAGCAAGTGGATTAAGCTATCAAGAAATGAATGCCCTTGCTTCAAAAGTAAATGAAGGTGCTGATGGGTTAAGAATTTTACCATTTGGCAACGGAGCAGAAAGAGTACTTGAAAATAAAGTAATTGGTGCTACTTTCCAGCGTTTAAATTTGAATGCTCATGCCAATGCACATATTATTCGTGCAGCACAAGAAGGAATTGCATATTCTTTAAAATACGGCATGGACATCATGGCAGAAAATGGTACTTCTCCATCAGTCATCAGAGCAGGGAAAGCCAATATGTTTTTAAGTGATATATTCTCGCAAACATTGGTAAATGTCACTGGCGTTGCTGTAGAATTATATGATACCGATGGTGCAAAAGGAGCTGCTTTGGGTTCAGGTATTGGGGTAAAATACTTTGCTAATCCAAAAGATGCTTTTGTAAATATGGAAAAAATAGGTGTTGTTGAGCCAGAAACAGAAAAAGCATCAACCTATCAAGACATTTATCAAGATTGGAAAAATATTCTTGATAACCAATTAGCTAATGATTAATTGCTGATTTGGTAAATCATTTAAACGCCTCTTCATTTTCATAAAAAATGGTGAGGCGTTTTTTCTATTATTTATTACTGAAAACATCTTCCTCACAAACTTCAACTAAAGCTTTTCCTACAAGCTTGCATTCATCTTAGATTTTTTAGGAAATAAAGCATTTGAGTTCCCTTTTTCAAATCAAGATTTAATTTCTTTGGATTTATCAGGCTTGAAAAAAGGGCTTTATCTTGTGATAATCAACAATAATCAAGAGATTTACAGTCAGAAATTTATTTTAGAATAAAATATCCCTTAAACCAATGTCAACAATTCAAGCAATTATACTTGCAATTATCGAAGGCTTAACTGAATTCCTCCCAATTTCTTCTACAGGACACATGGTATTAATGAGTTCTTACTTGGGTATTGAAAATGACAAATTCACCAAACTTTTTGAAGTTTGTATTCAACTTGGAGCTATTTTAGCTGTTGTTGTGTTGTACTGGAAAAAGTTTTTTGATTTTTCTAAATGGCAATTTTATGTAAAACTTGCTTTAGCTGTTGTTCCAGCCTTAATTTTCGGCAAACTATTTGACGACCTTATTGACGAACATTTGGGCAATCCAGTTTTTATTGCTACAGTATTGTTAGTTGGAGGTATCATTTTATTGTTCGTAGATAATTGGTTCAAAAATCCAGTGATTACTGAAGAACCAGATATTAATAATGTAACAGCCATTAAAATCGGAGCATACCAATGTTTAGCCATTATGTTTCCGGGTTTAAGTAGAAGTGCCGCAACAATTATTGGTGGTATGCAACAAAAATTAAGTAGAAGTTTGGCAGCAGAATTCTCTTTCTTTTTGGCAGTTCCAACAATGACAGCGGCTACTGGTTATAAATTATTGAAATTCATCTCGGATGAAGGAAGTATTACAGGAGATCAAATTAAACTTTTAGCCATCGGAAATGTTGTTGCATTTATCGTTGCTGTTTTAGCCATCAAATTTTTTATTACTATTTTAAACAAATATGGTTTTAAATATTTTGGCATTTATCGTATCATCGTCGGAATCGTCATTTTAGCTTTGACGGTTGGCTCACATTAATAATGAATCAAGAAGAAACTATACAAAAGAATATTAATCAGACCTCTCCAGACCCTGGGGAGGTTTTATTGATTGATAAACCCCTTACTTGGACATCATTTGATGTCGTTAAGAAATTAAAATTTGCTGGTAAATTCAAAAAAATCGGTCATGCTGGTACTCTCGACCCTTTAGCAACAGGTTTATTAATTCTTTGCACTGGAAAAATGACCAAGCAAATTGATTCTTTCCAAGCACAAGAAAAAGAATATTCCGGCACTTTCGTTTTAGGCAAAACAACGCCTTCGATAGACTTAGAAACAGGATTTGACGAAGAATTTCCGACTGAACATATCAACGAAACGATACTTCAAGAAGCTTTAAGTAAATTTCAAGGAAAAATTTTACAGATTCCTCCGATTTACTCTGCCATTCAAGTAAATGGGAAAAGGCTTTATGAATTAGCCAGAAAGGGGAAAACAGATGCAGACATTGAAATCAAATCAAGAGAAGTAGAAATCTCTAAATTTGAGATTGATAGCAGTAATTTCCCAGAAATTAGCTTCACAGTCGTTTGCTCTAAAGGGACTTATATCAGAAGTTTAGTGCGTGACTTTGGTTTGGCTTGCCAATCAGGCGCTTATTTAAGTTCATTAAGAAGAGAAAAAATCGGTGAATTTGATGTTAAAAATGCACTAACAATTCAAGAGTTTATTGAGCAAAGAAAAGTGGATTAGTAATTTTAAATTTTATTGTAATAAGTAATAATGTAAAGGATAAAACTCTGTTATCGTCCAACTCATAAAAGATCTTGAACAGAGCTAATATAAAAATGCAAGTTTACCACGGAATACAGGAATTCAAAAAATTAGACCATGCGGTAGTCACTAGTGGAACATTTGATGGTGTACATCTTGGACATCAAAAAATATTAAATCGCTTGAATGAAGTAGCTTTACAGACGCAAGGAGAAAGTGTTGTAATTACTTTTTATCCACATCCACGAAGCGTTATTTCTTCTGATAATCAGACCATCAAGTTACTTTCCACACTCGATGAAAAGATTGAACTCTTAGAACAAAATGGCGTACAACATCTTTTGATTATTCCATTTACCAGAGAGTTTTCAGAGCTTTCATCCGAAGAATTTATTCAAAAGATTCTTATCGAAATCATCGGCACTAAAACGCTTGTCATTGGCTATGACCATCGTTTTGGAAGAAATCGTGAAGGAGGATTCGATTACTTGAAAACTAATGCTTCAAGATATGGATTTTCAATTGAAGAAATCGCCCGTCAAGATATTGATAATGTAGGTGTAAGTTCTTCAAAAATCAGAAAAGCATTATTAGAAGGAAATGTTCAGTCTGCCGACCACCTCTTGGGTAGAAACTATTCTATCTCAGGACTTATCGTAAAAGGCAAACAACTAGGTAGAACTATTGGCTTCCCTACTGCTAATATTCAAGTAAGAGAAGTAGCTAAACTAATTCCTTCTGATGGCGTTTATGCAGTAAAAGTGCATTATAATGATGAAACTTTTGGAGGAATGCTAAACATTGGTAATCGTCCAACAGTAGATGGTACTTATCAGACAATTGAAGTAAATATTTTCGATTTCAATCGAGAAATTTATGGAGAAAATCTCAGTGTAGAATTTATTACGAAAGTCCGAAACGAACAAAAATTCAGTGGTTTAGATGCTCTAAAAGCCCAAATTGCCAAAGATCAAGAAGTAATCAAAGATATTTTACAGCGTACAGAAAATTAATTTAAAAAGTAAGTAAAACCTTATTTTTGATAACACTTCAACAAAAAAGGTCGATTCAATTTAATGAATCGACCTTTTTCTATTTAAAATTACTCTCTATTCTTCTGTTGCAGTAGTTGCTAGAATTCTTGAAAGTGTTAATGAATCTCCTTCGCCTGAGTAATCTGCCAAGATAACATCGCCATTAGCTAAATCACCTTTTAAAATTTCTTCGGCAACTGGGTCTTCTAAATAACGTTGAATTGCACGATTTAAAGGTCTTGCACCGTATTGCGAATCATATCCTTTTTCAGCAATAAAGTCTTTTGCTTTTTCTGTCAATTCAACGGTATAACCAAGATTTGTAATTCTGATGAATAATTTATTCAACATCAAATCAATGATTTGGTGAATGTGCTCACGTTCTAATGAATTAAACACGATTACATCATCCAAACGATTTAAGAACTCTGGAGAGAAAGCCTTTTTCAAAGCATTCTGAATAGTTCCTTTCATCGCATCATCTAAACCATCAACTTTAGTTTTTGTAGAGAAACCTATACCTGTTCCAAAATCTTTCAAATCTCTTGCTCCGATATTTGAAGTCATGATGATAATAGTATTTCTGAAATCTACTCTTCTACCTAAACCATCCGTTAAAATACCATCGTCCAATACTTGCAATAAGATATTGAATACATCTGGGTGAGCTTTCTCTATTTCATCCAACAATACTACGGCATAAGGTTTACGGCGAATCTTTTCAGTTAACTGTCCACCTTCTTCGTAACCAACATATCCCGGAGGAGCTCCGACTAAACGAGATACACTGAATTTCTCCATGTACTCACTCATGTCGATTCTTACTAAAGCATCATCTTTATCGAATAAATATGTCGCTAAAACTTTCGCTAATTCTGTTTTACCTACACCAGTTGGTCCTAAGAAAATAAACGAACCGATTGGTTTTTTAGGATCTTTCAAGCCAACTCTTGTACGTTGAATAGCTTTAACAAGTTTAGCAATGGCTGGATTTTGCCCTATTACTTTACCTTGCAATTCTTCATTCATATTCAGAAGTTTTTGTCCTTCTGTAGCAGCTACACGATTCACTGGAATACCAGTCATTTGTGCAATTACTTCAGCAACACTTTCTTCTGAAACTGTATAACGACGACGTTTGGTATCTTCTTCCCAATCACGTTTTGCACGGTCTAATTGGTCTAACAAACGTTTTTCACGGTCACGTAGCTGAGCAGCCTCTTCGTATTTCTGCGATTTAACTACTGCATTTTTCTCTTTCTTGATATTTTCGATAGCTTCTTCCAAACGAACAATATCTTCAGGAACAGTAATATTTGAAATATGAACTCTTGCTCCTACTTCATCCATTACGTCAATCGCTTTGTCTGGTAAGAATCTGTCAGAAATATAACGTTCTGATAATTTTACTGCTTGCTCGATTGCCTCATCTGTATAAGTTACGTGGTGATGATCTTCGTACTTATCTTTGATGTTGTTCAAAATTTCAATTGTTTCTTCGATAGAAGTTGCATCAACCATTACTGTTTGGAAACGACGAGCCAAAGCTCCGTCTTTTTCAATGTACTGACGATACTCATCTAAAGTAGTTGCCCCGATAACTTGGATATCACCACGAGCTAAAGCTGGTTTGAACATATTTGAAGCATCTAAAGAACCAGAAGCTCCACCAGCACCAACAATGGTATGCAATTCATCGATGAACAAAATCACATCTGGTGATTTTTCCAATTCGTTCATTACAGCTTTCATTCTTTCTTCAAACTGACCACGGTATTTTGTACCAGCCACTAATGAAGCCAAATCTAGTGTAACAACTCTTTTACCGAATAAAACACGAGATACTTTTTTCTGAACAATTCTTAATGCTAAACCTTCAGCGATGGCTGTTTTACCCACACCAGGCTCACCAATCAAAATAGGATTGTTTTTCTTTCTACGTGAAAGAATTTGAGCAACTCTTTCTATTTCTTTTTCACGCCCAACAATTGGGTCAAGTTTACCCGCTTCTGCAACTTTTGTTAAATCCCTACCGAAATTATCTAATACAGGAGTTTTAGATTTTTCCGTTCCTTTATTGGCGGTAGAACTTCCTCCAGCTGCATTTCCACTTGCAAACATTCTTGCATCATCATCATTATCGTCTGTGTCAGACGGGCCTGATTTGATATTAGGGTTTGATTGATATTCCACCATATCCTTAATTAATTCATAATGTATCTGGAACTTCTCAAGAATTTGTTTGGCCAAATTATCCTCATCTCTAAGGATTGCCATTAGTAAATGTTCCGTTCCGACAAGGTTAGTTTTAAAAATTCTTGCCTCCAAGTAGGTGACTCTCAACACTTTTTCGCATTGTCTTGAAAGTGGAATATCTTGTTTGTTTTTGATAGTGTACGTAGATCTAACCGTACTCTTTGTAGCTTGTTCTATAGTAACACGCAAATCATCAAGGCTAGTGCCACATTTTTTAATCAAATCAAGAGCAATGCCTTCGCCTTCTCTGATCATACCTAAAATAAGATGTTCCGTCCCGATGTAATCATGCCCAAGCCTGATTGCCTCCTCACGTGCGAGTGAGATAACCTCTTTTACTCTGTTTGAAAATTTTGCCTCCATGCTTAGAGTTTTTGAGTTATAGCGTTATAAAACCTCAGAGTTCAGTTGGTAAGAATGATGGAATAATCCAATTTTCTTTACACTGAGGCTGAAGGTAATCTCTGTTTTTCTTTAAAATTACTTTCTGTAAATCTCTTCCAGATTATATACTAAACACTAATTTATTGTTGTTTGTTCATTTACTAATGAGCTTTGAAGTATCTTTAAAGATTGGCTTCCCTGACAAAATAGCAAATCTAGGATAGATAAATTAGGTACAAATTCGTTGCCAAAGTTCTGGCGATATGCGATTGGATTATAAATACCATTCAATGAAAAATCTGTTTTGGGATGAATTTTACTCCTAAAATCGCTCTCCACATTTTTTTCATATTTTTCTGTAAATATAATCTTTTTTTCGAGACGTAAAAGTTTCAGACAAATTGACAGCAATTCTAAATTCAAATCGAACAAAAAGTCAGGCTTTTTTTCAATAATATTTTTAAAATATTCTGAATAATATTCAAAAAAAGGTGATTTTCCGTATGCAGAATGAATAGCACCCCAATGTCGGCGAATCCAATCTTGATGATACTCTATCTTTAAATCTCGAATTAATACTTTTGAATTTCCATTTTTTACTGGGATAGACAGCGTATCAATCTTATTAGTTGTCTGAATTATACAACGATTTCGGTAACTTTGCTTTTCGTAATATTCGTGTGCTTCAATAACAATTGTGTCGTGCTGAAGTAAACACACAAAATATTCGAGACTGGGTAAATATTGTAAATCAATTATCATTTCCCTAAAATACAGCAGAATGATTTAATTTCAAATTTTTATACCAAAATCATTCTATTTTTCAAGAAAAAATACAAATTACCAAAAGTTAATATGCTTTTCTTCAAGATTCTTGCGGCTTTACCATTTTGGATGCTTTATCGCATTTCTGACTTTGCTTACTTTTTGCTTTTTAGAGTAATTAAATATCGCAAAAAAGTCGTTTTAGAAAACCTTCGAAATTCCTTTCCCGAAAAATCAGAAAAGGAAATCAATGAAATTGCTAAAGGTTTTTATCATCACTTAGCTGATGTATTTATCGAATTCTTTAAAGGTTTAAGTATTTCGGCAGAAGAAGTAACACAACGAGTGCAAGTAAATAATATAGAAGTTGTGAAAAAGTATTTAGACAATAACATTCCAATCATTTTTGTTGGCGGGCATCAAGGAAATTGGGAATGGGCTATTCATTCTGTTAGTTTAAATGGTGTTGATTTAGATGTTGTCTATCAAAAACTCAGTAGTCCATTTTTTGATAATCTTACTTATCAAATCAGAAATCGTTTTGGTGCTTTTTTAATTGAAAGAAAAGATACTATAAAAGTAACAATTGAAAGAAAAGACAAAGTCAGAGCTATTTGTTTGGCGGCTGACCAAATTCCTAGTCATTTGAAATCTGCCTATTGGACAAACTTTTTGAATCAAGATTCTGCTTTTTTTACTGGACCAGAGCGTATTGCACGAAAATTTGATTATCCTGTTATTTTCATGGAATTTGTCAGAAAAAAGAGAGGATATTATGATATGAATCTTTCAGAAATAGCAAGTCCTCCTTACGAAAATCTCAGTCCTAATGAAATTCTTGAGCGTTTTGTTCAAACATTAGACGCTTCAATAAAACAAAATCCATCTTCTTACTTATGGTCGCACAGAAGATGGAAACATAAAAGAAGTGTCTCAGAAGAAGCTTAAACTAGTTTTTAAAGCTTTAAAAAACAAAAATGTTGGCAAGTCTTCAATTGCCAACATTTTATAAGTAAATAGATAAATCTCCTAATCCCTGACGAATAATTTCAAAATCATCATTGGTGGCATCTACAATGGTTGAAGGCATATTATTTCCATAACCTCCATCAATAACAATATCTACCTGATTTTGGAATTTCTCGAAAATCAATTCTGGGTCGGTTGAATACTCCACGATACTATCATCATCATAAATTGAAGTAGTAACAATTGGGTTTCCAAGTTCTTCTACGATTAATCTCGGAATTTCATTATCAGGAATTCTGACACCAACTGTTTTTTTACTTTGTGATAACACTTTTGGCACTTTATTATTCCCTTCCAAAACAAAAGTAAAAGGACCTGGCAAAGCTTTTTTCATTAATTTAAAGCAAGTATTTGATACTTTTGCATAATCTGCAATATGGCTTAAATCATTACAAATAAATGAAAAATTGTTCTTACTAGGTTTTATTCCTTTGATTTGACAAACCCTTTCCACAGCACGAGTATTATGAATATCGCAACCCATTCCATAAACTGTATCGGTTGGATAAATAATTACTCCTCCGTTTTTTAGGCAATCAACAATATGATTTATTTTTTTCATATCGGTGCCTTTTTCGTATAATTTTATAAATTCAGCCATCAGTTTTATCAGATTGTTTAATTTGTTGTACCTAAAATAATAAAATGTTCGTCACTAAACCTTCAAATAAAAAAACAAAAATTCTGCATATTGCTACTGGTAATTATTCACCAAGGGTAATAAAAGAAGTAAGTACTTTAGTTGAACATTACGAAGTCTATGTAATTCAAGCTGTTAGATTAAAAGACAGTGAATCTAAAGCTCATTTTTATCACATCAATTATTACCCACAACTTTGGAAAAGAATCTGTTTTAATTTTCCAAAAATCCTATTTTGGTATTTTAAAATTCAGCCCAAAGTCGTTCATATCCATGTGATTGAGTTAATCCCGATTGCCTATCTATTTTCTTTACTCAAGACAAAAGTTGTTTTTGACATCTACGAAGATTTTCATAAAAAACTTCCAACAAAGCAGAAAAACAACATTCTTTTATCATTGTTTTCGTATTTCGACAAACTTTCTTCAAAACATTTCAACCTAATTTTTGCTGAAAATACTTATCTGACGAGTTATCCCAACATTATAAAAAATCACGAAGTCATTTTAAATTTTCCTCGAAAAGCCGACTTTGAAACTATTTATTTCCATTTCAACATTACAAACCCTGAAGTTTTTTATATCGGACAAATCTCAAATAATCGATGTATTGAAAAACTCTTGGAGGCAATCTATCTATTAAAAGAGCTTTATCCAAACATCAAATTGCATTTATTTGGATATTTTTCAAGTAATGATTTCCCAAGAAAACTAGAAGTATTAATAAAAGAATATGATTTAGAAGAAAATGTTTTAAAATATGGGATGACGTCTTTTAAAGAAGCAGCCGAAATTGCTAAAAATGCTTTTGTTGGAATCGCTTTACTCAAAGATATTGGTGATTATAAAATCTCGTATCCTACCAAAATGTTTGAATATATGGCGTCTGGTTTGCCTGTAATTACTTCAAATTTTAAACATTGTTTATCGGTAATTAATTCCACAAAAGCTGGGTTTGGAGTAAACCCTGAAAGTGTTCAAGAGATTTTTGAAGTTATTAATTGGTTTATTCAAAACCCAAAAGAAGCGAAAGAAATGGGAAATTTAGGAAAAGAAGCCATTCAAAAACAATATAATTGGGAAAGTGAAGCTAAAAAATTAATAGCGTTTTATCAGAAAGTATTGGCTGATTAAAGTCTAAATGTATTAAATTTCAGATAAACAAAGTTCAATGGAATACTAAATCTAATGATAATACAAAGTAATTTACTCTTAAAAGTATGTCCTTTTAGCTGGTTTAGCATTTTAATTACTTCTTCACCTGCTTCAAAATTCTCAGTAAAAGCACATTGTTTTAACACTAAATAAAGCCTTTTAGCTAGGGCTTCATTTTCAGTTTCGTTACGATTTAAACTTTGTACTTTGGCACAAACTTTTACCGTTGAAACAACTAATTGATTCTTTTTTTGAATAAATCTGGAAGAAAGTGACGATGATACTTTTCTTTGAAAAGTCAACATTTCTGGCAAGTAAGCATATTCCCAATTTCTTGATGAACGAATCCAAAAATCGAAATCTTCATACGCTAATGTTTCATCATAGCCATTCAAACTATCCAATACTTCTTTTTTTATCATCATTGTAGAAGGCAGAATAAAAGATTGCTCTATTAATTTTGAATAAATATTTCCTTCAGGAATACTTTGGTTTTCATCATCATATAAAGTTCTCAAAGTATTTCCTTGCTCATCTATAAAAATGGCATTTGAAAAAACTACTCCACACGAATCACTCAATGATTCAAAATACTTTACTTGCTTTTCTATTCTGGTATTTTCTAAGACATCATCTGTCGCTAAATCAATGATATATTTCCCTTTAGCCAATAAAAGTGCTTGATTGAATGATTTACAATTTCCAATATTCTTTTCATTAAAAAACCATTGAACTGCTGGAAAATCTTGAAGTAAAGCTAGTATTTTTTGTTGACTATCATCTTCACTCGCATCATCAACAACTATTAATTGAATTGCCTTATAAGTTTGATGAAGTACTGAAGAAAGAGATTCTATCAGAAATGCTGAATGATTGTAACAAAGGGCTATGACAGTAACAATAGGTAGGTTTTCAGGATTTTTCATATTGTAGAAATACTTGTTTAATTATGTTTCAGTTTCAATCGCTTTTTTAGATTCGGTTGACCCGTATAAAGTTTCAGCAATACTTGCATTGATTTCAAAACCTAAAATCAAAACTAAAGCAACCAAATAAAGCCAAACCATTAAGGCGATAAAAGTACCGATTGCACCATAAAGTTTATTGTACGTTGCAAAATTTGAGAGGTAATAAGAAAACAAATTTGAGAGAAGAATCGTAAGAATTGAAGCCGTGATAGAACCTGCATTGATAAATTTCCATTTTTTATGAATGGCTGGCGCCCAATAATAAATGATGGAAATGGTAATAAAAAACACTAAAAATATTACCAAATAAGTAAGTAACTGTAAGGCGTAAAAAGTAAAATCTCGATTCATGATTCCTTCATCAAACAAGAAATCTACAATCAATCGACCCACAATCAAGAAACCTATCGCTACAATCAACACAAAAGTGAGTAGGAAATTTAACATCACTGCAATCAGCCTTGCTTTAATAAAACCACGTTGTTCAGAGGTTTTATACGTTAGGTTAAAAGCTCTCATCAAAGCCATCATTCCACTTGTAGAAGCATATAAAGCAAAGATAAAACCCAATGAAAGTACTCCTCCACGTGGTTTACTTACGATTTCAATAATGGTTTCTTGTGCTTCGTGGAAAATTCCTTTGGGCAATACTTCTGAAAGTAACGCAATAATTTTTAAATCAAGATGATTAACAGGAATGTATGGAATGAGTGAGAAAAGGAAAATTATCGTAGGGAATATCGCTAAAGTAAAATTATAAGCCACAGCCGCCGCACGAACATCAATATCAAACTGAAGAATTTTATTGATTAATACTTCTAATACTTGATATACAGTTTTTGCTGCATTTTCTAAATGATAGGTCTTCAAGAAAAGGCGAAAACGGTAATAGAGTTCTGTATGTTTTATTTTTTCTAGCATTTCCAATTTTATATGACCGATTAAGTAAAAAATGTACTCAATCGGTCTAACAATTCTTTCGGGGCCGTTGTAAGTCTATTGTTTTCCATCTTTACAAAGACCAAAGTAGTTTCACCTTTGTGTACCAACGTGCCTTTGCTATTGAGAATTTCGTAAAAGAAAACTACCCTAGCGGCAGGAAGGTTTTTAATGGTAGTACGAATAGTCAGCAAATCATCATACAAAGCAGGAGCAATAAACTTTGAAGTATTTTCATAAACGGGCATCATCACGCCAGAATCTTCCATTGCTTTATAACTAAAGCCCAAACTTCTCAATGCCTCTACCCTACCTATTTCATAAAGTCTTGCATAATTTCCATAATATACATAACCCATTTGGTCGGTATCGGCATATCTTACTCTGTACTGATAATCGTGTTGATACATTGCTTAATTTTTTTATTAGCTGTGAGTTAGCTGTGAGCAACGAGCTTTGAGTTAAATAGCTTAGCTCTCAAAGCTCACAGCTAAAAGCTATTTCCTAATATTCAATTTATTCAATGCTTCTTGATAAATACGGGCATTGTTAAGATGATCAGCAAAGGTTTCTGCAAAATTATGATAGCCTGAGAAATCTTCTTTCGCACAGAAATACAAGTACTTGTGGTGTTCATAATTTAAAACGGCATCAATAGATGCTAAATCTGGCAAGTTGATTGGGCCAGGAGGCAAACCAACAACACGATAAGTATTATATGGTGAATTAATTTGTAACAATGCCTTCGTTACTCTTTTAATAGAAAAATCTTGATGAGCAAAAATAACGGTTGGGTCTGCTCCTAAAGGCATATTGGTATTCAAGCGATTCATGTAAACACCTGCTACTCTTGGCTTTTCATCTGCTTTTTTCGTTTCAGCCTCTACAATCGAAGCCATGATTTGCGCTCTGATTGGGTCTAAACCAATTTCTGTAGCTTTTCTCTTGCGTTCTTCTGTCCAAAACTTATCATACCAAGTTTTCATGGTATTCATTAACTCATCGGGACTTGTATTCCAATATACTTCATAAGTATTTGGCAAGAACATACACATAATTGTTTCTTTGGTAAATCCGTACTTTCTAGCAACGGCAGTGTCTTCTAACATTGTTGCCAAAGCGGTAGAATCAAATTCAAAACGATTACCGATTTTATGAACTAAATCTTTCTTTAAACGAATATTATTGAAAGTAAGCTTAATGGCATCTTGGTTTCCAGAACGAAGTTTTTTGATTACTTCATAATTCCCCATATCTGCTTTAATGACGTAACGTCCTTCACGAACATTGTCTTTATACTTCAATAATTTTGCTAAAAACTTGAATGACAATTCGTCTTTAACAATTTTATGTTTACTCAAAGAATCCCAAACGGTTTCAAAAGTTGCTCCTTTTGGAATCAAAAGGGCAAAGCCTTTTTTTTCATCTACTTCATAATTAGGCGTTTTGGTGATTTGCCAAATATAATATGAAAACATTGTCGCAAATAAAGCGAATGCGAGAAAGAAGTAGCGTAATAATTTATTGTTTTGTTGCATTGTGATGATAATGAAATAAACGCAAGCGTTCTTTTAAAATGATTGTTTTTATTTTAATGATTTGTTTTTAGAATTATAGTACTTTTTAATCTATCCAATTTTCATAGACTAGTCCTTCAATCCTCATCATCTCTTTTACATTTCGACTTACAAGTACACAATCTTCTAATATTGCTGTGCAACCAATCAACAAATCAAAATCACTGATGGGAGTTCCTATTCTTCTTAATCTAGTTTTTTGTTCTGCAAAGAGTTCAAATACAGGTCTAATAGGTAAAACTCTATTTTGAAAACTTTCTGTAAACTGCTTTAATTTAAGTCGATTTTCTTCTTTCTTTGTGGAAGTGCTATTGGCTATTCCATACATTAACTCAAGGATAGTCAACTCTGAGATAAAACAATTTTCTACCCCTACAGAAGAAATTTTAGCAGGAATATTGAAATCATTTTTGATAAAATGAATACAAATATTTGAGTCTAATAAATACTTTATTCTGCCCATGAAGTATCAATATCTTTATTTGTCCTTGATTCTTCAATTATTTTTATCAATTCATCGCTTGTCTCTGGTAAATCAAAGCTTCCTGCTAACGCATAAAAAGCCTTTTCATCCGAAACATTATCTGTTATGTCTATTTCACTAGCACTAATTCTAAATTTAGCTTTCAACCTTTTAGCCAAATCTATAAAAAGCTGATAATCTGCCTGAGAACTTGGTTCAATGATGATTGTGTTCATATTTCTTAAATAAATAATGTTGTTTTCAATAAAGTTACAATACAATAATTATTGTTAATGAATCCCTAAAATCACCATTAAAGATAAAACATTTTACCGCTATCCTTAAAACGCTATTCCAAATCTGTCTGCTAAAGCTTGTAAATCTTTTACGACTGGTTCTAAAAGATTAATGCCATTGGCTTTGCGTTCTGCTTCAATTTCTCTTTCTGGATCACCCGGCACTAATACTTTTTTGCCTTCTACAGCTTCGGCTGCATGGAAACGGTCAATCCATTTATCCATATCTGCTTTAAATTCTTCTGCTGGACGGAAAGCATCAATCCTCATTGCTCCCAAGAAATGCCCTGTTCCTTTTCCTACTTGTTCACCTGCTGTCATAAAACCTGCGGTTGCAAATGGAGGAACCCAAGGGCCAAAGTTTGCACCAGATAATACGCCTGAAAAAATATCTACAATAGCACCTAATCCATAACCTTTGTGCGAACCATGTTCACGGTCGCCACCGAGTGGTAATAATGCGCCGCCATTTTTTACGGCATTTGAATCGTCTGTAGGATTTCCTTCTTTATCTTGTACCCAACCAATTGGTGCAGGTGAACCTTTTCTTTGTAAAATCTCCATTTTCCCATAAGCTACTGCTGTACTGGCAAAGTCAGCTACGAAAGCAGGATTATTCTTTGCTGGAACTGCTACCGCAATGGGATTAGTTCCTAAAAGCTTTTCTTTTGAAAAAGTAGGTGTTACCAATGGAGCGGCGTTGGTCATCGCCCAACCAATCATATCATTGTCTGAAGCCATCATTGCATGATAACCTGCAATACCAAAATGATTTGAGTTTTGTACTGAAATCCAACCTGAACCTACATTAGTCGCTTTTTCCATTGCAATTTTCATCGCATAAGGTGCTACAACCAAACCTAAGCCTTTGTCGCCATCAATTACCGCTGTTGAAGGAGTTTGATGTATAATTTTAATGTTCGGTGTTGGGTTTAATCTTCCATTATCATACAAACGAACATAGCCACTTAGTCTTGCTGTTCCATGAGAATCTACTCCTCTTAAATCAGCAGAAATTAATACTTTCGAAGCTAAATCGGCATCTGTTTCAGAGCAACCTATCGAAAGAAATACATTTTTAATAAAGTTTTGCAGGTAGCTATATTCGTAAATCATAAATGAATTGGAGATTATTTTCTAAAAATTGAATGAATTTATACTAATTCAAGGTCGGCAAAATTACGAATAATTGTTCGATGAAAGTCTTTTTTCGAGTAAAAAGCAGAAATATCACTAGATTTATCCCCTAAATCTCTCCAAACTTACTGAATTCAGGATGATTAATAAATGAAGATTTTGTATATTCCTTATGAAATAAATACTTTCCTGTAGTAGAATCTCAATCAATACTTACTTTTGTGAGAAATTGAAAAATATTGTCTCTGTTTCTTTTCAATCAAAGAACCCAGCTATCTAGTAAAACGTTAACCAAGCATCCATTGAGCATATAAATTTTAATAAAATGTCTTTCAGATTCAAACGTATTAGTGCCAGCCTTTTTGGCTATTTCGTAAAAGGTTTATTTTTACTCGCCCCTGTTTACATAACAGGTTACATCATTTTCAACCTGCTGAATTCATTAGACCAAGAATTTTACTTTTACTTCCGTGGAACTGGCTTAGTCATTATGGTGGCAATCATCATGATTGTTGGCTTTTTAGGTTCAACGTTCATTTCTTTGCCATTGATTCAAATTCTGGAAGAAGGAGTTTCTAAACTTCCTTTGGTGGGTTTAATTTACTTTTCTTTAAAAGACCTCATCGGTGCTTTTGTTGGCGATAAAAAGAAGTTTAACCAACCCGTAAAATTTATTTTGAACAAAGAAAATGGCATCCAAAAATTAGGTTTCATCACACAAACAGATTTAGGTTTTTTAGATATTCAAGATGCTGTGCTAGTTTACTGCCCACATTCTTATGCTTTCTCTGGTGAAATCTTTGTTGTTCCAAGTGCCAATGTTACTTTATTGAATATTCCTGCTTCCGATGCCATGAAAATGATTGTTTCAGGTGGCGTTTCTTTATCAAGCGCTCCTTAATTTTTTTTGGGTATTTCTATACAACATTAATCTTCTTATTTAGTTAAATGATTGCAAAGCGTAATTCTCCTTAAAAGTTAATGCGCTTTGCTATTGATTAATTTTGCTTTCTTACAAAATTCTAACATTCTAATTTACGCTCATCATTTATGGTTCTCATAAGTATTTTTTCCAATTTTTCTTGGTGGTTCATTATTCCAATTGCCTTACTCGTTTTGGCACTTCGTGACATTCTTCAAAATCGCCATACCATTCAACATAACTTTCCAGTGGTCGGTCATATTCGATATATGCTCGAAAAAATTGGTCCTGAACTCAGACAATACATCGTTGCCAACAACCGTGAAGAACTTCCTTTTAACAGAGGTGAAAGAGCTTGGGTGTATGCTTCTTCTAAGAAAGAAAACAATTTACAAGGTTTTGGTTCTGACCAAGATTTTAATGCAGCAGGCTATATTTTTATTAAACATGCCATGCTTGGGCATAAAGTTTCGGCAAATCATCCCAATCAAAAAGACCCAAGTGCGGTGCCTTGTTCAAAAACTATTGGTGAATACCATAAACGTAAGCGTCCTTATAAACCATATTCTGTAGTAAATATTTCAGGAATGAGTTATGGCTCTTTGTCTGCTAAAGCCATTGAATCGTTAAATAAAGGAGCTTTAAAATTTGGCTGTTATCACAACACTGGCGAAGGTTCACTTTCGCCATATCATAAATATGGAGCTGATGTGGTAGTAAATATTGGTACTGCTTACTTTGGTGTAAGAGATGATGATGGTAATTTTTCAATGGAGAAATTAATTAAAATGACTTCAGAAAATCAATTCATCAGAGCATTGGAACTAAAGCTTTCTCAAGGTGCAAAACCGGGCAAAGGTGGAATGTTACCTGCTGCTAAAATCACAAAGGAAATCTCTGAAATCAGACATATCCCGATGGGTAAAGATGCTCTTTCTCCTGCATTTCATTCAGAGTTCTCTAGCATTCCTGAAATGGTTAATTTCATTGAATTAATGGCTAGTAAAACGGGTTTGCCTGTAGGAATTAAGTCGGCAGTAGGGAAATTAGAGATGTGGGAAGAACTTGCACAGTATATGGTGAAAACTGGAAAAGGTCCAGACTTTATTACAATTGATGGTGGCGAAGGTGGAACGGGTGCTGCACCTCATGCTTTTGCAGATCACGTTTCTTTACCCTTTAATTATGGTTTTACAAGGGTTTATAAGATTTTCCAGAAGTATGAATTGGCAGATAAAATTGTATTTATTGGTTCTGGTAAATTAGGTTTTCCTGAAAAAGCAATGATGGCATTTGCTATGGGTTGTGATGTAATCAATGTAGCCCGTGAAGCAATGATGTCTATCGGTTGTATTCAGGCACAGGTTTGTCATACCAATCGTTGTCCAGCGGGTGTGGCTACTTCAAGTCCTTGGTTACAAGGTGGAATCGACCCAGCGCTTAAAAGCGAGCGTTTTTACAATTATGTAAAGACATTGAACAAAGAAATTCTGGAGATTACTCATGCTTGTGGTTATGAACACCCTAGTCAGATGACAATGCAAGATGTTGATATGGTAATGGGCGATAATAACAAAACACAATCACTAGCAACAACCTTTGGATACAATAAAACTAAAGTACCCTTTGAAAGTGTAGAGAAATTATTGCAAAGCCCTTATTTAGGTGGTGGAAAAGCAAAGCTTAATTAATAATTGTAAAAAGGATGGTTTAAAGCCATCCTTTTTTATTGGTAAAAAAACAAATTTATATTGGCAACCTGACTGTTTGAATTATCGACTGCAAGCTGTGAATTGGTAGCATGACTGTTTGAATTGACGACCCGACTGCTTGAATTGCCAACATGACTCTTAGAATTAACGACCCGATTGCTTGAATTGCCAACATGACTCTTAGAATTAACGACCCGACTGCTTGAATTGCCAGCACGACTCTTAGAATTAACGACCCGACTGCTTGAATTACCAACATGACTCTTAGAATTAACGACCCGACTGCTTGAATTGCCAACACGACTCCCAGAATTAATAAAATACATTACAAAACATTAAAAAAGACGATGTGAATTTTCGAGATAATTCGATAAATATCGTTCATTCATCTTTCCATAACCTCAATTGACGGCTCTTTCGGCAATTTTCATTATCTTTGTAGTATGTTATCTATCAATAATCTTTCGTTTTATTTCGGTTCTCGCCCAATGTATGATGGGGCGAACTTACATATTAAGCCTAAAGACAAAATCGGTCTTATCGGGGCAAATGGTACTGGTAAATCTACTTTACTTCGTATAATAGATGGTGAATACTTACCCGATGGTGGTAGTATTTCTAAGTCAGGCGACTGTACTATTGGTTTTTTAAATCAAGACTTACTTTCATATCAGAGTGACGATTCTATTCTTTCAGTGGCGATGCAAGCTTTTGAAAGACAGAACTTCTTACAAGCTGAAATCGATAAGGTTTTACATAAGATGGAAACCAATTTTGAAGATGATGATGTCAATAAACTGGCTCGTTTTCAAGATGAATTTGATGCTTTAGGCGGATATACCATCCAATCTGAAGCAGAAGCAATTCTGGAAGGTTTAGGATTCAGCACCGAGGAATTAGCACAGCCTTTACAGAAGTTTTCTGGAGGTTGGAGAATGCGTGTAATGTTAGCAAAATTGCTTTTACAACGTCCTTCGCTATTGATGCTAGATGAGCCTACCAACCACTTGGACTTACCGTCTATTCAATGGGTAGAAAACTATATCAATACTTATGAGGGAGCAATTATTGTTGTTTCTCACGATAGATTTTTCTTAGATAACACCGTTACTACAATTGTTGAAGTAACGGGTTCGAAGTTGGTTTCTTATTCTGGCAACTATTCTTACTATATGGAAGAAAAAGCTTTGAGAAATGAAGTACAGAAAGGTGCTTACGAGAACCAACAACAAGCAATAAAGCAAACTGAAAAGTTTATTACTCGCTTCAAAGCAAAAGCTACTAAAGCTCGTCAGGTACAATCAAGGGTAAAAGCCTTAGAAAGATTAGAATTGATTGATGACGTTTTGGATGAAAATGCGAAAGTAAACTTCAAGTTCAACTTTGGTACTCAGCCAGGTCGCTTTATCATGCACTTGGAAGATATTACAAAGGCTTATGGACCAAAAAGGATTCTTACTAGCACCAATGCGGTTATCGAAAGAGGAGATAAAATTGCCTTGATTGGTGCCAATGGTAAAGGTAAATCTACGGTGTTGAGAATCATTGATGGTTCAGAGCAATTTGAAGGCGAACGTAAATTGGGGCATAATGTTATCGACTCATTTTATGCACAGCATCAGTTAGAAAGCTTAGACGTAAACAATACCCTGTTGGATGAATTGAAAATGACAGGAACAGGGAAGTTAGAAACAGAATTAAGAAGTATCTTGGGCTGTTTCTTGTTCTCAGGCGATGATGCTTTCAAGAAGATTAAAGTACTTTCAGGGGGTGAAAAATCAAGAGTAGCCTTGGCTAAAGTATTAATCTCGGAGGCTAACTTTTTGCTACTCGATGAGCCTACTAACCACTTGGACATGATGTCTGTGAACATCTTGATTCAAGCTTTACAACAGTACGAAGGTACTTATGTAGTGGTTTCTCACGATAGGTTCTTCGTTTCTGAAATTGCTAATAAGATTTGGTATATTGAAGACGAAGAGATTAAAGTATATCCAGGCACTTATGATGAATATGAAACTTGGATGGAACAACGTAGAATAGATGGAACACTTCCAAAAGAAGGTTCTCCGAAAAAGACTGTTGAGAAAGTTGTAGAGAAAAAGCCCGTTTTAGATGATTTTGCCAAAAAGGAAGCCCAAAAGAACCTAAAGAAGTTAAATCAGAAATTGACTGATGCAGAAAGCTTAATCGCAAAATTAGAAGCAGAGAAAGTCGAAAAAGAGAAAACCCTTGCCGACCCAATTACTTTTAACAATGCCGATACTTTGAAAAAAGAGAACATTGCATACCAAAAGATTCTCAATTCTTTAGAAGAAGCAAGCGATACTTGGGAAGCTGTAATGTTAGAGATTGAAGAAACAGAAAGTGTACTTCAGTAAAGTTTAATTATTGACTTCAAGCTTTGAGTAATAATTTTCTAAAAACGCAAATAAACGGTAACCACTGCTTTATTTGCGTTTTTGATTTTAAACCTTTGTTCATTTACTTTCAGAATAATTTTATCCCCCTTTCGTTATTAGAAACATCTTGCTTTATCACTTAGACGCTCAATCCATTCGCTATTCTTTATGAAAATTTCAACCATCTTATTCTTATTATTGATTCCATTTACCTTTTTTGCGCAAAGAAAGAAAGCTCTACAATACGAGTCTAAAAAGATTATTTACGATAATCATACTTATGAACCTTACATTCGTACTGTTCAATTATATCCTTCTTTAAGTGCTACAAAAACACCTCAAGAAACCTTAAACCCACCTGTAATCAATTTACAGGAAAATCAAATTTTAAAACTAGAATTTGATTGTCTAGCCCCTGAATTTCAGAGTTTCAGAGTAAAGGTATTTCATTGTAATGCAGATTGGACACCTTCTGTTTTGAATGACATTGAGTACTTGACGGAATTCAACGATTTTCCAATTAACGATTATAGAAATTCATTTGCTACTAAAATTCCATACACCCATTTTGCTGTAGAAATTCCTAAGACCAAATTAGCAGGTAACTACTTAGTAATGGTTTACAAAAATAGAAATGAAGACGACATCGTGCTTACTCGTAGATTTATGGTTTTCCAGAATCGTGTGGGTGTTGCTGGCAATGTTACTTTCCCGAACAATGTTCAGAAAAGACGTACTCATCAACAAGTAAATTTCAGTGTAAATTATAGTGGCTACGAAATCATTGACCCTAAGCAAGATTTGAAAATTGTAATCCGTCAGAATTTTAGAGACAACAAGACTTTAACAAATCTAAAACCGTTTATGATTGACGCTTACAATCGTAAAATGGATTATCAGTTTTTTGAAGGAGAAAATCAACTAGAAGGCAGTAATGAATTTAGAATGTTTGATGGAAGAAGCACGCAACAAAAATTAGTCAATATTGCTAGAATTGTTCAGGCAGAAAAAGAAAGTATTATAGAGGTTCGTCCAGAAAAACCACAAAATGGTTTGGCTTATGTAGCAACAAATGATTTCAACGGAATGTACGTCATAGATAATTATGAAACCAATCGTGGCGATACAGAATCGGATTATGTAAGAGTAAGTTTTTTATTGAAAACAGATTCCCTAGAAAACAAAAAAGTATTCATTAACGGAGCTTTTAATGATTGGAAATTAACCGAAGTAAACCAAATGCACTATGTACCAGAAAGTGGCGCTTATGAAGCCTTTATTCAGTTAAAACAAGGAGTGTACAATTATTTGTACGTGACTAAAGATAATGAAGGAAATATCAGCGAAGCCGAATTAGAAGGCACACATTCACAAACTGAAAATGTGTATGAAATTTTAATATACCATCGTTCAATTGGAACAAGAGCCGATGCTTTAGTAGGTTATACTTTGATTAAGAATCAATAAAAAAAAGCCTTCCAATGAATGTTGGAAGGCTTTTTCTATCACTAAATATTGTTACTACACGTTAAAACGGAAGTGCATAATATCACCATCTATTACAACGTATTCTTTTCCTTCTACTGATAATTTACCTGCTTCTTTACAAGCACTTTCAGATTTATATTGCTGGTAATCAGCAAATTTAATTACTTCCGCACGGATAAAACCACGTTCAAAGTCTGAGTGAATAACACCCGCAGCGGCTGGAGCTTTCCAACCTTTTTGGATTGTCCAAGCACGCACTTCTTTCACACCTGCCGTGAAATAAGTAATCAAGTTCAATAAATAATATGAGCTACGGATTAGTTTATCTAAACCAGATTCAGTCAAATTATACTCTTCCAAAAACATTTGACGGTCGTCTTCATCTTCCATTTCAGCAATTTGTGCTTCTAAAGCAGCACAGATTACTACAACCTCTGCTCCTTCTTCAGCTACAGCAGCTTTCAATTGCTCTACATACTCGTTTGTACCTTTTGCAATAGAAGCTTCATCTACGTTAGCAACATAAATTACTGGTTTATCGGTCAATAAACATAAATCACCGATTGCTTCAAATTTAGCATCAGGCTCTAAACCTTGAACAGTTCTTGCAGATTTACCAGCTTCTAAAGTAGCTTTATATTGTTGAAGAATGGCTAATTGTGCTCTAGATTTTGCATCGCCAGCTTTGGCTGCACGTTCTACTTTTTGAATTTTTTTATCGACAGATTCTAAATCTTTTAATTGTAATTCATAATCGATAATTTCTTTATCCGAAACAGGATTTACTCTTCCTTCTACGTGAACGATGTTATCATCAGAAAAACAACGAACAACGTGCAAGATAGCATCTACTTCACGAATGTTTGCCAAGAATTTGTTTCCCAAACCCGCACCTTGCGATGCACCTTTTACCAAACCCGCAATATCCATAAATTCAATAACCGTTGGTAAAACTCTTTGAGGGTTTACCAATTGTTCTAAAATATTAAGACGTTCGTCAGGAACTGTTACAATGCCAACATTAGGCTCGATTGTACAGAAAGGATAATTAGCGGCTTCCGCCTTATTTGAAGAAATTGCACTAAATAAAGTAGATTTACCAACATTAGGCAAACCTACGATTCCACATTGAAGACCCATTTATCTACTTATTAATTTCAAAGATTTATAATATCAAGTATACCTCAAGACTAAACATGCAAATAGAATATAACATAACTCTTGCTTATTATTGTGTGTTAAACTTTAGAAATCGAAGATTCTACTTCTAAGTTTATCAATTCATTTCTTGAAAATTTGGGAATAATGAATCTGACAATGCAGCTAAATTTGAATTTTCATTCAAAAAGGAAGACTTATGGGGATTTTTACATTTTAACTATTTTTTGCAGATTATAAGGTCTGTTTGAGCTTTTCTATGTGAGCAAAGTTACAAGTTTAATCCTACAACAACAAAAAAGCCTCTGAAAATTCAGAGGCTTATACAATTCTTCAATTAGTTTATTCCCATTTCAAATCGCTACCAAAACCACCTACAGCATCTTCATCTTCACGATTAAATTGCGTAAAATCTACATCTGGCAATAATTCATGCTTCACATGATCAACAGCTTCTTGTAGCCCTTCAACAAATTTATCAAAATCTTCTTTGTACAAGAACATTTTATGTTTTTCGTAAGCAAATCCATCATCCTTTTGATAACGGCGACTTTCAGTAATAGTAATGTAGTAGTCGTTTGAGCGGGTCGATTTCACATCAAAAAAATACGTTCGCTTTCCTGCTCTGATACGTTTCGAAAACAATTCTTCTCTTTCTCTTTCTTCCACTGTGCTATGACAATTTAGGGTTTACGGATTGGTAAAAATATAAATTTTCTGAATGTTTCAAAAGTTAATCATAAAAAATAATTTCTGCTTCATCGTTTATCCTTTCTATACTAAGTTTTGAAGATTTATAACAGATTAGCTTTAAAAGCCTTTTATCTGAATCCATTTAAAGTAAAATACTTTATTTTTTGTGCTTAATTACTGTATTTCAAAATTATAAGCACTAAAATTTATATTTTTATTTCTCCCGAAAAAGGCTAGTTTTGTATTCCAGTTTTGGTAGATAATGTGTAGAAAGCCCCTAAATTTAATCCACTAAATCACACAAAATGTCAAAACCACTTCTAGGAATTATTATAATTTTCTGCCTTTTCTGTTCTGTTAGCCATGCACAAAAATTAGGAGATGAATCTTATGGAATTTCCTCTTTCTATGCTCAGTATTTCTATCAAAAACCTACTTCAACAGGAGAAATACTTCAAAGAAATCAATATACTGCTGCGCACATGACTTTGCCCTTCGGAACGATGGTTGAAGTAACAAATCTTGCTAACAAGCGTTTTGTGATTGTTAGAATCAATGACAGAGGACCTTTTAAACCGGGAAGAATTATTGATTTAACTGAAAATCCAGCAAAATGGCTAAAAATGACGAACAAAGGTCTTACCAAAGTTCGCCTGAAAGTAGTTGGTTTTGATGGAGACATCATGCTTGAACCTTATGATTCGTTGAGGTTGGTTGCTCCTCCGCATTTTGAACCTAAATTCTATCAAAAAACTAAATTAAAGTATCATCGTTATTATCGCCTCAAAAAAAATTGGCAAAAACGCAAATACCCAAATCTCAAACATCGACGTTTAAAGGTAAATTCTTATTTGAGAAGACTTTCAAAACAAAGAATTAAAGCTAAAAAAGTAGCAAAAGAGGCACAAAAAACAAAAATAATTCCTCCGAAAAAGAGTAAATAATTAGTTCAATCAACAATTATAAAATCATGGATTTAGCTCAAATACGCCAATATGGAAATATAGAATTCTTAGCCAAACAAATGGTAGAAGGTTTTATTACAGGTCTTCATAAATCGCCATTTCATGGTTTTTCAGTTGAGTTTGCAGAACATCGTTTATATAATAATGGCGAAAGTACTAGACATATCGACTGGAAAGTATTTGCTAAAACAGATAGAATTTATACCAAACGCTATGAAGAAGAGACAAATTTACGTTGCCATTTAATTATTGATACTTCGTCTTCGATGTATTATCCTGAAAAAACGAATGGGAAAATTGTGTTCTCTACTATGGCAGCGGCGGCTTTGGCTTATATGCTTCAAAAGCAAAAAGATGCTATTAGTTTGATTACTTTTTCATCGTCAGTTGAGATTCAAACGCCGGTAAAATCGACGCCATCACACATTCATAAAATATTTCTGGATTTACAAAACTTACTTCAAAAACCAAAAGAACATAAAAAAACGGAAGTGGCATCGGTGATTCATCAAATTGCTGAAAATATTCACAAACGTTCGTTAGTCATTCTTTTCAGCGATATGTTTGATGATATTGAAAATGCTGAAAAGATTTTTTCTTCCTTACAACACCTAAAGCATAATCTTCATGAAGTATTGATTTTTCATGTTACAGACAAAAAGACAGAATCAGATTTTGATTTTGATGATCGACCTTATGAGTTTATCGACTTAGAAAGTAATGAGAGTATTAAACTGAATCCTGCACAAGTAAAAGCGGAGTATCAAAAAACCTTACATCAGTTTTATAAAGAACTCAAACTTCGTTGTGGACAATATAAAATTGATTTTATTGAAGCAGACATCGCTGAAGGCTTTGAGCAAATACTTTCAGCTTATTTGGTAAAAAGAGGGAAGATGAAGTAATTCCTTCATCTTCTCAAAGTGCTAAAGGCAAAGTAAAGAAAAACTTAGTTCCTTCATTCTCAACGGTTTCAAACCAAATACTTCCTTTGGCATTATCAACTACCCATTTTGCTAAAGCCAACCCTACACCTGAACCTTGCACTTTCGTTGAATAATCTAACATAAATATTTTCCCTTGGTTTTCTTCAGGAATTCCAATGCCATTATCTTGAATACTGAAAGTCACTGCTTCAAGCCCAACTTCTACGGCAATAATCACCTCCGCATTTCTACTTTCTGGGATGGATTGAATGGCATTCATTATCAAATTCTTAATGATATTTCCAGTTAATTGGCGGTCACCAACTACTTTAATGGCTTTTACAGGAACCATCATTCGAATATGTTGTTGAGTATCGTCTTTGAAAAGATTGACTACTTTTCTAGTTTCATAGGCAAAATCAAATACTTCACTTTTAGGAATTGGCAATCTAGCAAAATCTGAAAAAGAAGTAGCGATGTATGAAAGATTATCAATTTGCCCTGTCAAAGATTCAATTTGGTCCTTTACTTGCGACATATCCAATTCTGTACCTCTTGAAATCTTACGTAACAATAATTGCAAAGACAATTTCATTGGCGTCAACGGATTTTTAATCTCATGAGCTACTTGTTTTGCCATTTGTTGCCAAGCAGATTGCTTATTGGCATCGGTCAAAGCCACTTTAGATTCATCCAACTTTACCAGCATTTCGTTATAGGCTTTTACCAAAACACCAATTTCATCATCCGAACGCCAAGAAAGTGGTTCGCTTGGTTTACTTAAATCAATTTTCCGCAATTTATTGGTAATCATCTGTAACGGAACAACCAAAAGATTAGAAGCCAAATACGAAAACCATAATAATACTAAGAAAATAGTGGTAAAAGTATTCAATAAAGAACCAATGACAGAACTTACTTCTTTGGTAAAATAAGTTTTTGAATCGTAGAAGGGAATACAAACAATTCCCAAGAACTTACCTTCATTCGATTTTAATTCTAAGTAAGAAGTTTTAAAAGATAAGTCCCCAATGGCTTCATCTAAAATCACTTTCTTCTCTTTTTCTTCCATCAATTGCGTATAAGCAATTGGATTAATGTATGAAGAAATAAAGCCTTGTTCAAAACTCAAAGGTTTATTACTTGCTAATAAATGACCTTTCGTGTCAAAAACGCTGATGTACTTTTTAGTACTTACAGCGATGCTATTGATGGTATCAGACAAAAACTGTTTACTCATTTTCCCCTGAATATATCTATCAACAGCTGGCATCAGATTGATGCCAATACTTTCAGTTTGGTTTAAATAACTATTTTCTTGGCTTTCTGAAAATTTGGTTCCGATAATACTAAATGTAATACTTACTACCAAAATCAGCGGAAGTAAAAAAGCAATATTAAGATAGATTTGAATTTTACTAGCAATATTGATATTCATCTTCGACAATCCATATTGCGAAGCATAAAATAAAATGACAACGATGATAGTAAAAACTAATATTAAAAAGAGAAAAGAAAAATTGGCATAAATAGATGCAATACTTTGTGTTTCTGATGAAACCACAATTGCTCTGCCATTTTTACCAATAAAACCTACATGTTTGTAGCCATTTTCTTCTACACCTTCTTCAATAATCTCTTTTCCTAATAAAGTTTCGTTCGATAATTTACTTTCGTAGTTGAAGCCCTCTCCTCCTGTTTTTACAATTTTCCCATTTTCATAAATCGCAAAACTATAAGTATTAGCTTTCAGTTTATTTCCTGAAATAATGGGTGATTCTCCGTCAGTTGAGCTTTCAGTAAATTCTTTTTTCTTTTTTAAGTCTAAAATTATATAGCCAGTTACTAAGTCTTCTTTATTTAAAAGTGGAATAAAATTAAAATACTGTTTACCCGAATAAACCTCTAAATCATTCACAAAATATACATTGGCATTTTTTGTTTGGTACTTAGGCAGTTTAAATATCTTTTCAAAAGTTTCATAATTCTCTATTTCATCCGTATTATCAAGGGATTTTCCTGTGTAATCAAATACAAAAACATTAACATCATAATAAGAAAAATAGCTGTCTAATAAATTATGCTTGATATAATTCTCTACTTGTTCTTTGGGTAAAAAGTCTGATTTCAACAAGTTCATTACTATTGAATCTCTACTAATTACAAGACTTGCTTTACTTAAAAGAAATTCTGCTTTTTCATCATTTTCGTCAAAATAACTCTTGGCAAATTGTTTTTTCTGAGTAAAATCTTCTTCCACATTTTGCTGACTAACTACATAATTTCCAATACCTGCACACACTAATGCTCCACAAAAGAAATAAATGGAAGTTTGATAACGGAAAGTATATAAATAACGTGGGAAAGAGGTGAAAAACAGCACTAACACATAAACAGCGTGTATTCCGAAAACGACAATATTAAAATTGGAGAAAACAAAGCAAACTAAACTCGCAAAAACGAAAGCCAATAGCAAGGCTTGATAAACCCATTTTGTATGTTGTCGATTAAGTTTTATCACCAAAATGATAAGAAAATGACAGATTAAGAAGTATCCTAATGATATTAAAACATAAATCAGCAATGAATAAAAAACCAGTGGTTTTTCCCAAATATCAATATTCAATGCCAAACTCAATTCATTATTTGACTTTTGATAAATATCTAACAGCACGCTGTACATTAATTGGCTCACTCCAAAACTGCCAATCAGAAGTACCACTGAAATAATGCGTTTGATAGGCTTTTCTAAATTCATCAGCCACAAATACACACTCATTTTGTAGAAGTAATTTATCAAGTAAAACAAGATAAATACAAGCACTAATAAGTTAATAATTAGGTCGCCCAAAGAAGGTGAGAAAATGGATACGCTAAAATATTTGGGATTAAAAAGCTCTGATTCACTGAAAATAAATGGAATTGAACAAAACAACATGGCTACTCTTAATAACAAAAAGAAAGCCACCAAAATCATAAAAGCCAAACCGTATTGATGACTATTATTGAAGTACCAAATCCAAGTAAATAAATATATGATTGAAAAAAGTAAACACAAAAAGCCAACGATGATAACCGCATCAGGAATAATATGATGCTGGGAATTATCTGTTTCGTCTGAAAATACAGAAAATAGGAAGGTTTTGGAAGGAGTAAAAATATTATACTGAACTTTTGATGCTGGAATGATGCTGATTTCTTTCGGGTCAACCTTAAAAACACTTTCATTGAAAACCGTTTTTTGTCCATTTCCTCGATACTCTTTTGAATAAGAAAGATTAATCATCGAAAAAACTTCAAAAGTATTAGTGCCAACTGTTACCCAACGTCGATTCAAAATAAACTTCCCTGTTTCTAATTCTAAGGCTTTGGTACTGTAATTTCCTTTGATAAAAGTATAATCAGGTACAAATTGGTAATCAGACCAAAATATCAATTTTCCATTTCTAAAAACGAAATATGGATAAGCTGTTGTAGTTCTGAAAGCACTAAATCTATTACTCTTTGCATTCGTAATTGTTCCAAAAACTTTGTCTAAATCCGAATTTGATTGCTTAATTTCTTGGCTCACTTTGTTTTGAACATCAAACAGATACTTCTCTTCGAATGTTTTACTAATTCCATCGCCAATAACAACATATAAAAATGCTGCTATTCCAAAGCACAAAAAAGCCAAACTCAAAAAGATATTTCTCTTAAGGAAAAATGAGATAAGAAATTTAGTAAATGTATGATTCATAACATTTTACTTGTGGGCAATCTATTCTTTATATCTGAAACAGAAGCCTTTTCAAACAAAAAATAGCACAAACATGGTTTTTAAAGTTTTATTGGACAAAGAGGATTTACTCATTTTATCAAAAATACTCTATTTTTTTAAAATAAGTGTTTTTGATGAAACAAAAAGAAGAGTCTATTGTTCAAAAGACTCTTCTAAAAGGGAATTAAAATATTTTTGGATGAAATTACTTAAAAAATTGCCTCAGCAATCTTCTTAGTACTTTCTGATTTACTCATGGTATAGAAGTGTAAAATTGGTGCTTCAAAAGCCATCAATTCTTTACATTGCTGAATACACCATTCTATGCCAACTTGTTTAACGTCTTTATCTGTTTTGCAATTTGTTACTGCTGTTACCAAATCTTCTGGCATATCTAAATGGAAAATTCTTGGTAAAACTGTCAATTGTTTCTTAGTTGCCAAAGGTTTTAAGCCCGGAATAATTGGTACATTAATTCCTTCTTCACGACATTTCTTTACAAAATCAAAGTATTTCTGATTATCAAAAAACATTTGTGTAACGATATAATCTGCACCTAATGCTACTTTCTTTTTTAAATAATCAAAATCGGTATTGAAGTTGGGTGCTTCAAAATGTTTTTCTGGATAACCCGCTACGCCTATACAAAAATTAGTTGGCGACGCTTGTGTTTCTTCATGCAAAAGTTCTCCATTATTCATTCTTACTACTTGTTGCAATAAATCACTTGCAAAAGCATGACCACCTTTTTCAGGTGTAAATGCTGGATTTCCTTTCACCGGGTCACCACGAAGTACTAATACATTATCAATACCCAAATAGTGTAAATCAAACAAAAAATCTTCTGTTTCTTCTTTTGTGAATCCTCCGCAAATTACATGTGGCACTGCATCAACATTGAAACGATTCATCAAACTTGCACAAATACCAACTGTACCAGGACGTTTGCGAATTGGAATTCTATCAATCTGACCGTTCACTATTTTCTCTAAAAATTCTTCACGGTGATAGGTTACCTCAATAAAAGGCGGTTTAAATTCCATCAAAGGCTCAATATTACTCATCAATGCTTGAATACTTTCCCCTTTAACTGGCGGAATAATCTCTATTGAAAACAAGGTCTTACCTTTTGCTTGCTCGATGTATTGGGTAATTTTGGTCATAATTAAGATAATAAATCTCCGTCCTTTCGGTGAATTGCTTCAACAAAGTATCGTAGATAGCATTAATTTATATTTTTACAAAGGTAGGCAAAACTTACAGAGTCAAAAACTGCTTTACTAACATTTCCCACTCATCTGCCAATGAACCTACAAAAACTGACGATTTTGCACGAGTGTACCAATATCTGGCATTCCAATTATCGCCTTCCTTTCTGTGCAAATAAGCGTGTAATTGGTCATAATTTTTCGAACCTTCGTTACTTTGCGCTACTTCATGTGCTTGTTCCCAATCGTCATTAGCATCGTACCAAAGTGCTACGAGTAATTCATGAACAGAAGAAGGCGGAGCAGGTTGAGCAAGTGTTGCTTTAAATTCAGCGTAAGTCATCGAATCTAACATTTTTAAATGAGCCATAAAGTTACATACTAAGTAGGTTCAAATAAAAAGTCGTTCGGCTATTTCTTTACAAAATGGCTTATTAGTCTTTCTTAAAAAGGGAAAAAAGGACATAATGACTGAAGAGTATTTAAAAACAAGCCGTTTTGTCTGATAAAATCCACTGGTATAGGATTTGAAAGAAGGTAGATAACCTAAAAAGGAATCTGTGTAAACCTTTAATAAGTAAATGAAGATGAAAAAGAAAATAGAAATTCCGAGAAATATATTAGCTGACATTGATTTTAACAATACTTTAAATGGCGGTAGAACAGAACCTAATATTGAGGTGAATCAAACTGAAAATGCTTATGAAGTTTTTGTAAAAGTAGCTGGTTTAAGTGCAGACCATTTACAAATGGATGTTCAGGATAACCGACTTTGGTTATATGCTTTACAACCTGTTTTGAAAAAGGCGGAAGAAGACGAAGCACAAAATTTTGTTCCACAAACCATCGGACAAATTATGCTGCCCAATTTTGTTGACCTAGAAAATATTTCAGCGAAGTATTATAACCATCAATGGAAAATTGTAATGCCAATTGATGAACATAGAAAAGGGTTCAAGAAGAGAATTGATGTAGAAATCTAAGCAAACAAAATGCAATATATAAGCCCTACGATTACGCTTTCGTAGGGCTTTTCTTTTTCTCAAAATCTTAGAAAGTATATCTGAACGATAATGCTATTTCATCTGCCCAGAAACTACTATAATTGATGATATTGATTGCCGGTTTCCAGTCTAAACTGATAGCTAAAGGAATAGTTCTAGCATAAGCTTCTAAGCCTAAAATACCATCTAAACCTAATACGGTTGTTTGGTCTCTATCTAAAAAGCCTGGACGTTTATCTCCCCAAACATATACGTGACCACCACCACCAATGAACCAGTTGAAATCTCTGGAATTAAAAGCCCTACCGTGTACTTCATAAAGTCCTGTTAAGCCAAAACCGTCATAACGGAATGAACCAATCAATTCTACAGCATCTTTGTTATTCACAAAGGTTTTGAATGTAATACCATTCGTATTACCCAAACGAATACCTAAAGCTGACTTGTACTGCCCTTGAGCTTTTACCGAAGTACTTACACCCAATAAAACGAGTATAAAAGCACTGAATAAGAGTTTTTTCATGTTAATGTTGTTAATAATTTAATCAAAAAGCATTTCTAAATAATTATACCAAAGGGAATCCTGCTATTTTGTAGAAAATAATCCTCAATAAATCCACAAAAGTAAATTCTAAAAGATTTTTGGAAAAATTGAGTAAAAATCTATCCTTACAATACTCTACAAGTAAAAACTGGAAAATACTTATCTTTCAGCCATAATCGAATTCATCCTAAATCTCCTTATTATGAATATTAAAACTAAACTCTTACTAGTACTTTTTGTGCTGTTTCAAAGCATTGCTTTTGCTACTGTAAAGTACAATCAACCTCCTTCAAAAGAATTTTATTTATTGGTAGGCACTTATACTTCTGGAAAAAGTGAAGGAATTTATGTCTATAAATTCAATAGTGAAACAGGTAATTTCCAAGCAATTAGTATTGCTAAAAATCTAAAGAATCCAGCTTTTTTAGCGATTTCTCCTAATCAAAAGTATGTTTATTCTGTTGGTGAATTCAATAATGGCGGTGCTGTGTATGCTTTTGAGTTCGATAAAACAAAAGGGGAATTAACACAATTGAGTACACAATCTGCCAATGGTTCTGGTCCTTGCCATGTAGCTGTTGATAAAACAGGAAAATGGGTAATTGTGGGGAATTATGGGGCTGGAAGCCTAAGTGTTTTGCCTGTAGAAAGCAATGGAGGCGTAGCCGCAGCGATTCAAACCATCCAACACGAAGGAAAAAGTGTAGATGTGAACAGACAAGACAAACCACATGTGCATTCAATTAACATTGCTCCAAATAATTTAGATGTTTTTGTGCCTGATTTAGGAATTGATAAAATCGTTACTTATCAATTGGATGCTAAAACTGGAAAATTAAATGTGGGAAATCCAGCTTTCACCAAAGTAAAAGACGGTACAGGTCCTAGACATTTCACTTTTCATCCTAACAAAAAGTTTGCTTATGTTATTCAGGAATTAAGTGGAGAAATCACGGGCTTTAATTATAAAAAAGGTTCGCTTGAGGCTTTTCAAACGATTAGTACTTTGCCAGCAGATTATACAGGTGGAAAATCTTGTGCAGATATTCATATTTCGCCCGATGGTAAGTTTTTGTATGGTTCAAACAGAGTTCATGATAGCATTGCGATTTATTCAATCAATCAAAAAACAGGCGAACTTACTTATATTACCAATCAGTCGGTGTTAGGAAAAAAACCAAGAAATTTCATGATTGACCCTACTGGAAAATTTGTTTTGATAGCCAATCAAGACAGTGATAATATCACCATTTTTGAACGTGACGCTCTTAAAGGTACTTTGACAGCTACGGGAAAGGAAATCTCAGTACCAACTCCAGTTTGTTTAAAAATGTTGGATGTGGAGTAAGCTGATAGTTTAATACTTAAAAGTATCAAATGATATACTTCAAGTATCTCCATTTATACTAAATACCGCAATTTCCCGCAAAAAGTATCAAATGATATACTTCAAGTGTCTCCATTCATACTAAATACCGCAATTTCCCGCAAAAAAGTATCAAACGACATACTCCAAGTATCTCCGTTCATACTAAATACCGCAATTTCCCGCAAAAAAGTATCAAACGACATACTTCAAGTATCTCCATTCATACTAAATACCGCAATTTCCCGCAAAAAAGTATCAAACGACATACTCTATGATAAACAAAAAGCTCTCTTCAACACATTGGTTAAAGAGAGCTTTTTGAATGAATATTTTCAGTCTTTATGATTTTTTAAGGATGGCAAAAAATTCAATGGTAAAACCTGCCAAAACAATGATTGGTCCTAGTGTTAAACCTAAAAACCCAAATCCAAATTCTTCTTTATCTAAACTCATGATAAAAAAACCGATAAGAATAATGGCTATTCCTAGCAACATGATTAGATAATTTGTTTTTCCAAAAGGGAGTTTTTCTTTATTAGTCATTTTATATTTTTATTTTGAATTTCGTATGAAAATTAATTGGTAAAAGCTTAATACAATTCATCAAGTGATAATCTTAAATATCTTTCAACCGACTGGAAAGTACTTAATATCCCCATCAAAGTACCGATGATTAAAATGCCCAAAAGTAAATAAATCATTTTATCCATTTCTTGTAATAAAACTAATCCTTCTACTTTACGCACAGCTAATTGTTGTAATAAAATCAAAAAAGAACTTGCCACTAAACCACTCGTAAGCCCTTGCAAAGCACCTTTTATAATAAATGGTTTACGAATAAAACCGTTGGTCGCTCCCACTAATTGCATACTTCTGATTAAAAATCGCTGAGAATACAATGATAATTTGATGGTATTATTCACTAAAATGATAATAATCAAGAGTAACAACATCACAAAAACCGAAAGCACTAAATAGATTTTTGAAATATTTTTGTTGACTTCATCCACAAAATTCTCAACATAAGCTACTTCGTGAACACCCGGAATTAATTCTAAAGCTGCTTTAATTTCTTTTAATTTAGCATCGTTAAAATACTCTTGCTTAATCTTTACAGCATATAAATTATGAAGTGGATTATTATCGCCAAGTAATCTTCTATAATCCTCTCCCGACTCTTCAATGAATTGTTTTGCAGCTACTTCCTTAGAAATAAAATTGATTTGTGGAGAGTTTTCTTTGAGCAATACAAACTCTTTTTTAATCAATATTTTATAGATTGAATCTAGCTTGCTGGTTGTCAAATCATCGTCTAAATACACTTGTAGCTCCACATTTTGTTTAACCAATTCTGCGAGTTTACGGGCATTTAATGTCAACAAACCACACATTCCGATTAAGAAAAGTGCAATTGTTAAACTAATAACAACCATGACATTCGGAGTACTTCCTAATTTCTTTATTTTAGCCATAATATCTTGAGGCAAAGATTACAAACAAATTTACGATTTTTCTATCGCAATGAAAGGCAATTAACGCTTTTTAACAAAAAGCCATCTGAGGTTTTCAGATGGCTTTTACGAGAATCATGTTTAATTTCTTTTGTCTAATTCATCACGAATTTTGGCAGCCTTTTCGTATTCTTCATTTGCCAAGGCTTCTTGCAACATTTTATTCAATTGTTCGATTGGATTTTCTTTCAAAATCTCACCGAAAGTCTTTTTTGGCTTAATTTCTGGTTCAATATCATCAATTAATGGGTCTTTCGAACTTTCGTTAGTTGAAATACCTGCTTCAGATAATACATTTTCAAAAGTATAAATCGGAACATTGAAACGTAAGGCAATCGCAATGGCATCTGATGGACGAGCATCAATATAAGTATCTTTGATGCCATCAGTACAATGAATTCTTGCAAAAAAGACACCTTCTTTTATATCGGTAATTGAAATTTCACTGACTGAATAATGAAAAGTACGGGCAAAAGATTTGAATAAATCATGCGTCATCGGACGATTAGGCTCAATCTTCTCAATTTCAATAGCAATCGCCTGTGCTTCAAACATACCAATAATGATGGGCAATCTTCGAGGTCCAAACTCTTCTCCTAATATCAATGCGAACGAACCCGTTTGAGATGAACTAGGCGACAATCCTAATATTTCTAATTTTATTTTTTCCACTTTACAAATATATGCTTTTAATAATTGAGGGTTTTGCCATTAGCAGGGAACAAAGATATAAACCCCGATAAATTTAAAAAAGTTTTCTGGATATTCATTCAAAACAAAAGACCTGTGAAATTATAAAATTCACAGGTCTTAAAGATATTTTATCTAAAAAATATTACTTCGTAGCCAAAACAACCTTGGTTAATCTTGGTAAAATATCAAAAACATCTCCTACGATTCCGTAATCAGCTGCTTTGAAAAAAGGAGCTTCAGGGTCTTTATTAATCACCACAATTACTTTGGATGAATTTACGCCAGCCAAATGTTGAATTGCACCAGAAATACCAGCCGCAATGTACAAATTCGGAGAAACCTTGATACCTGTTTGACCAACGTGTTCGTGGTGAGGACGCCAATCTAAATCTGAAACAGGCTTAGAACAAGCCGTAGCAGCCCCCAAAGCATTGGCTAAATCTTCAACAATTCCCCAATTTTCTGGTCCTTTCAAACCACGACCAGCTGACACCACTAAATCTGCTTCTGGCAATGAAATGGTACTTGAAGCTTTGTGTGTAGCAACGAGTTTTACACCAAAATCTGCATCAGATAAAGCTGGTGAGAAAACTTCAACTTTCGCCAAAGCATCCGTTTCAACTGGACTCACGGCATTTTTCTTGATAGCGATAATTTTTTTATCACTTTTCATCGAAACACTTGCAAAAGCTTTCCCAGTGTAAATACTTCTTGTCACGACAAAACCATTTGAAAGATTTGGCAAAGCCGTAACATTAGAAACGATTGAAGCCTTCAATTTAGCCGCAACTCTGGCAGCAACGGCATCACCCAAAGATGATTTTGCTAAAATAACTGTATCGGCACCATCCGCATTGACTGCCTCTGTTAAAACTGAAGCATAAGCTTGAATATTTGAAACAGCTAAACGAGCATCATTGGCATGAAGTACTTTAGAAGCTCCAAAATTTCCAGCTTTAGCAAGTTCAGCTTCAGAAGCATCGCCGATGGCTAAAACTGTAACACTTGTACCTTGTATTTTAGCCAATTCTGCACCATAAAAAACGGCTTCGAGCGATGATTTTTTAATCGCTCCATTATCTAATTCGGTGAATATTAAAACAGACATATTTTTTCAGATTTTTGATGGAAGTAAGTATAAGTTTTGAATTGTGAATGCTGAGTTATGAATTTGTTATTACTCAAAATAGTTAGTATTTTAGGTAATGCTTCATCTTTCACAATTCATAATTCCTAGCTTACAAGACTTTTGCTTCAGTTTTTAAAAGTGTAATTAATTCTTCTGCATTCTCAGCCAGAATCATTTTGCAAGCACCTTTGGGAGCAGGAAGTTCGTATTTATCAGTACTTGTCAAACCTTCTCCTACTGGCTCAACTACTTTCAACGGTTTTGTTCTAGCTGTCATGATACCTCTCATATTCGGGATTTTCCATTCTGCAATGGGTTCCTGACAACCAAACACTAAAGGTAAACTAGCTTCTAAATCCTCTTTTCCTCCTTCTATTTCACGAGTAATTTTTGCAGTACTTCCTTCAATATCCAATTTCATTACAGGCGATAATGATGGAATGCCAAGTAATTCAGCCACCAATCCATGTACAACACCACTGTTGAAATCAATAGATTCACGACCCATTAGGATTAAATCGTACTTTTCTTGCGAAGCAATGTTGGCGATTTGTGTCGCTACAAAATAAGAATCCGTCGCTTCGCAATTCACACGAATGGCATCGTCAGCACCAATTGCCAAACATTTACGGATAACAGGCTCTGCATCAGCTTCACCAACGTTTAGTACTGTTACTGTTCCTCCATGTTGTTCTTTTAATTCTACTGCACGAGAAAGTGCATAATCATCATAAGGACCCGTAATGTAGGTTACGCCCGCTTTATTGAATTTTGTATCTCCGTCCGTGAACGAAATTTTCGCTGTGGTATCGGGTACGCTGGTTACACAAACTAAAATTTTCATCGTATATCGTTTATTTTTGTTAATCTTTTGAGTTTTGTTTCAAAGAACAGTACATAAATTTAACTTTTTAAGGTTTAATTTGTAGTATTCCTTATTTATTCACAATAATAACGAAAAGTTTTAATAATAGTATGCAAGCATACTATTATTTCTAAATATTTTATAAAATGTCATTTAACAGATTAGCATTATTAAAACAGTTTCTGGAAGAAGAGCCAGAAAACCCTTTTAATCATTACGCATTAGCAACAGAATTATTAAAAACTGATGCAGAAGAAGCCAGTAAGATTTATTTATATTTATTAAAAAACCATGCCGACTACTTGCCTACTTATTATCATGCAGGCGCTTTATTTTCGGAGTTTGGAGAAAATGAATTGGCTGAAAAGACCTATCAAGATGGCATTGCTTTAGCCCAAAAAGTAGGAAATGAAAAAGCTTTAAAGGAATTGAAAGGGGCTTATCAATTATTCTTGGATGAATTGGATATGTAGAAATTTTTATGTGTTTTGGTAATAGTTGTTCTTCCGTAAATTAATCTCAAACTAAACTATGAAAAAATTTAAACCTTTATTTTGGCTTTTGAAAGCCACGATTACAGTTTTTTTATTCTCTGGATTCCAGCTAAATAACAATACCAAAGCACAAGTTTACAAAGCAGATGTAATTATTTATGGCGGAACTTCGGCTGCAGTTATAGCGGCGGTACAAGTAAAAAAAATGGGGAAAAGCGTAATCGTTGTTTCACCTGACACACATTTGGGCGGTTTGTCTTCTGGTGGTTTAGGTTTTACTGATACAGGTAACAAAGAAGTAATTGGTGGACTTTCTCGTGAATTTTATCAAAGACTGTATCAATATTATCAAAATAATAGTACTTGGCAATGGCAGAAAAAAGAAGAATATGGCAATAAAGGGCAAGGTACACCTGCAATTGATGGAACAAATCGAACAATGTGGATTTTTGAACCACATGTAGCAGAACAAGTGTTTGAAGATTTTGTCAAAAAAAACAAACTACTTGTTTACCGAAATGAATGGCTTGACCGCTCTGAGAAAGGCGTAGTAAAAGTATCAGGAAGTATTCACTCTTTTCGAACTTTAAGTGGGAATGTTTATCAAGCAAAAATGTTTATTGATGCTACTTATGAAGGCGACCTCATGGCGGTGGCAGGTGTCGATTATCATGTTGGTCGTGAAGCCAATAGTGTCTATGGTGAGCAATGGAATGGGGTTCAACCAGAAGTATTTCAACATGGTCATCATTTCAAAACGAAAATTAGTCCATATAAAATAGCCAACGATTCCACAAGTGGACTTTTACCTGAAATTTCATCAGAACCAATTGCAGAATATGGTTCAGGAGATAATAAAATTCAAGCTTATTGTTTCAGAATGTGCCTGAGTAATCATCCAGAAAATAGAGTACCTTTTCCTAAACCAGAAGGTTATGACCCTGCTCGATATGAATTACTTACCCGAGTTTTTGCCTCTGGCTGGCGTGAAACATTTGATAAATTTGACAACATTCCTAATCGAAAAACAGATACCAATAATCATGGACCATTTAGTACAGACTATATTGGTAAAAACTATGATTATCCAGAAGCAAGTTATGAACGCCGTAAGCAAATCATCAAAGAACATGAATTATATCAAAAAGGACTAATGTACTTTTTACAAAATGATAAAAGTGTTCCTGCTGATGTTCGTGATAAAATGCAGGAATGGGGATTACCCAAAGATGAATTTAAAGACAATGGTAATTGGCCACATCAATTGTATATTCGTGAAGCAAGAAGAATGATTGGTGAATTTGTGATGAAAGAGGCTGATGCTTTAGGAAAAACCCAGGTTCCTAATCCAATCGGAATGGGCTCTTATGCTTTGGATGCTCATAATGCACAACGTTATATTAAAAAGGATGGCTACGTACAAAACGAAGGAGATATAGGAGTACATCCAGATAAGCCTTATTCAATTGCTTATGGCTCTATTTTACCTAAAGAAAAAGAATGCAATAATTTATTAGTTCCTGTTTGTTTATCAAGTTCGCATATTGCTTATGGTTCTATCAGGATGGAACCCGTTTTTATGATTTTAGGGCAATCGGCAGCTACGGCAGCAGTACTTTCTATTAACAACAAAGTATCGCCTCAGCAACTACCTTATAGTAAGCTGAAAGCTGTATTGTTAAGAGATAAACAAAGATTAGAACTATAAAAAACTGGGTATCCTTTCATCATAATTCCTGTAAGGATACCCGATTATCTTAAATTAAGCACTTTTTATCAAAGTACTGATAATTTTTGTCATCAAAGGTTCAGACTTAGCGGCGGCGGCAATAATTTTTTCTAAACTTGCTTTTTCTAAAGTTTCTGGAATGCCCATATCTGTAATGATTGACATCCCGAAACACTTTATTCCCATTTGATGTGCTACAATAATTTCAGGCACGGTTGACATTCCAACGGCATCAGCTCCTAATATTCGAAGTAATTTATATTCTGCACGAGTTTCTAATTGAGGTCCAGATACCATAACATAAGTACCTTTTTGTACAGGAATATTCAGGGATTGAGCGATACTTTCGGCTTTAGTAATCAAAGTTAAATCGTAAGGGTCACACATATCAGGAAAACGGTCGCCAAAAGAAGGAGTATGTTTGCCAGTCAAAGGATTTTCAGGCATAAACAAACTGATATGGTCTTGAATAATCATTAAATCGCCTACTTTAAAAGCTGGATTCATGCCACCCGAAGCATTTGAAACGATTAATTCTTTCACGCCCAATTGCTGCATTACTCTAACAGGAAAAGTAACTTCTTTCATAGAATAGCCTTCATAAAAATGAAAGCGACCTTGCATACAAATTACATTCTTCCCTCCGATCTGACCAAAAATCAATTTCCCTTGATGAAACTCAACCGTTGACACAGGGAAATTTGGAATATCAGCATAATTAATACTTTTGAAAACATCTATTTCTTTTACCAATGCACCTAGTCCTGTACCAAGAATGATTCCAAAATCAGGTTTAAAATTGGGTACTTGTTGTTGAATAAAATCAGAAGTTACTGTTATTTGTTGAGAATACATGATAATTTGAAAATGTGGTGATTTGAAGATTTGAAAATTAATATTTTTTGATGAAGAAAGCTCACTGATAACATGACTCAATTCATTTTGTCAGTTGTTTCAAAAAACATGAAAATAATTAAAATAAATTACATATTTTTCCCTGCTACAAAACCCGTTGTCCAAGCTGCTTGAAAGTTAAAACCGCCTGTTACTGCATCAATGTCTAAAATCTCGCCAGCAAAAAACAGATTTTTGATGTATTTACTTTCCATTGTTTGTGGATTTACTTCAGTCAAATCAATGCCTCCACAAGTAACAAACTCCTCTTTAAAAGTGGTTTTACCTTTTACTTTTTGTGGAGAGTTCAGCAAATTTTCAATCAATTTATTGGTTGATTTATTCGAAATATCAATCCAACGCATTGTTTCATCAATTTCAGCAAGTTCACAAAACTTCTTCCAAAGTCTTGTAGGTAAAGTAAATTGAGGATTCGATTGAATAAGTTTCTTCGGACTTACTTTCTTTTGTAAAGTAAAATTTTCTCTGACTTGATTTTCTGAAAATTCAGGAATCCAATTAATTAATGCCGTAAAATCATAATTTGTATCCGCTAATTCCCTCGCTCCCCAAGCTGAAAGTTTTAAAATTGCTGGTCCAGAAAAACCCCAATGTGTTACCAATAAAGCACCTTCTTGCATAATTTTCTTTCCTGCAATTCTAACCGAAGCACGTTGAACACTTACTCCTGATAATTCAGTAAAAAGTGAATCAGGCACATTAAAAGTAAACAATGAAGGAACAGGCTCAACGATTTGATGCCCTAAATCTGCCAACCATTGATAAGCAGATTTTTGAGGGTTTCCACCTGTTGTAATCAGTAAAGCGTCGCAATCTAACTTTTCTTCACTCAAAAGTTGTACTCCTGTTACTTTATTTTTATTTGTTAAAACAGATTTAACACCAGCAGAAGTAATGATTTTTACGCCTAATTCTTTCGCCTTTTTCTCTAAACACTGGGCAATCGTTTCAGAACTATCCGTATCGGGAAACATCCTTCCATCAGCTTCTGTCTTTAAAGTAACTCCTTGTTTTTCAAACCATTCAACAGTATTTCTTGCATTAAATTGATTGAATAAGTTTCTCAGAAAACTCCCTCCTCTTGGATAAAACTTAGATAGCTGTTTATTATCAAAACAAGCATGTGTAACATTACAACGCCCACCACCAGAGATACGAACTTTGTTCAAAACCGTTCTATTCTTTTCTAAAAGTATTATTTTCGCATCTGGATTACTTTCAGCAGCAGATATTACTCCGAAATATCCCGCAGCTCCGGCACCAATAATAATTATATTTTTTTGAGACATTGATTAGTTTATCGAAGCCGTATTTGTTTACTTGCTCGAAAAGTAAAATTACGAAAAATGTTCTCTGAATTTTAATTTGAGTATTTTCTAACATCAATTATCATTTAAAGCGGTGTGTTTTACGCAACAAAATTATGGGTAAAATAAAATTTCTAGTTTTTCTACTATTCCTTGGTATTGTTCTATACTATTGGGGCAAACCTTCGCCGATGAAATCTTTGCAAAATGACTTTGCAAAAATTGGTAGCCAGAAAAAAAGTAAAGAAAAGGAAGCGCCAAATCAAGAAGAAGAAACAACGAATGAAGAGGAAACTGACAGCTTTACCGATGATGTTTCTAAGAAAATTAAAGAAAAAGTAGAAAGCTCTGTTTTAGAAACAATCCAAGAAAAGGTTTTCGGGAATTCTAATAAGCATGAAGAAAATACCGATGGCGGAACTTTGGATGATTATATTCCATACTTCAAAAACAATACTGAAATTGTTCGTCATAAAGCTTTTATCCTAAATTATCGTGAAGAATATGAACAAGCGTCATGGGTTTTGCATCGTTTGGAAAAAGAAGCGGTGGATGGTCACGAGGCTCGTTCAAACGAATTCATTGAAGACCCTTTGGTTGAAACAGGTTCATCTCATACACGAGATTACTCACGCTCTGGTTATGACCGTGGGCATTTATGTCCAGCGGCAGATTTCAAACACGACAAGGAATTACAAGACGAAACCTTTTATATGTCGAACATGTCCCCACAGAACCCTGATTTTAATAGAGGAATTTGGAGTAATTTAGAAGATAAAATTCGTCATTGGGTTATTAGTAGAAAACATTTGATTATTGTGACTGGTCCTGTTCTGAAAAAAGGCTTAAAAACTATCGGAAAAAGTAATTTAGTAGCAGTTCCTAATTCGTTTTATAAAATAGTTTATGACCCTGAAACAGAAGAAGCCATCGCATTTTTAATTCCTAACGAAGGTTCAACAAAATCGATTAAATCTTTCGCTGTTAGTATCAACGCTATTGAAAAACTTACTTCAATTGATTTTTTTGCAAAATTACCTGATGATTTAGAGCAAAAAATAGAAAGTAATGTTAAAATTGAGGATTGGTTTTGAGCAACTTACTTGATAAAAAAGATATTGTATTCCCTTTTAGGGATAATGTTGTAACTTTATTTTCGAGTATATTATCTTTTCATTCAACAGAGAAGCCTTGTTTATGATAAAATATTGTATTAAACAATGTTTGTTAATTGATAAAGCATCCCTATTTTCACATATTAATTAAACCCTATTTACTTCATCAGACAAAGTTTGGCTTAATTTTCAAGAAATTATGACTTTAGCATTTACCATTTGTTCCATAAATTATCTTGCTCAAGCACAGACTTTGGGGCAGTCTCTCCAAAAAACTAACCCCGATATTGAATATGTAATTGGCTTAGTTGACAGGCTTGACCAAGTTACTTTGGATACAGATAAAATCCCTCCCTTTCAACTATTAGAAATTGACAAAATAGGTATTGATTGTTTGGATGAAATGTGTGAAAATTATGACATCACGGAACTCAATACGGCTGTAAAACCTTTCTATTTTGATTACTTCTTTAAAAATAGAAAAGACATTCAAAATGTTATTTATTTCGACCCAGACATCATTGTTTATCAAAAACTGAGTAGATTAACTGAAAGTCTGGCAGAAAAAAGTATCGTGATTACACCACATATTTCTTCTCCGATTCTCGATGATTTTGACACTAAGGAAATAGCACATTTGAATACTGGAATTTACAATCTAGGATTTATCGGAGTTGGAAGAAGTAATGAAAGCTTACAAATGATTGATTGGTGGAAAGAGCGCCTTAAAAATGATTGTAGGATTGATTTATGCAATGGTTTATTTGTAGATCAACACTGGATAAATTTTGTGCCTATTTTCTATAAAGATTCAGTACTGATTGAAAAACATCCAGGTTATAATGTTGCCTATTGGAATCTTCATGAGAGGCAAATCACCAAAGAAGGCGATACTTTTTTAAGTAATCATGAACCCATTATCTTTTTTCATTACAGTGGCTATCAACTTAGTAAACCTAACAGTGTTTCTAAATATCAAGATCGCTCAACTTTTGAAAACAGACCAGATATTATTGAATTATTTAAAGATTATGCACAAAAATTAAAAGATAATTTTAATGATTATTATATTCAAATTCCTTGTTTCTATATTAAACCACCTAAAGTAAAAAGATATAAAAGAGTTCGAAAAGCTTTACAGCTACCATTTAGAAAAGTACTGGCGTTAATTGATTAACAAACAGTACTGTTTTTCGTCTAACCTGTGTTTCATACAAGAAGGTATTTAAAGATTATGCTAAAAAGAGAGTATTGCGGAAATAGACCAACAAAACTTAGACTAAGAGTATTAGACCTCCTTGTTGACTTTTTTGTTTTTATTTTCCGAAAACATAAAAATAAAGCGTTCATATTACCAGAGAGAATTTTACTTTTCAACTTTGGTCATCTTGGTGATATGCTGATGATGAGCTACATGATAGATATCTTCAAAAAAAAATATCCCAATGTTGAAATTCATATTGTAGCGGGAAGTTGGTGTAAAAATTTAATCGTTAATAATCCTTTATACGACAAAGTCTTTTTCATTAATCACTACAGAACAAACAGGAGTGCTTTATCACTTTATGCTAAATTCAAATTGTATATTAATGATATAAACGACTTTTTAACAACGCATAAATCGTTACACTATACTCATTCTTTTGATTTTAGGTATTCTGGTTATAATGCCAATATGCTTTTCCCTTTTTTAAATGCTGACCAAAAAATAGGTTTTGGGACTAGAGGAATGGGAAGTTTGTTGGATATTGAATATTATATGCTTCCAACGCCATTTCATTCTGTTGACCAGCAGATACAAAGTTTAAGAAGTTTAGGAATCGAGCAGACAAGTAAAAATATAGAGCCAGTTCTTTCAATGGCTGTTGAAGTAAACAAAAACTTCAATATTAGCGGAGAGTATTTTATGTTATTTCCAGAAGCTGGAACGAGGAACAGAATGTTTTCAAATAATTTTTGGATTTTCTTGATTAACTATCTTTTGCTAAAAAGACCTGAGGCTAAAGTGATGATTTGCGGGCTTACAGAATATTCAACCAAATTAAAGATTGAGCTTGAAAAAAAACATCCAGAAAAAATTATTGATGCCGTTGGAAAAGTTTCTATTCCTCAAATGGTTCCTATTTTACAAAAAGCAGCTGGTGCGCTAACGCTAGATTCGTTTCCTGCTCATATTGCTTCTACCCTTACTTCTACGCTTTGTCTTTTTAAAGAAGGGACTGGTTTAGAGTATTTTCCAATTAATGCCAAACCTACCTACATTATTCATGATCATAAATATTCAAAAAATATTACTTCGTTCAGAAAACAAATGAAGATTCAATACATTCCTTCTTTAGACGAGCTAAGTTTACCCAAAGTAGCAACTTTAGCGATGACCGAATTGTTTGATTTGAAGTAAAAACACATGTTTTTGAATATAAATTTTCATTTATTTATCTATAATCCTGTCATGAATAAAACTAATTTGTTGAAACTACTAAATTCGGCATCCTTTTTGTAATCATTATTTCGATAATGAATATATGTTTTAAACGTATTATTTTCGGCGTTGAACATTATTGAAAACATCAAAAATATTTTGTTTTATTTAGTTATAGCTTTTTTCGAATGGATACCAAAATCATGACAAATACTTCTGAATTAAATGAGTCTGATAAAACTTATCGAACTTTGGAGAACTCCATTTTGAAAATACAAAGGTTCACTAATAAGCTCGCTAAGAAATCAAATCCAAGTCATGAACTTCAAGCATTCTGGGAATTAGGAGACCTTTCTTTAATAAATTGGATTAGTGATACTCATTGTTATATTAGTAGAAAAGGACAGAAATTGCAGTTTTTGGCTAGACCGTCAAAATTAGAAATTATCAGTTTTCATCTTGAAGAAGGTGATAAGCTTTTAATTTGTGGAGATTCTTTACGTAAGAAAATATCAGATAATGAGATTGACGAAATTCTTCAAAACAGTTCTGGACCAAAAGATTCTTGCTTGAATTTATTAAAAATAGCCAATATTGATACTCCATACAATGTTTACAACGTACACAATGTTGTTGTTTTAGAAGTAATTGATCAACAAAAAATTATCACTCCGATTATTTCTGACGAAAACAATCCTTTCATTACTAAATCAAATGATAAATACTTGTTCATTCCAATTGTTTTATTGGGTATTGGGTTATTAGTTTATTCTTACGGAAGGAAAAACACTTTTGATATTTCAGGCTTTTTCAATCGCCAAACAAATCAAACTGCCGTTGCTAGTGATAGTGTTAGCGTTATTAAAAAAGATTCACTTACTCCTTTTCAGTCTAATCAAGCTACCGACAATTCGTTTGAAAGTAATAATCCAACGGAAGAAAATATCGAAAGCAATAATTCATTTGATGAGCCAAATGCCAAACCAATTACCAGCAAAGTAGAAACAGCAAATGCTGATTTACCAAGCTCAGAACCAGCCAAAACATCACAAAAATCGGAGAAGAAAACCAATAATTTCAATGTTCAGAAAGAAGAACAAAACTATAACGCACTTGTAGAACAAAAAGACAAATGGATTAGCATTAGAAGAGATTTACAAGATAAATACAATAATGGAGATTCTTCCGTAAGTGAGCAATTAGAAAATAGCAAAAAAGTAATTCAAAGAATTGAACAAAAACTACAAGAAAGCGCAAGAAAAATGAATAAAAACTAAGCTTTCATTACTTCTTTGTTGATTGATTGTAATTTCTTTTTTGATGTTTTTTCTTCAGATTTTACTTCATTTGATAATTTCTTTAAATGCTTTTCATTATTTTTTTTCAGTAAATGTGCTGTAAACATATATAAGCCAAACAAAGCACATAATAAGTAAAGTGAAGTAGTATTTTCGGCTTTTCTGCTGATGAAAACAAATAATAAGGTAGCAATAACCGTAAAACTCCAAAGTACTAGCGAAGCTTGAAAATGAGAGAGACCACTATCAATCAAAAGATGATGTAAGTGATTTCTATCAGCAACAAAAGGGGATTTCTTGTTTTTCAGACGAATAATAAATACTCTTAATGTATCAAAAATCGGTACAACCAATACTATAATGGCTAATATTGGTGCAGCAAAAGTACTGTTTGGATCGAATCTGTATTGGATATTTAACTGAATAAATCTAACCGCAAAAAGTGCTAAAATAAAGCCAACAATTAAAGACCCAGTATCGCCCATAAATATTTTAGAGGTTTTGGAAAAGTTAAATCTCAAAAAACCAAGTAAGGCTCCAGACATTGATGCAGCCAAACAAGCCAAAGCATAATGTTCGTTCAAATAAAACCAAATACCGAACAATCCTCCCGCTATCATTCCTATTCCTCCCATCAGGCCATCAATACCATCAATTAGGTTTACAGCATTAATCAAAGCAATAAAAACGAAAACAGTAAGTGGCAAGCTAATAATATAAGGAACTGAGTAAATACCAAAAATACCAAAAAGGTTTTCAATCCGTAAGTCACCAAGTACAACAACGAGCAACGAAGCTGCAATTTGGATATACATTTTCTTCTTGGGTGCAAGGATAAGTATATCGTCTTTCACACCCAAAAAAAACAAAATTACAATCGCTGATATTGAAAGATGGATAAGCTGCCCTTCATCAGGGTTTTCCCATAAAAAATAACTAATTAAAGTAGAAGCAAAGACTGCTACACCACCTAAAGTAGGCGTTGCAACTTCATGAGAACTTCTCTCTACTGGTGTTGCAACCAAATTCTTGAGTCTGGAAATATTAATGATAACAGGAATTGCAGTAATTGATGTAGCACAAGCAACCACTGCCGAAACAATGATATGGAAAAGGTTGTTGTTATAAAATGTCCAAAAGAAGTTAGTCATCGTTGTATATTATCAATTCAAAATTTAGCTAAAATATCAGGAAGTATCCTAATAGGGTTAAAGTAGTACTATGCAACACAAATTACAATTAAAATATAAAAGCACCAAACGCTTTAGTTGATGATATTTCTTTGTCTAATTTCTTTCGCTGGATTTCCCTGATAAATGGTATATGCCTCCATTTGCTTTGTCATCACTGAATTAACCGATAAAACCGAATGAGATTTTGCCAATACTCCCGGACAAACAACAGATTTAGCACCAATCCAAACCCCATCTTCTAAATTAATCCCAGCTATTTTTAAATCAAAAGTTGTTTTTGAATAATCATGATTTCCGGTTAATAACATCGCTCCTTGCGAAATACAAACATGATTTCCCAAGCTCACCATTGCCAAATTATCAATCCAGACCATTTCTCCAATCCAAACGTAATCACCAATTGATAAAAACCAAGGATATTTAATCGTTACTTGGGGCTTAATCATTACTCCTTTTCCTATCTTCGCTCCAAACAATTTCAACATAAAAATCTTAAACGACACTGGGAATGGAATATTAGAATTGATTACGATAGCCCCTACAATATGCCAAATTGTTCTTTTAATAAAGCCTCCAGGTTGATACCAAGCATTATCGTACAGAGACAAATCTGTTGTTTTTTTCATTTCGTTAAATCTTTATTAAATTCCTCCTTGAAAAACTTTTCAATAGCTTTTTTGTCTCTTCCTACACGATGATATACTTCATACACCTTAGCATCTACTAAAAATCTATACCAGAAACCTTGTAAAAAATGCCAAATGAATCCTTGCTTTCCATCTAAAAACCCTAATCTGAAAATATATCGATAAAGAAAGTAAATTATCGGACGAATAAACAATGGAATTGAAGCATATTTTACTTTCAAAAATCTAGTTCTTTGCTCTTGTGAACCAAAAAAATTTGGTTCTACCGATTCAAAATTTCTGAAATTGTATTTAATATTTAATAAATCAATTACTTCTCTGATAGCGTATAAATTGTGTTTTTGCGTCCACCAGGTAAGATTATTCAAATTATGATCTACCAAATCGTTTTCTAATTGTATTGTTTTTCCAGTCGTCAAAGTAATGTGTTCATCCATCCAACTTTCTTCGCAAGCGCCTTGTCCATTTCGCCAAACTCTCAATAACCAAATGGGATAATAAGCTCCACGACGAATCCATTTGTCCATGAAAATTACTCTTCTTTTGATATACATCCCAGCAATTTCAGGTGTGATATTTCCCAATTTCTGGTTAATTTCTTTCGCTAATTCAGGCAATACATACTCATCTGCATCCATCCTCATTAACCATTTGGTATTGAAAGGATTATTCTGAATACCAAAATTAAACTGAACTGCATAATTCACCCAAGTATTCTGTACCACTTTTGCACCAAGAGATTCGGCTATTTCAACAGTTTTATCGGTAGAGCCAGAATCAATTATGAAAATTTTATCAGTAAAAAGCAACAAAGATTCTATACATCTTTTGATGTGTTTTTCTTCATTGAAAGTAAGGATGATGACGGAAATATCTTGCATTAATTCTTATTTAGCAATTTTCTTAAACTCTTCAAATAAATTCTTGGCAACTAATTCAATATCATATTTTTCTTTTACCAAAGCTTTTCCATTGTTGGCTAAAAGTTCACAATACTTTTCATCATCAAGCATTTTGGTCAATCCATTTACAATACTTTCTGGATTCAATTCTACTAAATGAGCGGCGTTACTCTCACGAATACTTTCACCAAAACCTACTCTATCTGACAATAAAGATGGAATTCCAGAAACTAAGGCTTCAAGTGTTGCAATCGAAAAACCTTCTGAATGTGATGGTAATACAAAAATATCGGCATCTGAAAAAACTGCTAATTTATCTTCGCCAACCAACATTCCTACCAATTTGATACTCTCTTGTAATGATTCTGTTTTGATAAATCTTTCTGTTTCGCTTAAATAACCATCGTCTGGACCAGCTAAAACCAAAATACAATCGGTTCTTTTAGCAAGAAGTGTTTTAAAAGCTGGCAACAATAAATCTAAGCCTTTTTTAATATTTATCCTGCTTAAAAATAATATCAGTTTTTTATCTTTTGGAATATTGTACTTTTCCTTAAAAATGCCTTTTTCTGGAAGCTTTTCAAAATTTCTCAAATTCATTCCATTTGGAACAATTTTAACATTTGGATGAGTGTGTCCTAAAAAGTTTTGTAAATCATTTTTTTCGTCAAGATTATTGATTTGAATCAATTCCGTTTTATCCAAAACACTTTTTTGAAAAAGTGTACCAAAAAGTTTTTTCTTCCAATAACCATTTGCCAAAGCCCAGCGGTCGAGCAAGCCATGAATTGTTACACATTTTGGCGTTTTTACACCTGCTAAATATGGTGCTAAACCCGCAAAATGCCAAAGCCCATGAATATGAATTACATCATATTCATTTCCATGTTTTTTTATCCAAAAAAATAGTTCTGGCGAAAATTCTGCCCAGAATTTTGCTAACCAATGTCTTTTACACACTACTATTTTAGCTCCTTCTGGCAAAGCATATAATTTTTGTCCTTCGGTAATTGGCGTTAAAATGGTTACTTCAGCACCAAGTTTTATTTGCTCAACGGCATGGTCATAAATAATTTTGGGCGGTCCGCCAATGTCCCAAGAATAAGCACAAATATTTAAAATCTTCACAGGTTTTATCATTTTGATAAATTCATCAAATACTTAGAAAGTGGCTTTTCAATCATTTTATGAATCAAAATACTTACAAGAAGAATCAAGATTCCGATAACATAATTGTAAAAAACTGTTTGAGTAGCCGACAAAGTACTTCCTAAAATTGAAGGCATTTTATTCAATAAAATTAGCATTGGAAAATGAATCAGATATAAAACATAGGAAGCATCTCCAAGTAAAATCGTAAATTTTGGTACAGTAATCGTAGCGTTTGCTTCAAGATTTAACAAAGATATTAGTATAAATCCTGAAGGAAAACCAAATACCAGTACACGTTGCCAATAATCAAAATCACTAATCTCAAAACCAAAAATAACAATGATAATAATGGCAATGATGAGCAATATGCTAGCGATTAGATTACTCAATTTGAATTGTTCGTAATACTTACAAATGATGAAGCCAAAGAAAAACTCAAGATTGTAACCACTAAAAATGAAATCATAATATTTGTTGTTGAAAGGATTTCCAACAATCATATTACATATCGAAATCAGCAAAATAGCTACAGGTATAATCCAGAGTCGTTTTGAAAGAATTAAAATGGCAAAACATACATAAAAAAACAGTTCGTAACTGAGTGTCCAAGTAACTGGATTGATGGCAAAGTGAAAAGGAATTAAAAAGTATGTTTGAAAATAAGCAGAAAATGTATGAGGATAAGCCGTACTTAAAACCTCTTTATGAAGAAAATTACTCATTAACCAGCCTAACAAAAATAGGCTTGTCATGACCAACCAATATATCGGAAATACTCTAAAAAATCGTTTTTTGAGGTATTCAAGTAAATAATCTGGTTTACCAAAGTATTGTTTGCTCGTAAAATGAATAATAAAACCACTAATGACAAAGAACAAATCGACACCAGCAAAGCCAAAACCAAAAAAATCTCCTAAAAAATCAACTGGAAAATTCTTTTTGATATAGCCACCGATATGATAAAAAACTACCACAAAAGCCGCAAAACCTCTTAAAAACTGTATTGAATTAATTACTTTTTTGGATGACATAATTTTTGATAGCCCTGAAACATTTCTTTTGCCACATTTATGGGTGAATATTCTTGGATTATTTTTTTTGAAGCCTCTCCCATTTTCACTAAATCTAGCTTTTTATCCATAAATTTCACCAATGTCTCAGCTATTTCGTTAACATTTTCTGGATTAAACGTGAATCCGTTTTCAGATTCTTTTACTAATTCGGCAGCGCAACCACATTTGTTTGAAACTGCTACTGGCAAACCACAAGCCATCGCTTCATTGACAACCAAACCCCAAGGTTCCGAAAAACTTGGTAAAACCAACACATCGCTCAATGATAAATATTGAGGAACTTGCTGCCAATTTACCCCTTCGAAAAAGAACACATTTTTTACTACTAAATCCTGAGCATATTGTTTTAAAGTAGATTTCAATTCACCATCCCCAAGAATTATTAATCCCCAATCTTCATTTTTTTGTGCTATTTTAAAGGCATCTAAAAGTCTAAATAAATTTTTAAACTCAATTAATCGACCTACAAAAATAAAATTGTGTTTGGGTAAATTCAGTGATGATTGTTTACTTACTCTTTGCTGATAATTCTCCTTATAAATTTCTTCAAGCAATTGATTATCAACACAATTTCTATTTACTAACATCTGAGAAGCCTTTGCTCCCAAAGCTAACATATACTCTTTAGATTGTTGTCCAAAATTAAAAAATCCATCAAAAAGCTTTATGATAAAAAGTGATTTAAACAACTCTTTTGAAAAGTTACGAGTATGATCACCACTTGTAGATTCATTGGAAAGTACCGTTTTTATACCTTTCAGTTTACAATACCATAGAACAATTAATGAAGCCAAATCATAGTAGCCAGTCAAGTTAACAATATCAGGACGATAGCTCTGAATTGTTCGTAAAATTCCGAGAACCCTTTGTTTCAAGCTTAAATCTTCAAGCACACCATCATGCAAAAGTTGATAGTTGTATTGATGCTTAAATACACTTGTATCATCAAATTTCAATCTACTTTTTTCAATTCTGGCTAATTGTAAAACCAAAAGCTCAAAATCTTTTTCTTGATTTGAAATTAGCTGTAATTCGTTGAAAACAATGGCTTTGTAATGAGCCCAAAGTTGATTATGAACAATTAAAACCTTCATTTTTAAGAAGTAAGAACAGGTGGCTGAACAGGTGAAAGTTCGTCTTCTGATGAATTATTTTCAGGATTTTTCTCTAAATATTTAACGCCCAAAAAACGAATAGCTACTCCAAAAATAAACCAGTAAGAAGTTCCGTATGGTTCACCTCCAGTAAAAATCCCTACAAAATAAGTCATATAAAAATAGGCTATAAAACAGGCAAAGGGATTTACTTTCCATTTTAAAGTATAAATAGCTTCTTTAAAAATCATGTAGTTGAATAATGAAAAAGAAACTATTCCGGCTACGCCTAAATCTACAAATGTTTCAATAATCGGGACATCTACATAAATAAACCTAAAACCTCCACCCAATATAAAAGCATAAGGAATTTCAGAAAAAATAAATATGATATTATCAATATTGTTTACTCTCCCCAATGCTGAATAATCTACCGTTTTTTCATCTTGTAATCCAAAGGCAGTTAATAAAGCTCTTGAAAAAGTATCTAAAAATGTATTATAATATAAATCAATAATGTCAACAATCCTTTGCTGAGTACTTATAAAGTAAATTACTCCTGCAATAAACAAGAAAATACCTATTAGGTTTAAAGGTTTGAAGATACCTCTAATAAATCCAGAAACAGACTCTCTTGTTACATTGAAGTAAAAAAACAAAGCAACAGCAAATAAAAATGCCAGCAATATTGACCTTGCTTGAGCAAGAATAATTACAATTACTGATAAGATTAAGTTCGCAAATGATAATAATTTCCAAAAAAGACTTTTTGATTTCAAGAAAAAATAAGAAGCAAAGACACCCGCAAAAGCATTCCTTGCATATACGTGAGGATTTCCACTTGCAGTAGTTGTTCCATCACCAAAAACAACCGTTGCTCTTTGACCAATAATAAACAGAGGATTTGTTGCCATTGAATAAATCAAACATATACTTCCTAAAAAAGTAAGCAAAATGGCTACAGGTAAAAAGTAATCAGCAATATCGTTCGAAACACTTAATACCAAAAAAAAGAATGCAAAAATAAAAATGAAGTTTCCTATGTCTCTTATAAATGCAGTACGGTCTCTATCATATCCAAAAAACGGGTTATAAAACAAACAAGCCAATAATGCTAGAATCAAGAAAAAGCTAGCAACCCTAAAAATAGGAATATTGGGTTTGTAGAACTTTCTAAAAATATCTGAAGGAGAAATCATTAAAATTAACCCTAAAAATAAGCTCCCTATCGTAAAAGTTGAACTTCCTCCAAAGCCTAAAACTTCTTTAAAAAAGAAAATCAATGGGTTTCCCATAAATACTATGAACAAACCAAGTGACTGAATACTATATTTAAAATTAAAGTACGCTTTCATAATTACAAAAATAACAAATTTAAGCTGTTAGTCAGCTAGTACTTTACTAAAACCTTTCTGTTCATATACCCAATACTTTGCTCCACCATCTTTATCAAATGCCTTGATTGATTTATACTTTGTCAATTGCTTAGCACTTATCAAATAATGATACTGGTTTTCCTCAAATTTCTGATAGGCTTCATCACGAACCATACAATGGCTCATCATACTACTCGTATCAAAGAAATAATAAGTATTAAATCGTTTTGAAGAATCTGTATGAATGTTTTTTAGTAAAATTTGATATTCAACATCCATTAGTTTTTCATCTTCACTAGCAAAAGCTTGCGCAATAATTGGTAAAGCATTTACTTGTTGAGTAGAATCTGATACTGGAATTTTTAATAGTTTACTTAATTTATCTACTCTGTAAGCTTCACTAATATTGGCTTGTTTTTCTCTTTCTAAACAGGCTAAATTCTTTGGAATAAATCCATCAAAATCTAGCTCTAAAGCGATTGTCTCGTTGTTATCCAAAGAATTAATCCAACTAATTGCCTCCGCCAAATTTATTTGTTCAGCAGTCATTCTTTTATTGTTATGATAGATACCATATACTGAATTAACGACTAATAGCAAGCAAAATACTGTTACCAAATATTTCTTTAAGTGTTCCTTTTGAGTTTGGATTACCCCAACAAAACCAAAACCAATTAAGATAATTGACATCATGGTTGCTGGAAAAAGATGAGAAGGATATAATTGAGCTGATTTTAACGAAGTAAATAAGAAAAACAACAAATTACCTAGATACATAAGTATGATTGTTTTGGAAGGATAAACCTTTAATAAAAACCAAGTTCCAACAATCGTACAAATTGTAAAAAATATACTCAGCGGACTCGATAGAAAGTCCAAGATAAAAGCATAATTAAAAAATGTTGGCATCGGGCTTTGGTGCATTTTGATAAAAATTACACCGAAAAAAGATTTCAATACCACAAAAGTATCTGTAAGCGCAAATGGGATAAAGGTAAATAAGGCGAATAGAATTACTAAAGAATAGTTCAAATATGTTTTAAGTGCAATTTTTTGCGCACACAAATGAATAGCCAGACTTCCAATGATAAATGGAGTAATAAATAAGAAAATTAATCGCTGAGAAACAGTTACGATAAAAAGTATAAATATCGTAGTAGCTATTTGAGGTGTAATTTTTTCTGTAAATAAAATCCTAAGAACAACATAAATAAACAAACTTCCAGAAATGGCTTCTGGTCTGATAAGTGTAATGGTCACCCAAATAGATTCAACACATACACATAACAACACCAAAATTACTTTTGTATGATTTGTCAACAAAAAATGGGATGATTTTAGAATAAAGCGAACTGTATTGAAAAGAATAATTCCAACAATGATAATTTGAGCTGCACGCTCCCAAAGAACAAATTCGTTTCGATGATTTAAGTAATAATAAGCATTGTCATCAAAAATTTTCAAAAAATCAGTAATTTGATGGAGTTCAGAAAAATGGCTCACAATCTGTGATACACACTGTATGATAAATAAGGAGTAAGCGATAAAAATACTAGGCAAACCTGCCCATTCTAAAGTTCTTGGCGTACATCCATACCAAAGGAAAACACCTGATTCACTAATAAAATGTTCGTCGGTAGTATAAGTAACTAATGGAGGAGGAGAAATTATTCCGTAATAAACACTCAACATTGAAAATAACAACAGTATTACTGTAGCGATAATCGACAGGTTTTTATAAAGGTTCATAGGATGAGTTTGCGTTATCGAAAGTATTTCCCTACAAAAAAACCGCTTAGAAAGCGAATCTAAGCGGTTTTTAATAAAAGTGATTCCATCAGGATTCGAACCTGAGACCTACTGCTTAGAAGGCAGTTGCTCTATCCAGCTGAGCTATGGAACCTAAAAAAAATGTGTTAATCTGAGACTTCTAAGAGTTGAAAATCAAGGAAATGAATTTTCAAATTCTCAAATCTTCAAACTAACACATTTAAAATGTCGGGGTGGCAGGATTCGAACCTACGACCTCTTGGTCCCAAACCAAGCGCGATACCGGGCTACGCTACACCCCGAAATATTCCCTTGCTAGAAATAATCATTACTTCTAAGCGGAGAGTGAGGGATTCGAACCCTCGGTACCCTTGTGAGGTACGGCAGTTTAGCAAACGGCTCCTTTCGGCCTCTCAGGCAACTCTCCTTAACACATTTAGTATCGCTTGTGATACTGTCGTTGTGTTTAGGTGATGCAAAGGTACGGCGATTTTTCTATTTCGCAAGCCCTCTCTCAAAAAAAAAATGAAATAATTTTAACCTTATTTGATAACATTTTCTTACAAAATTGATAATCAAAAGGTTATTATACCACTTAGAAGCCAAAAAAAAATTAATATTTTTTCAATATTTTCATTTTCCTCATCCCATTTTTATAAAAATTAGCTCTTGTGTGTAGGGGAAAACTATATTTTGTATGTCAATGTTCTATCAATAATCTTTAATAATTCTGAAAAAAATGATCAAATACCTAAAAATACTATGCTGCTCAAGCTTATTTATTTCTTGCTCTTCAATAAATATCATGAAAATGCGTCCTATTGAACAAGAAAGTATTGTTGATAATGGCAAAGAAATCGTTAAACAAGAAAATAATGAGGTAAAAATCGTAGCATCTTATGATGGACGTTATCAAAAATATATGGTTTTCGATGTTGAACTCTTTAATAATACCGACGAACCTCTTACTATTTCACCTAAAGATTTCAAAGCAATACCTCTTGATATTAATAAAAATCAATTGATTTCTGCGAATGGACAATACACTTATAGTTATGAAGCCGTTGAACCTGAAGAAGAGTTAAGTAAAGTACGCCAAGAAATGAATTATGAGGAAACGAAAATCAAAAGAGCGAAAACGGTCAATACTGTTTTATTTATAGGAGGCATTGTGGCAATGATTGCAAGTTCTTCGAATAGAAATCCAGAAAGGGCTTGGCGAAATGCGAATATAGGAGAAACAATGGTACAAGTAGCGCAAATCAAACGCATTGCAGACCATGAACATTATTATTCAAGAATGGACAAACTTAGTGGGGAACAAAATACTTGGATGAATGAAAACTTCAAAGCCACTACTTTGGCACCACATACTTCTATCCGTGGTGGTATTTTCTTAGAAGCAAATACTCAAGCAAAATACGTTCAGATAAATTATACTTCAGATAAAAGTAATATCATTTTCCTATTTGAACAATGGTTTGAGAAACGGTAAAATAATACAAAATTTAAATATTTATTAAGGTTTATTGAAACAAGTTAGCTTTCAATAAAGCTTTTTTGATTTTCAGTTAAGTGTATTTGCTTATTTTTTCCCACCTTTGCAGACTCAAAATTGAAAATCAAACGATAGCTTATTTTCAATCTATATGTTTGGCTTTCAAACAACAATGTAAAAATAATATTGCATGGAAATCTTAAAAAGTAGTCGCCTTGATTCGCTACGCTACGATATTCGTGGGCCAGTTTACGAAAAAGCACTTCAATTACAACGTGAAGGCTATAAAATTACTTCGTTAAATATTGGCAATCCGGCGACATTTGGTTTTGAAACCCCTGAAGAAATCATTCATGATATTATCATGAACATTCGCAACGCACAAGGATATGCTGATTCCAGAGGACTTTTCGCCGCCAGAAAGGCCGTTATGCAATATTATCAAAGTAGAGGAGTAAAAAATATTGAAATTGAAGATATATATATAGGTAACGGTGTAAGCGAGTTGATTTCATTAACAATGATGGCTTTGTTAAATCCTCATGATGAAATTTTGATTCCATCTCCAGATTATCCACTTTGGACAACCTCTGTGGGACTCGCTGGTGGAACACCAGTACATTATGTATGTGACGAAGCTTCTGACTGGAATCCAGACTTAAAGGATATTGAATCAAAAATCACCAAAAAAACTCGTGGAATTGTTTTAATTAACCCAAACAATCCGACTGGAGCTGTTTATGACAAGGAAATTGTAGAAGGTATTGTTAGACTTGCTGAAAAACATAAGTTGATTGTTTTTGCTGATGAGATTTACGATAAAATTCTTTATGATGGAGCCATTCATCATTCTACAGCTGGAATGTCGGAAGATACTTTAATTGTAACAATGGGTGGTATGTCAAAAAATTACCGTGCTGCTGGTTTCCGTGGTGGCTGGATGATTTTGACTGGCGCAAAACATAAAGCAAAATCGTATGTTGAAGGACTTACTTTTTTAGCTTCAATGCGTTTGTGCGCTAATGTTATTACGCAATATGGTATTCAAACAGCTTTGGGTGGCTATCAGTCGATTAACGATTTAGTCGCTCCAACTGGGCGTTTGTACAAGCAAATGCACTTAGCCCATGAAAAGCTTGTTTCAATTCCGGGTGTAACTTGTGTAAGACCAAAAGGTGCAATGTACTTATTTCCAAAGTTTGATTTAAAGCAATTTGATTTCAAAAATGATGGAGATTTCGTCTTGAGTTTATTAGAAGATCAACGTATTTTGGTTGTTGGAGGTAGAGGCTTTAACTTCAAAGAACCAGACCATTTCAGAATCGTTTTTCTTCCACATTTGGAGCAATTAGAATTGGCGATGAATAAAATCGCACTTCATTTTGATAATCATCGTAAAAAGTAAATTTAGATTTTGGGAAAGATACGTTTTGCTTACACAAGCTAAATAAGTAATCGAAACCAACAATTTTTAACATAATTTGTTATCTTCGTAAAGAGGTTAGATTTTCAAACATCTAGCCTCTTTTGTATTTATCTGACTTTCTATTTTTATCAATATTCATTCTTAAAAATAATGAACTCGAAATTTTCCATTCTTAGCTCCAAAAGAAACAAATTATTCATCTTCCTATTTGGCATTTTTTTATCAAATGCTATTGTCGCTGAAATTATTGGTGTTAAAATCTTTTCTGTAGAATCTACTTTTGGTTTTAAACCACTTCATTTACAAACCTTTTTAGGTACTTGGGATATTAACCAAACCGCTGGTGCATTAAACTGGCCATTTGTATTTATTACTTCTGATATTATTAATGAATATTTTGGGAAAAGGGGCGTTAAAAGAGTATCCTATTTAGCCGCTGGTTTTATAGCATATTGCTTTATTATTATTTATGGTGCTACGCTCCTTACTCCTGCTCCTTTTTGGTTAGAAGTAAATAAAGGCACTGATAATTTTAATATTGATTATGCTTTCGGAAAAATTTTCAGACAAGGTTTGGGAATTATTACTGGCTCATTGATAGCATTTTTGATTAGTCAACTATTAGATGCTTACATTTTCCATGCGATTAGAAAAGTAACAGATGGCAAAAAAATCTGGTTGCGTGCCACTGGTTCTACTTTAGTTTCACAATTAATTGACAGCTTTGTTGTAATCGGAATTGCATTTGTACTTTTCGGGAATTGGACAATTGATCAATGGCTTTCTACTTCATTAAACAGTTATTTGTATAAATTCTTTACGGCAATTTTATTAACGCCAATTATTTACTTGGCTCATAATTTGATTGATAAATATCTAGGAAATGATGTGACGGATAAATTACAAGTTGAAGCAGCTTCTGAAGAGTAAGTTTTAAGAAAATACATAAAAAAGCCATTAACATTCAAACTTTAAGTTTACAATGTTAATGGCTTTTTAACGTCAAAATATTGGTTTTATAAATATAACTGAACCATTTTACGCCAATACCGAGCTTTGTGAGCTTCTTCGTCCCAAACGTATAATTTATTGACAATTCCTTTTCTCCAGAGAATATCACTGAAATACTTATTGTTTTCAAGAAAAGCATCATCCTGACCAATTGCTAAAATAAACTCTACTCTTCTCAGTTCATTTAGTATATTTTCATCATTAATGTTAGGAATAAATTGAACAGGATTGTTATAATAAATATTTTCGTCATGATAGCCATCAAACAAATCCTTGAAAACACCAACTTGCCAAGTTAAATCATAACGCCCGCTCATTCCGACAACTCTTGTAAAAAACTGGGGGTATTTTGTGGCAACATTCATAGCATGATAAGCACCTAAACTACAACCCGCCGAAATCATCGTCATGTCTGGATTGATTTGTCGAGTAAAAGGCAACACTTCATTAATGATGTATTCTTCGTATTGCATGTGTCTTTGAATACGATAACTCGGCGAACTTTCAACACTGTAAAGGCTTTCAGCATCTACGCTATCAACACAAAAAATCTGTAAATAACCTGCTTCTATTTTATCTTTAATGGCATCTATCACATGCCAATCTTCATAATCATAAAAACGAGCACCACGAGTAGGAAAAAACAAAACCCTAGCTCCGGCATGACCGAAAACTAGCATTTCCATATCTTTCTGTAGATAATTACTAAACCATTTATGATATTCTCTTTTCATACTTTTCTAAAATTGTGGTTTAGAAACACTAATAAAAATTATATTTGATTTATAAGCATTACCATGTAATGTATATCGATACTCTTGATGAAAAAATGCTTTGTTAATCATACCATATATTGATTTTATTGTAAAACAAGGGTTGAAAGATGTTCAACTAGCTTAGTTTTTAGTAAATCGTGACCCAACTTATTGAAATGTAAACCATCGTTTTGATAAAATCTTGAATCAGGACGATGTTTATCATCCAAATATTGGTCATAAATATCTACAAAATGAAGTTGTTCGCCTCTACTTTTTATTTCTCTTTCAATAATCTTGTTGGTATATTTCACTTGTTCGTTCAAATACCAACGTTGTGGACTCGGTTTGATAGATATATAAGTACAATCAATCAATCCAAATCGTCTTTGAATATTTTCAAATAATTGAAAAAGAAAAAGAAAAATCTCTTCTGGATGACGATTATTACTTAAATCATTGTCGCCAGCATAAATGATTACCGAATTAATTTCTTCAAATTGAGCAAACACTCTATCAAAATACCAAGCACAAGCCGATAAAGTAGAACCTCCAAAACCTAAATTAACAGGAGAAAATTCTTGAAAATCATGATATAAACTCTCCCAAAGGGTTATTGTTGAACTTCCATAAAAAGCCGTTTTGGGTTGATATGGTAATTTCAAACGCTCTTGCTCTAATCTTTTTACTTCGTCTTCGTACCAAAACATAGCTCCAGAATTTATATAAATGCAAAAAAAACAGAATTGCTTTTCACAGTGATTAGTAAATAGTTAACAAATCGTTACGGATTTATCTCGAATTTAAATTTAAATAAAATATTGAAAATCAACTGATTAAACTAGGTAAATTCATACAAAAACCTCAGATTTTATTATTTTCCTCTTCTAAGATTATCACAAATAACCGCAGTGGCTATTCCAGCATTCAAAGATTCGGCTGCTCCGAAGCGTGGAATCGTAATTTTATCAGTCACCAAACGCTCTACTCCTTCCGAAATTCCATTGGCTTCATTTCCAATTACAATGTATCCTGCCTCAGCAAAAACAGTTTGATGAACATTAGCAGAATCCAAAAAAGTACCATAAACTTTCAGCTTGTTTTCAGCCAGAAACATCTGCAAGTCTGTATAATAAATTGCTACACGGGTAAATGAACCCATTGTTGATGAAATCACCTTTGGACTATAAAAATCAACTGTCTCTTTCGAACATACAATTTTTTTGATTCCGTACCAATCTGCCACACGAATAATTGTTCCTAAATTCCCAGGGTCTCGAATATCATCGAGGATTAATACATATTCATTTTCTTGCGCAAATATTTCTTGGTTCGCTTTCGTTTTCACAGTAGCCAAAGCCGCATTGTTTGAACTAAATGAACCAACACGTTCTAATTCAGCTTGTGTAACAATTTCTGGACGAATGGGTTGTTTCTCTAAAAGGCTTTCGTTTTCTTTGTAGAAATCATCTGTAACAAAAAGTAATTCTACTTCAAAATCAGATTGAATAAGTTCGAGCACGCTTTTTGCTCCTTCTACAATAAAAGATTGATGCTCTTGTCTAAACTTTTTTTGTTGCAGAGAATTAATGTATTTAATTTGATTTTTTGATAGCATCAGTCTAAAAATTATTGATTATTTATAAAATCTATTATCATTATTATCCTTGAAAAAAACGCTTTCCCATATCTCTTTGTTTTCGATAATCATCTATTTATCAGGATGTTCACCAAAAGTCATATTAACTGACCCTTTGTTGTATTCACAGACTTTTAAAGGGAATAAAATTGTTACCACCGAAAAACTAGAATCTTTACTTCCACAAAGACCCAACAAAAGAATACTTAAAACCCCTCTTACACTTGGACTATATTTTCACCAGCTTTTTGCTCAAAATTATCAAAATCAAAAGCTAAAATGGCAAAAAGAACTAACAAAGTTAAACGAGGATTTCGACCGTGTAGCAAATTCAATTGATAATAATTCTTTGGCTTTCTTAGAATTATCAAAAAAGAAAGAAAGTAAAGCACAAAAACTCACTAAAAAAATCAACGAAGGCAATTGGGGAATGCGCACTTTTGGCGAAGCCCCCTCTTATTTTTATGAAGAAGATGCCAAGAAAAATGTAGAAAAAGTTAAAACCTTTTTCAAAAATCATGGCTTTTTCAATTATGCTGTAAGCTATAAAGCTGATAGCCTTTTCTTCAAAAAAAGAAGTATTGCTGTTACTTATTTGGTAAACGAAGGCAATTATTATCCTTTTTATAAAACAGATTCGTTGGTTACGCCCGACAAAGCGATTTATGCTATTTTAAAGAAAAACCAACACCAAAGTCTGCTAAAAAATGGCAATCGTTTAGAAGTAGAAACTTATAATGCCGAAAAAAGTAGAATTGAAGAATTATTGAAAAACAATGGCTATTATCATTTTACAAAAGAGAACGTAAGTATCCGTATTAACGATTTGGACACCGCCATTACAAAAGGAATTGAGGCAATTACTTTTGTGCCAAATCCCGACCGTCCTCCGCAAAACCCAAATTACAACAAATCGTATTTGCTTAACAAAGTAACATTTATTTCGGATGGTACTTCACCGAATATTCCTAAGGCAAAAGTAGATACCGTAGTTTTTGGAAATATTCAGTACTTATTCGTGAATAAAAAATTCTCTGAAAAGCTATTAGATACCAAAATTGATATTCGTCCGAACGAGCCTTACAGTCTTCAAAAGGTAACTTTAACTCAAAAAAAACTGTATGGACTTGACCAATTCCAATTCACAAGAGTAAATTTTGATACAACCAAAGGTGTTTTGGACGCCACCATTTATGCTCGTCCTTTAGATAAATATCAGTTCACTGCCGAAACAGGTGGAAGTATTTATAAATTGGTTTTAGGACCTTTCTTTAATACTTCTTTCAAACTGCGTAATTTAAGAGGTAGTGCGAGTTCCTTAGAAACCAATTTCCGCTTTGGTTTTGAAGCCCAAGCTGGTTTTATTCGCCCTGATATTGTGAGTAGAAACTTAGAATTGGGTTTCAACTCTTCGATTATCATTCCAAAAATTTTAGCACCCAATTTTATCGCTCAACGATTGAATGATTTTACACCACAAACTCGTTTGGGTGGTGGAGTTGAATTTGTAGGACGACAAGAATACAACCGATTAAACTTTAAAATTAACCAGACTTATTTATGGAGACCTTCGCCAAATAAATTCTGGCAAGTTTCTTTGATTGACTTAAACTTACTTTCTACTTCGTATCCGAACAATCAGCAAGCTCGTGATTTCAAAAACTTTTTGGATAGCCTTCAACGCTATGCTGGTAACAATTTGGGGCGAAGCTTTAATAAATCGTTTGTTTCTAGCATCAGTGCTTCTTATACTTATACCGATAATCCTTATGGACAAATCACCAAAGGAAATTATTTAAGAGTACTCTTAGAATCTGGCGGAACTACCCTTAACTTTTTCCCGAAAGGCAAAATAGGTTTTGTCGCAGACGTTTTTGGTGATAGTTTACAATTCTATCGTTTCTTGAAAATTAATGCTGATTATCGGAGATACCTTGCTTTAAATCCTCAAGGCAATTCCATTTTCGTTTATAAAATCAATACGGGTTTGGCTTATGCTTATGGTACAGAACGAGGTTTGCCTTATGAAAAGAACTTCTTTGTAGGCGGACCAAACAGTTTGCGTGCTTGGAAACCAAGAGGTTTAGGCCCTGGTTCAGCTCAAGGTAATTTCGACCAACCCGGAAGTATTCTTCTCGAAGCAAGTGCAGAATATCGTTTCAAAATTTTAAGATTTTACGGAGACTATAATATCAACGGAGCATTTTTTGTAGATGCTGGTAATGTTTGGCGTTTTCAAGGACAAAATACGGAAGGGATTACTGGTAGCGATTTTCAGTTTGATAGATTTTATAAAGAAATTGCCGTCGGAACTGGATTTGGTGTTCGTGTCGATTTATCATTTTTTGTTTTGCGTTTAGATTGGGCGGTAAGAATGGTAGATCCTTCTTTACCAGAAAACAATCGTTGGGTATTATTTAAACCTAGTGAAAAACTGCCTTCTACTTATCGTAATCCATTGGTTTTAAACTTCGGAATTGGTTATCCTTTTTAATTACAACAATTTACTGACATTCTGTCAGACATAACAATATTTCTTCGTAATTTTGCCCCTCATCACAGGCTTGTGATTCCATTAGTCCAAAAATAATTTTCACGTTTGCTCAATCATTTGTAGCAAAATTGGTGAACAATAAGATATGAGAAATTTAGAAATACTTTCTGAAGAAGATAAAGAAGCTTTAGATCTTCCACGCACTACAGTGGATGAAATAGGAAAACAAGACAAAAAGAAACTTTACATTGAGAGTTACGGTTGCCAGATGAATTTCTCTGACAGCGAGATTGTTACTTCGATTTTACAAGAAAATGGCTATGCGACTACTTCTCTATTCGACGAAGCAGACGTTATTCTTTTGAATACTTGTGCCATTCGTGATAATGCCGAGCAAAAAGTAAGAAATCGTTTAAAGAACTTTACACATCTCAAGAAAAAACGTCCAAGCTTAGTTGTAGGTGTTTTGGGTTGTATGGCTGAACGTTTGAAAACGAAGTTTTTGGAAGAAGAAAAAATCGTTGACGTAGTAGCAGGACCAGATTCATATCGTGATTTACCTAATTTATTTGAAGAAGTAGAAGAAGGCAATAAAGCGATTAACGTTTTCTTATCTAAGGAAGAAACTTATGCAGACATTTCGCCTGTTCGTTTGAATTCAAATGGAGTAACGGCTTTTGTTTCAATCATGCGTGGTTGCGACAATATGTGTTCTTTCTGCGTAGTGCCTTTTACTCGTGGTCGTGAGCGTTCTCGTGATGTTTATTCTATCTTGAAAGAATGTCAAGATTTATTAGACAATGGCTATAAAGAAGTTACTTTATTAGGTCAGAATGTTGACTCTTACAAATGGGCTTCCGCTGATGGAACTGAAACTGTCAATTTTGCTCAATTATTAGAAAGAGTAGCTTTGATTAACCCATTATTGAGAGTTCGTTTCTCAACGTCTCATCCAAAAGATATTACAGACGAAGTACTTTATACCATCAAGAAGTACGAAAATGTTTGTAATTATATTCACTTACCAGCGCAAAGCGGAAGCAGTAGAATTTTAAAATTGATGAACCGTACTTACGACCGTGACTGGTACATCAATCGTGTTGATAAAATCCGTGAAGTATTGGGCGAAGAATGTGGTATTTCTCAAGATATTATCGCTGGTTTTTGTACAGAAACCGAAGAAGACCATCAGGAAACACTTTCGTTAATTGAATACGTTCGCTACGATTATGGTTATATGTTTGCTTATTCTGAGCGTCCAGGTACGCCTGCGGCTAAGAAATTAGTAGATGATATTTCTGACGAAGAAAAGCAAAGACGTTTGGCAGAAATCATTGCACTTCAACGCAAAATTTCTCAAGAACGTAATGAAATGTCGGTTGGAACAATTCAAAAAGTATTGATTGAAGGTGATTCTAAGCGTTCAGCAGATTTCTTACAAGGTAGAAATGACCAAAATAAAATGGTGATTTTACCAAAGGGAAATCATCAAAAAGGCGATTATGTGAATGTAAAAATCACTTCATGTTCATCAGCTACTTTGTTTGGAGAAGTAGAGTAAAAAGAAATATCTGCCTTGTTTAAACAGATTCATTTCATTTTTACAAAAAACACTTATTCAAATGCAAACGTCCGAACTACAATCCATAAAAGCCCGATTTGGTATTATCGGCAATTCTCCAGCATTAAACCATGCTATTGAGGTGGCTTCACAAGTTGCCCCAACCGATATGACCGTGCTGATTACTGGAGAAAGTGGTTCTGGGAAAGAATCATTTTCAAAGATTATCCACAATCTTTCTGCCAGAAAACATGGACAATTCATCGCCTTAAACTGCGGTGCAATTCCAGAAGGAACGATTGATTCTGAACTTTTCGGACATGAAAAAGGTGCTTTTACTGGCGCAATTGATGCCCGAAAAGGTTATTTTGAAGTAACTGATGGCGGTACTATCTTCTTAGATGAAATCGCCGAAATGCCTTTGGGAACACAAGCTCGTTTGCTAAGAGTATTAGAAAACGGCGAGTTTATCAGAGTAGGTTCTTCTAAAGTTCAGAAAACAAATGTTAGAGTAGTTGCGGCAACCAACATCAATTTGATGACTGCCGTTGAACGTGGTAAATTCAGAGAAGATTTATATTATCGTTTGAATACTGTTCCAATTTTTGTGCCACCCTTGCGTGACAGAGGAATGGATATTGAATTACTTTTCAGAAAATTTAGTAGCGATTTTGCTGAAAAATATCGTATCAAACCGATTCAGCTTACTTCTGATGCACAACAAATTTTATTGACCCAACGCTTTCCAGGGAATATCAGACAATTAAAGAATCTTGCCGAGCAGATTTCTATTCTTGAAACTGATGAGAGAATCGTGGATGGCGAAAAACTAGCACATTATCTCCAGATGAACAATGGAAAAATGATGGGCAATAGTTTGGTTAGAAGAGATTTTGAAGCACAACAAAACGATAATTTCACCGAAAGAGAATTACTTTACAAAATTCTGTTTGACATGCGAAAGGATGTGACTGAATTAAAAAGAATGTTCTTGGAAGTACTACAAAACGGTGAAGTGAATCCAGATATTCTGAAACAAAATGAAAGCCTTTTCCAAAACATTGAAAAGGAACGTTCATTTCCATTCCAACCCAATTATCAACCTGAATTCAGCAATCCGAGAACATTACCACCAACAGCGAATAATTTCTCGAATAATCAGCCTGATAACGAATTAACAATTATTAACTTAGGAAATAATAATTCTGAGAATAAAAATGCGTTCATAGACGTTACCCACGAAGCCGAAGAAGTATCTTTCTCTTTAGAAAAACAAGAAAAAGACATGATTATCAAGGCTTTACAAAAAAACAAAAACAAGCGTAAATATGCCGCACAAGATTTGGGAATTTCAGAAAGAACATTGTACCGAAAAATCAAACAGTATGATATTGAAGAAGAGTAAAACTCCTTTTTGGGCTTCCTCGAAAGTTAGCATTGTTGCTCTTTTAAGTTTGAGTATGTTAGTGTTGAGTGGCTGCTATTCTTTTCGTGGAGCTAGCTTAGACCCGAATTTAAAAACGATTCAAATTCAAAACTTTGCTTTTCAAACAGCAGGTGGACCAGCCAATTTGAGTTTGACTTTCAACGAGAAAATCAAAGAGTATTTTCAAAGAAACACTTCCTTGAAAATGACAAACAGCAATCCTGATTTGATGTTTGAAGGTGCTATCACTGGTTTTGATGTAGAAGCACAAGCACCTACTGCAAATGATAAAGGTGGTTTGAATAGGTTGACAATTCGTATTCAAGTGAAGTTTACGAATGCTAAGGATGAAAACAAAAACTATGACCAAGAGTTTTCTTTTTATCAGGATTTCCCTCAAACACAAACCATTACGGCGGCTCAAGGCACTTTAATTCCTAAAATACTTGACCAAATCGTATTAGATATTTTCAATAAAACTGCGGGAGAATGGTGAGTTAAGAATGATGAGTTATGAATTATGAATTTTGAGTTTTAAAATATTGATTTAAAGCGAATTGATACTCTTAACTCACTTTCCCTGTATTAGAAGACATAATTTGTGACTCTTGAATCACTTTTTCTGTATCAGAAGACATAATTTGTGACTCTTGAATCACTTTTCTTGTATCAGAAGACATAATTTGTGACTCCTGAATCACTTTTTCTGTATCAGAAGACATAATTTGTGACTCCTGAATCACTTTTTCTGTATCAGAAGACATAATTTGTGACTCCTGAATCACTTTTCCTGTATCAGAAGACATAATTTGTGACTCCTGAATCACTTTTCCTGTATTAGAAGCCCATTATTCAAAGCTCAAAAAGCTAGCTATTGATAAAATGACTAAAGAAACCTTTACATATCTGGTGGCTAACCTTTCAGAAGTTTCAGCACTTGAAATAAATGGACTGGAAGAAACCATTCAACAATATCCATATTGTTCGCTTGCTCATACTTTATTGGCAAAAGCTTATGAAAACGATGAGCTTGCCAAACAGGCTAAATTACGTAAAGCTGCCGCTTATTCATTAAGCAGAAATGCCCTGCGTAGAATCATGAATGGTACTTTTACAAACCACTCGAACATATCTACAACTGCAAAATTCGATTCTGATTTCTTAAGAAAGCTAGAAACAATCTTAGAAGCCAAAGAAGATGAAGACAAACGCAAACAACAAGAGTATCAGCAAGAAGTATTATCGGATAAAGAATTCTTGAGTTATTCAACCGTGGCAGAAGATATGTTGTTGAATGAAATAGCTCAGAAACAGCAATTGCAAAATACCATCATTGAAAACTTTTTATTGAAAGACCCCGGCTTAATCAGAAGTAGTAAAAGCCAGCTCGAAGCAATGGGAAAACAAGAAGATTTATCATTGAATAGCGGTAAATTAGACAAAGGAATTGTGACGGAAAGCTATGCTAAAATCCTTACGATGCAAGGAAGGAAAGAGAAAGCAATAGGAGTTTATGAGAAATTAATTTTGAAATTCCCAGAAAAAAAGGCGTACTTTGCAAGCAAAATTCAAGAGCTATCAGAATTTTAAATTTACCATTATTATTTAAGGACTTGTCAGCTCGTTTCAGTGAGTTTAAAAATATTAGAATTTCATTTTCAAATTTTCAAATTAAATAAAAGATGTTCGGAGCAATTATCGTAGTTATTTGCATCATTGCAGTGTTATTAGTTTTTGTAGTATTAGTTCAAAATCCTAAAGGTGGTGGTTTATCAGGAGAATTCGGAACGGCTGGTGCAAGCCAAATGTTTGGTGTTCAACGTACAGGAGACCTTTTAGAACAAATTACTTGGGGAGGTGCAATTACTATCGCTTTATTAGTTTTAGCTACTAAGTTTATCACACCAAGCGAAAGTACAGAGGCATTCAAATCAGTAAATACAGAGGCAGCTTCTAAAAAAGCAGGTATTCCAGCTGCAGCGCCAGCATTAGGAACAAATCCTACTGATACTTCAAAAAAATAAGGTTTATCACATTAAATAGTTTTCGGAATATCGTCTATTCAAGACGTATTTTACAATTAAATTAATTAGAATAGCCATTTTAGTTAAGATAGTTCATGCGAGACTTAATGAAAAAATATCAATACTTAATTTTAGCAAGCATACTAATGCTTGCTTTTTTTTTACGCTTTCATAACATCGGCGAACACGGGTTGGCCGGTGATGAAAAGTATTCTCTCTTTGTAAGTCAGTTTACAAGCTATGAAGGGAACAATCAGAAAGACTCTGTTCGCAAACCTAAAAATCCTTATTTTACGCCTCAAGAATTTTGGTCTGAAAAGGATTATCACGATTTCTTTGATTCCATTGCTCGCTTAGATACAGGCAATGGCGCACTTTATACTTATTCATTGCATTACTGGACAAGTGCCTTTGGTGTATCTGACCAAAGTTTGAGATTTCCGTCGCTGATATTTAATTTATTGACGATTCTCGTCATCTTCGTTTTCGTCAAAACACATTTTCAATCTGTCAGACTAGCACTTTTAGCATCTTTCTTAGCGGCTATTTCTCCTTTTTACATCAATTATTCGCAGGTAGCTCGTAATTATGCTTTACTATATTTCCTTTCAATTTTAGCAACACATCTTTTGTTATTGATTGTCAAGAAAGAAGAAAAAGCCGAAAAACCTGTTGGACATTACTTACTTTATGGCTTAACAGTATTAGCTTGTGAGCTTTGCCATTTTTCTACTTTCCCATTATTCTTTATTCATGGTTTGTATGTACTCTTGCATGTAAGAGTTTTACGTACTTGGATTGGACTCAGCTTATCAATGATTATTCCTTTGATTGGCGTAATACTTTGGTTAAAGTCAGACGGAGGAAAATGGCTGTTCGATTATGTGCAGAACAGTGTAAAAACCTATAATTATCTCGCTCAAAATTCACCCGATGAATACCTTTCTGTAGCTACAGTAAAGAATATTACCAGACAAATTCGTCATGTAATTTCTTGTGCTTTTATCAGTAGCGAAGGGCTTTATCTTCAGTTAACAGGTTTAAGAAACACTTTATTAACCATTGCGGCTTCATTGACAGGAATCTTAGGATTCATCCTGATAAAATCTGAAAAGCTTAAAATGGCGCTCTGTACTTCAATGGCGATTGCAATTTTAGTTTTCTGTACTGTTGCCAAAGGGCAATTTTTGGTGTTAGGACTAAATATTGTATTGGTATTTATCTTGATAAATCTTATTTGGAAGAATAGAAAAAAGGAAGGGAATAACCTAATCTTATTTCTTGTCTCTTTAGTTGTTTTACCTTTTGTTTTCTTGATATTTTTCTCTTGGCAAGATGGTAATACTTTCAGAATTATGCCAAGATATGTTGGTTACTCCTACTCTTTCGGCATTATCTTAGTGGCTTTATTAATCAGAGAAATTTGGCATTTGAAATCGAATGTAAAATATATTTTATTGGCAATCTGTTGCGTACAGTGTTACTTATTGACGGGTATCATCCAAAATATTTGGCAGGATAATCCACCAAGATATTTTATGAGTTTTGCAGAACCACGCAAAAACAATCCATATCAATTAGTGGCAAATAAAATTGTACAAAATTATGCTGAAGGCGATACTGTATTGTATTCTAATCATCAAGATACTACGCCGGGCGGAAAAGATATTCCTTCCTATTCAGTGGTAGATGCTCAACTTACTAATTTTTATTTGCCTAAAAACTCGCAAATTATTCAAAGAGTAAATCAACAAGAACCTGAAAAGATTATCTTGAAAAAGAAAAATGGAACGGAGATTATTCTTTTTGATTTTGAAGGAGTAAGATTTAGATATTAACTAATAAGTAGTTACAAAATTGATTAGACTTGTATCTAAAAATGATATTTCACTATAGTAAGACCTTACTTTTCTTTCCTTGATGAAAGAAAAGTAACCGCAGCGGCGGACCGCAAAAGAAAATCAAGAATTCCTAATCGCAGCGACGAACCGCCTCGCTTCGCTCAAACAGTAGGAATTCGTTTTCCCTCAATCATAAAAAAGCGGTCGAAATTAGTTTTTCTACCGCTTTTTTAATGATTTTAAAATTTGGATTTACTCATATTTTCTCAATTCGTTACAACTTCTACTACTTTCTTTTTAGCGATTGGCAAAAAGGTTTCTTCCAATGGCAAAACATATTTTGATTCTACCAAATAAGTAGCAGGATTAGGAAGATGTTTATAACGTTTTACTAAATCTATTTTAATGTTCTCGAAAGTACTCAAGGCACTTTTTTTAATGGTCTCTACATAAAAGGTTTTTAAGCCTCGCAATCGTTCATGCTTGTTTTCAAAAATTGTAAGATTGTACTGATAAACCCTTGTTTCATGAATAATGGGTTCATGCAATAACAAGTAACCATCATTTTTGTAAAGTGGTAAAATCCCAATCGGCGCAATATGAATATCCTTTTGTACTTCTTCTACAATTTGCTCGCCTTCGTGCAAAGCATTTTTAAATCTTGGTAAGGCATATTCCATGATTGATTCAATCTCAGATAAATACTCACTTTGAGGCTGATTTGAAAATTCATATTCAACATCCAAACTTTCAGGATTTACTCCTCTGATTCTTTTGGGAAACTGAACACTCATCTGGTTAATACCATCCTTGAAATACATAGAATAATCGTAATGATACTGCAAATCTCGTAAGTCAGGATATAACTTCTTACTTTTAAAATTACTTTTAACCTGTTGCAAATATGCCAGTAACACATATTTCTTGTACTCAAAATCAATGAGTCCAGTGGTTAGCCAATCTTTCTCTAAGCTTTTCATAGGCGACATCATTTAGTGAAGGATTATTATTTAAAAACATACTAAACTTAAAAGCATTCGCTTTCGCTTTAGAATAATAAAATTAATGATTTCCACGAAAATGCCAAGATTTCTGAAAAGTATTTTAAAGTCTGTCAAATAGTTATTAGCGTCTAATCATAGATTTCTATTTTATATCAAAACCTGACAATTTTACCGTTTTTCAGACAATGGCATAAAATATGATGAAATTGCAATGTTGTATGCAGCATTCGTTTGGTTTTTTTGAAACGTATTTACAAAAATCAAATCGCATTTCAACAATTACCTAAAAAATCAAATACAAAAAATAACTTATCAAAAAAACAATGTCAACAGTTAGTATCAAGCCTTTGGCTGACAGAGTTCTGGTAGAACCAGCAGCCGCAGAAGAAAAAACATCATTTGGGATTATCATTCCTGACACTGCTAAAGAAAAACCACAAAGAGGAATTGTAGTAGCAGTTGGTTCTGGTAAAAAAGATGAACCATTGACAGTTGCAGTTGGCGACACTGTTTTATACGGTAAATACTCAGGAACTGAAATTGCAGTAGAAGGTAAAGATTACCTTATCATGCGTGAAAGCGATATTTTCGCAATTCTTTAATTGTGGCTTTAAGCTATAAGCTGTAAGCTTTGAGTTTACGCTAATATAGTAAAACAAAAAAATAGAGTTTTGGAAAAGTTAGATGTATAATATATATACATTTTCAAATCCTCAAATCTTCAAATTTTCAAATTAAAAAAAATGGCAAAAGAATTATTTTTTGACACAGACGCAAGAGACAAACTGAAAAAAGGCGTCGATACTTTAGCTAACGCTGTTAAAGTAACTTTAGGACCAAAAGGTCGTAACGTAATTATTGACAAGAAATTTGGATCACCTTCAATCACTAAAGATGGTGTTTCAGTAGCGAAAGAAATCGAATTAGAAGACGCTGTTGAAAATATGGGTGCTCAGTTAGTAAAAGAAGTTGCTTCTAAAACTGCTGACCAAGCTGGTGATGGTACTACTACTGCAACTGTATTAGCACAAGCTATTTACACTATCGGTTCTAAAAACGTTGCTGCGGGTGCTAACCCAATGGATTTGAAACGTGGTGTTGACAAAGCAGTTGGTGCTGTTGTTGCTTCGTTGAAATCTCAATCTAAAGCAATCGAAACTTCACAACAAATTGCTCAAGTTGCTACTATCTCTGCTAACTCGGATGCTACAATCGGTACAATGATTGCTGATGCGATGGACAAAGTTGGTCGTGAAGGTGTAATCACTGTTGAAGAAGCTCGTGGTACTGAAACTGAAGTTAAAACAGTAGAAGGTATGCAGTTCGACCGTGGATATTTATCTCCATACTTCGTAACGAATACTGAGAAAATGGAAGCTGAATTAGAGCGTCCGTTCATCTTGATTTCTGAGAAGAAAGTATCTTCAATGAAAGAATTATTACCAGTATTAGAAGGCGTTGCTCAAACTGGTCGTCCTTTGTTAATCATTGCTGAAGATGTTGACGGAGAAGCTTTGGCTACTTTAGTAGTTAACAAAATCCGTGGTGCATTGAAAGTTGCTGCTGTTAAAGCTCCAGGTTTCGGTGACCGTCGTAAAGCTATGTTAGAAGACATCGCAGTATTAACAGGTGGTACTGTAATTTCTGAAGAACGTGGTTTCAAATTAGAAAATGCTACTATTGAATATTTAGGACAAGCTGAAAAAATCATCATCGACAAAGACAACACTACTGTTGTAAACGGAGTTGGTGCTAAAGATGGTATCGAAGCTCGTGTTAACCAAATCAAAGCACAAATCGAAAATACTACTTCTGATTACGACCGTGAGAAATTGCAAGAACGTTTGGCTAAATTGTCAGGTGGTGTTGCTATTCTTTACATCGGTGCTGCTACTGAAGTAGAAATGAAAGAAAAGAAAGACCGTGTTGACGATGCTCTTCACGCTACACGTGCCGCTGTTGAAGAAGGTATCGTAGCTGGTGGTGGTGTTGCTTTAATCCGTGCTATCAAAGCATTAGACGGTTTAACTGGCGACAACGAAGACCAAACAACTGGTATCAACATTATCCGTCAAGCAATTGAATCTCCATTGAGAACTATCGTTGCTAACGCTGGTGGTGAAGGTTCTGTAGTTGTTAACGCTGTTAAAGCTGGCGAAGGTGACTTCGGTTATAACGCTCGTGAAGACAAATACGAAGACATGATTGCTGCGGGTATCATCGACCCAACTAAAGTAACTCGTTTAGCATTAGAAAACGCTGCTTCTATCGCAGGTTTATTATTGACTACTGAATGTGTTATTGCTGACAAACCAGCTGCTGAAGCTCCACACGCACACGGTGGTGGCGGCGGAATGGGTGGAATGATGTAATATCAATTCTGAATTTTGAGTTTTGAATTATGAGTTAAATTATCCTTCAAAACTTCAAATTAACATTCAAAAAACTCCTCATTAGCAATGCTTTTGAGGAGTTTTTTATTTCTCCTAAATATAAAGGCCTTTAATCTTGCAGAAATATTCAAAATCAAGCGGTTTATTTTATGAAAAACACCAAACATTGGGCAATATTCTTATCAAACAGTGCCAACAAACAAGTATTTATTCAACAATTGCTATCTCAGAAAGCTACGGGAATTTTTGAAGTTTTAAACAAGTCAAACGGTTTGTTATTTTCAAGCCTGACGGTCAATGATTTTATTGATGAAGAAAATCGTCATGGATTTACGGCTGTAACCAAACATCTTGACAGAAGTTTGAAGTCGATGTCGAGCGGAGAACAGAAAAAAGCTTTGTTGTATTACTTGGTTGCACAAAAGCCCGATTACTTGATTTTGGATAATCCTTTTGATAATTTGGATGTGGCGGCTCAGGCTTCTTTATTAGCAATGCTCCATGAAATTGGTACACATACTTCATTAATTCAGCTAATCAATCGTGAAAGAGACTTATTGTCTTTCATCAGTAATGTTGTAAGTATCGAAAAAAATAACCAATTAGTTGTACACGAAGACCTTCAAATTTTTCTTGAAAATTACAGAAAAAATCAAACTTCCTCTTTTTCAGGAGAAATCCCTCCTCCTATCAAGCATTATGATTTAGCCAGTCCTGAGTTGATTAAATTCAATAAAGTAAATGTAAGTTATGGCGAAAAACATATCTTAAAAGACATTACTTGGACAATCCATAAAAATGAATTTTGGCATTTAGTCGGGCCAAATGGTTCTGGGAAAACCACCATGCTGTCGATGATTACGGGCGATAATCCCAAAGGATATGGGCAGGATTTAACTCTTTTTGGCAGAAGAAAAGGTACTGGAGAAACGGTTTGGTCTATTAAAAATAATATCGGCTATGTTACGCCTGCCATGACAGATTTATTTACCGCAAGCCATACTTTAGAACAAATGCTAATGTCTGGCTTTTATGATTCTATTGGTTTGTACAATAAACCTTCTGATTTACAAATTAAATTAGCCAAACAATGGCTTACTTTAATTGAGATGGACAAGCTCAGTAAAAAGCCATTTTTTATGCTTTCGACAGGGCAACAACGCATGGCTTTGATAGCCAGAGCAATGGTAAAACATCCGCCTTTGTTGATTTTAGACGAAGCCATCGCCGGTTTAGATGACCACAATGCCTCGCTTGTCATTTCATTAATCAATAAAATTGCCAACGAAAGCGAAAGTACCATTTTGTATGTCTCGCATCGCAACGAAGCAGGACTTTTTCCAAGAAATATATTTCAATTAATTCCTTCGGAGGAAGGGTCAGGTGGGGTGGTGATGAAGTAGCAAGAGCATCATTTTAATACTTGAATGAATCAATTCAATACTCGTGAGCATTGTTTTATTACTCAAATGAATTAATTAGATGCTCGTGAGCATTGTTTTAAGACTCGAAGGAATAAATTAGATACTTGTGAGTATTGTTTTAATGCTTGAATGAATCTATTAGATGCTCGTGAGTATCGTTTTAATGCTTGATTGAATCAATTAGATGCTCGTGAGTATCGTTTTAATGCTCGATTGAATCAATTAGATACTCGTCAATCTACTTTATGAAAAAGAAGTGAAAGCATTAAATTAAAAAGCCCATCGACAAACGACGGGCTTTAAGTCTTTCACTTAATTACGTTTCTTAAAGTATAAACTTTAAGAAAGAGGCTTGATTAAGCATTAAATTGTAAAATTATATGATTGTTGTTAAAATAGTGAAAAATATCACAGAAACAGTCTTTTTAATGTTAAGAATATTTACTTTTATCGTTTGCTACCGTAACTGTAGCCTAACCTTTGAATCATTTTATAGAAAAGCATATTATTTCACATTTGCACTATGGCATATTTAAACTATTTGGATTTTAGGACTGCAAGTTATCGGAATCTCAACGTATGCAAACAATTGTTAGACATTTTAGAAAATTGTAATGAATTACAGAAAAAAGAAATCCTTCATAAGGTTTTTTACCTTGGAGGGTATATAGTTGAATTTAGTTATAAATTTGCGTTCTTTGAAGCATTTAAATTAAAACAAGAATTGAACGAAAGTGATGATATTAATACTTTTCTCGATGATAGTTTTAGAAAAAAATGGAGAATTCACAATTTTGATAATCTCAACACTCTATGTTCAAATAATGGTGTTACGTTTAATCAAGATATCCCCTACTTTGGTAACAAGCAAAATGTCATTTTTAATAAACTTGTTAAGTCATGGGATGTTCAAATTCGTTACAGTTTAGCTATGAGCAGACAGTATATAGACCTTAATGAAGGCAATATTAGAATGTTTGTAGAAACATTAGAAAAAATAGTGTCTCACTTTCATTCGAGAAAGTAAACTACCTTCATTCAAAAACTTTAAATAAAATTTTATATGATACAGATTTTAAACATATTTGATACATTATTAAGAAAATTGCAATCACTAAAAAGTGGTGGTATTATTCTTAAATTTTTGATAGAAATTGACCAACGAAACCAGATAAATGTAATAACTGTATCATCCCAAAAAGTTAACAAAGAAGAGATTGGAGAACCACAGTTTGAGTATTCTAATTTATCGCTAACAGAAATATCTGAGGACTATTACTACAGTGACCTATTCCAAAGCAATGATGAAATTGTTAGTTATAAAAAATCAAGACGAAAATTAACGAATTTGTTAGATCCTGTATCAAACTTTAACTCTGAAATACCAATAATTACATATTATAGCTATAAGGGTGGAATGGGTAGGTCAACTAATTTAATGCTTACATCTACCTATTTAGCAAGACACTATCAAAAAAAAGTAGTAATTATTGATTGTGACTTTGAAGCGCCAGGATTTTCTAATTTTTTCCTTGAAAACCCTGGAGCTCCAAGAAATCAAAATGGGTTATTAGAATACTTTTTTGACTCTGAGATTGAAAGTAACTTAAATCTAAATAATTATTCATGGGAGGTATCAAAAGAATTCTCAAAAGATGGAGAAATTAGAATCATTCCAGCAGGTAATTTAAGTATTCAAAACTTAGATAATGAAGAATTTTCTACGGATTTGAATCATTATTTAGAAGGATTATCTCGTTTAGATTTCTCTTCAACAGAATACATAATAAGTAAGTTTGAAGCAATTATAAAGACTATTATTAACCAAATCAACCCAGATGTGATTTTTATAGACAGTAGAACCGGTTTTACTGATATTTTAGGAATAACTGGATTTAAATTAGCAACCCATATCGTTGGTTTTTTTAGTAATAGTGTACAAAATTTACCCGGTATTTATCATTTCATAGATAACGTCAAATACATTAGTGAAAATAAAACTAAAAGCGACTTTAGAACAATTATTGTAAATTCATTTTCAACACCGACACTTTTTGAGGACTTCAAATCAAGAGTTGATGATTATATCTCCACTAATTCATTGAGTAGTGAAGATGGTTTGTTAATTCCTGAATACTTTTATTTCCCATACGAGCCTGAACTAGCTTTATTAGGAACGAGTATGGAAATAAGAGAGAATTGGCTTAAACAAATAGACCGAGAAAGAATTGGAGAGCCTGAAATTGCAAAAAAACTAAATTCCTTCATTAATGAGTTTAAAAACGAGAAAGCATCGAGTGAAATATATTCACCTCAATTAATAGATAAGTATCAAATTGAAGAGCAGTTAAATTCATTTAATGAATGTCAAAGCCAAATTCTTACTAAGCTTAGAGATAATTGGCCTGACCTCTATGCTGATAATGGAGAAATAGATTTTAATGGGGATTTCATCAAAGGGAAATTCTTCTACAGAGAATCAATGAAAGATATTTTTAATTTTCAAAAATTCCTAATAACAGGTAGTAAAGGAACAGGGAAATCATATCTTTTTCAAGCTCTAAAAAATGAAAATATTGTAAATAGATTAAAAGAACTGGCTCAAAAGAAACATTTAAACATACATTTTCTTCATCTTGTTGATAAAACACATAATTATTTTATAAGTACTTCAGGATTTAGTAGTTTTAAGGATTTAATAGAGAAAATAGGTGAAAATGATTTCTACAGAAAGTTCTGGAAAGTGTACACATGGAAAGCAATAGTGGATGAAATTTCAAAAGGAGAGATAGCAGAACAAATTAATTTTAAGACTAAGGTTCCTATAAACTTTTCGATTAAGAATAATGATACAGAGATGAAAGAGATGATATTATTTATCTCAGATATAGAAAATATTATACTCGTCGAAAAAGAATTAGAATCCATAGATTCGTTATTAAACTCAAAGCAAATAGATATAATTGCCATTTATGACAATTTAGACTTAATGGTTGAACCTATTGATTGGAAATACCAAATGGCTTCATTAATCAATTTTTGGGAGTACTCTAATTTCAAAAGAATTCATTCGAAGTTATTTGTTAGAACGGATTTGTTTAAAAGAATTGTAGGATTAAATAATAGTCAAGCACTTGTAAATAAAACAATTTCAATAGAGTGGAAAAAAGAGGAAATTTTTAATTATTTTTTCAATCTTGTAAGAATTTTTGCCAAAAGTGAATTTATTTCTACTGTTAAATTTTATGATTTTGAATCGGAATCTGATGATGCTACAACTTGGATAGACTCATTTCATTCAGATTTTAAAACTGAAAACCAGAAAGATTTTGATGAGTTTACATTACGAAAACTTTGTTGGGTTTTCTTTGGTAGATATCCCGATATAAAAGCTCATGGAGAATCTTATGATTGGCTTTATAAAAATGTGATGAATGCAGATGAAACAATAAGCCTTAGACCATTTATTGATTTACTAAAATTATCAATTGATGAGTTTTTTAAAGATCAACCCAAAGACAATTCTGCTGTTCTTCCAAGTAAATACTATACAAATAAAAATGTACGTAAAGGTGCCGTGAATAAGCATTTTGAAGATTTAGTAATAGAAAGAGGAAATGAAAGTTTGAGAGCAATATTTGAATTTATTGATGACACACCTGAGTATAGATACTATGAGTTTTGGAACAGAGATTTTCAGAGTTTACTATCGAAAGCAAAAGAAAAGAATACATTAATAGAAACACTGAAAGAATTAGAAGAATTATTAATTATTAACGGTATTGTTCGTAAGATACCTATGGGACAAGACACAAAATATACTTTTGCTTTTCTATACAAATACAGATTAGGATTGGGTAGCCGTGGAATGAGACGAAAATTTAGATAGAAATATTGAGTAAATAGAAATAGGAAGCCTTAGGGCTTCCTATTTCTATTTACTTTTCTACTTATTCTTCTCCTCAATCCAAATCCTTGCATTTACAAATGCTTCTAACCAAGGGCTTACTTCGTCGTTTTTGCGGTTGGCTGGGTAGTTTGCCCAGTTCCAAGGGAAGGTCGAACGCTCGATGTGTGGCATGGTTACTAAATGGCGACCTGTGGCATCACACATCATGGCGGTGTTGAAATCCGAACCGTTTGGATTGGCTGGATAGGCTTCGTAACCGTATTTGCCTACAATGCTGTATTTTTCTTCTCCGTAAGGCAACACAAATTTTCCTTCTCCGTGCGATACCCAAACCCCTAATGTAGTGCCTTCTAAAGTAGAAAGCATTACTGAGTTGTTTTGCCGGATAGTCACCGAAGTAAAGATACTTTCGTGCTTATGCGATTCGTTGTGGTGCATTTTGCCATGTACTTCGTGGTCTGGATTAATCAATTCCAATTCCATAAATAACTGACAACCATTACAAATCCCTACCGAAAGCGTATCTTCACGAGCAAAGAATTTTTTGATAGCAGCATTGGCTTTTTCGTTGTACAAGAATGCTCCTGCCCAACCTTTCGCCGAACCTAATACGTCAGAGTTTGAGAAGCCACCAACTGCACCAATAAACTGAATGTCTTCCAAAGTTTCACGACCAGCAATTAGGTCGGTCATGTGCACGTCTTTTACATCAAAACCTGCCAAATACATGGCATTCGCCATTTCACGCTCTGAGTTTGAGCCTTTTTCACGAATAATCGCCGCTTTCGGACGCACCGCAAGCGTGCTGTTATCCGTTAATTTTCCAGTAAAATGTGAAGGGAAAGTATAGCTTAATGGCTGATTTTTGTAATTGCTATAACGTGCTAAAGCCGTTCCGTTTTTCGATTGTTTTGAATCTAACAAGAAAGAAGTTTTGAACCAAACATCTCTTAATTCTGCCACAGCAAAATCAAACGAAGTAGCCTTGTTTTTTACCGAAAGCGTATTACCTTCTACTACTTCACCAATTTTAACGATAGTAATATTGTTTGCTGAAAAAACCGCTTCTACCGAAGCATCCGCTTGGAATACCAAGGCAATGTTTTCGTTGAATAATGCTTTTACGGTATCAGTTTCGCCTAAACCTGAAAGGTCAATATTTGCTCCAAGATTTACATCAGCAAAACACATTTCTAATAAAGTAGTAATCAAACCACCGCTTCCGATGTCGTGACCTGCTTCGATTTTGCCTGCTTTGATTAAATCTTGGAAAGTATCAAATGCCGTTTTAAAATACGCCGCATCTTGAATCGTTGGTACTTCCTTTCCTACTTTGTTCAAGATTTGAGCAAATGAACTACCGCCCAATTTGAAGCTATCTTTCGATAAGTTCAAATAGTAAATCGCTCCGCCATTGCGTTGTAGCACTGGCTCAACTACTTTATTGATGTCCGAACAATGAGCCCCTGCCGAGATAATTACAGTTCCCGGAGCAATTACTTCATCGTTTGGATATTTTTGTTTCATCGAAAGCGAATCTTTTCCTGTTGGAATATTGATGCCCAATTCGATAGCAAAATCCGAACAAGCCTGTACGGCTTCGTACAAACGTGCGTCTTCGCCTGCATTTTTACAAGCCCACATCCAGTTGGCAGAAAGCGAAACCGATTTTAAACCGTCTTTCAAAGGAGCAAAAACGATGTTTGAAAGCGCCTCCGCAATGGCAGTACGTGAACCAGCCGCTGGGTCAACGATAGCTGCTACTGGCGAATGCCCGATTGAAGTAGCGATACCGTCTTTCCCTTTGAAATCTAAAGCCATTACGCCTACGTTGTTCAAAGGTAATTGCAATGGTCCTGCACATTGCTGTTTGGCTACTCGTCCGCCTACGCAACGGTCAACTTTGTTGGTTAACCAATCTTTACAAGCTACGGCTTCTAATTGTAATACTTGTTCTAAATATGTTGGAATTTCGGCTTCTGAATAAGACAAACCTGCGTAGTTACGCTCAATGGTTTTGTCTTCCATCACAATTTTAGGAGAACTTCCGAACATTTCTGAAATCGCAAAATCCATTGGTTTAGCACCCGTAGATTTCGATTCGAAAGTAAAGCGGTTATTTCCAGTAATATCTCCCACGGTGTACATTGGCGAACGCTCACGTTCTGCAACACGTTGAAGTGTTTCTAAATCTTTTTCACCAATCACTAAGCCCATACGTTCTTGTGATTCGTTACCGATAATTTCTTTAGCTGAAAGCGTAGGGTCGCCTACTGGCAATTTATCTAAATCAATCAAACCACCTGTTTCTTCTACCAATTCCGACAAACAGTTCAAGTGTCCACCTGCACCGTGGTCATGGATAGAAACGATTGGATTATGGTCTGATTCTACTAAACCTCTAATCGCATTGGCAGCACGTTTTTGCATTTCTGGGTTTGAACGTTGGATAGCGTTCAACTCGATACCTGAACCAAAAGCTCCAGTATCAGCCGAAGAAACCGCTGCTCCACCCATACCAATGCGGTAGTTTTCACCACCAAGCACTACTACTTTATCTCCTACTGTTGGCTTTTGTTTTTTAGCTTGGCTTTCTTTGCCATAACCAATACCACCAGCCAACATGATTACTTTATCGAAACCTAATTTGCGAGACTCTTCTTCGTGTTCAAAAGTAAGAACAGAACCCGTAATTAATGGCTGACCGAATTTATTACCAAAATCAGAAGCACCGTTTGAAGCTTTAATCAAAATATCCATCGGTGTTTGGTACAACCAATCACGCTCGTTAACGGCTTTTTCCCAAGGACGATTTTCTTCTAAACGAGAGTACGAAGTCATATAAACCGCCGTACCCGCCAAAGGTAATGAACCTTGTCCACCAGCCAAACGGTCACGGATTTCACCACCAGAACCTGTTGCAGCACCGTTGAAAGGCTCTACTGTTGTTGGGAAATTATGTGTTTCAGCTTTTACAGAAATCACTGAATCAAATTCTTTTTCTGCATAAAAATCTGGCTTGTCGGCAGATTTTGGAGCAAATTGTGTAACACGTGGGCCTTTGATAAAGGCAACGTTATCTTTATAAGCAGAAACGATGTCGTTCGGATTCGTTTCAGAAGTTTTCTTGATAAGTTTAAATAATGAACTTGGTTTTGCCTCACCATCAATCACAAAAGTACCATTGAAGATTTTGTGGCGACAGTGTTCTGAGTTTACTTGAGAGAACCCAAACACTTCTGAGTCAGTCAATTTACGACCTAAATTTGCTGCCAAACCATTCAAATAGCCAACTTCTTCTTCGCTCAATGCAAGACCTTGTTCTTTGTTATAAGCGGCAATGTCATCAATTTCAAGAATTGGCTCAGGCTCAATTTTAATAGTATAAATTCCTTGATGTAATTGCGTATATTTTTGCGAAAGCATCGGGTCGAAATCAGTAAAATCCTCCGCTACTGCCGTAAATTCCTCAATACGAACAATTCCTTGAATACCCATATTTTGGGTAATTTCAACAGCATTGGTACTCCACGGCGTAATCATGGCTGCACGTGGACCTACAAAAACAGCTTCCAAAGTAGCATTTTCTTGGTTTACAAGGGTAAAAGTATGGTCGATTTTACTATTGAAAAGCCAAAAGAGTTTTTGAATATCTTCATCTGAAAGAATGGCATGCGTTTGCACGGCATAAACTGTGCTGGAGTGACTCCCGAAGAAATGAATCATGATGAAACAGATTGTTGGTTGTTTGTCGGCTAATTTCTAAAAACAACATAAATACAGCCGAATTGCTAAAGAGTTGCAAATTTAGCGGTTTTGAAAAAGAATACCTATAAAAATTTAAGGGATTGGGTTTGTTTGCGTGAAGCTTGTATATTGGAAATATTTTATCACAATAATCTTTTAACGAATTTACACTCCAATGAAAAAATTGCTTTTCCTTTTTTTATGTTTCTTTACTTTAGAAACATTTGCTCAAAAACGTTCTATTAACAACAAGCTTGGTACTGAACATATTTTCATTTCAGCCACAAAAATAGCATTAGTTCCTCCGCCAAATTTTGCAAAAGGGGTTGGCTTTAGTGGCTTTCAACAAGCCGAAACGAATTCATCAATCTTGGTTGCAGAAATTCCTGCTCCTTTCGCCCTTGTTGGTGTTTTTCACCAACAAGCCTTGCGTCAGCAACTCGCCAATTAACAATCCTCAAGGTAATGAGTTAAGAAACCAAACTCATCAATATTCGTTTCATAAAAACGATAAGAGGAAAACCAATATTTATCAGGGCTATTTGCTAACAACCATTTTCCTTTCAACGGATTAGCATGAATATAGGATAGCTTTTGTTCTATAACTTTTCGTGAATATAAATCTATACTCAAAGGATTTCTTTCCCAAAATTGATATTGCCTGTCTTTTAGATTCACTTCAAAATGAGGTAAAACAGCAGGATGATTCTTTATCAAATCAAATTTAATTTGTTGAGCTGTATATTTCAAAAAATC